>CAZCOP010000025.1:0-16782 GCA_964499825.1 uncultured Candidatus Bathyarchaeia archaeon
AACCTACTGCTTCCATGGAGACATCAACCCCCTTCATCCCTGTAAGTTCATTGATTCTCTTAACAGGGTCCTCCCTCCTCGCTTTATTGCCACATCGGCACCTAACCTCTCAGCGAACCTCAACCCGTAATCGACGACGTCAGTAACGAATATACTTCCGGCCCCCGCTGCCTTGGCAGCTTGGAGAGCCATCAGCCCTATCACACCTGCCCCAACTACGAGGACCGTGTCGCCTAGCTTGATGGGCGTCCTGTTTACGGCGTGGACTCCAACCGAGAGCGGCTCGACGACGCTGCCTTCCTCGAAGGATACGTGATCCGGAAGTTTGTAACAGTTCCTAGCTGGGGCTAGTGCATACTCCGCGAAGGCTCCGCTGACGTGCAAACCCAGGAGTTTAACGTTCCTACATACATTTCCCCTCCCCACTGTGCACTGCTCGCACACTCCGCAGCGGCTTAAGGGGTCAACCACAACCCTGTCGCCTTTCTTAAATCCTTCAACCTTGTCTCCAACCTCGGCTATTACACCTGAGAACTCATGTCCCATTACGAGTGGAGATTTTCTCCTTTTTGATACGCCTTCGTAAGCATGGAGTTCTGAGCCGCATATTCCAACAGCCTTAACTTCAACCAGAACCTCGTCGCTTCTTATCTCCGGTTTGGGTACATCCTCCACCCTTATATCCTTACCACCATACCAGATTGCAGCCTTCACCCACTTCACCACCGGTTTTAATGGGCGAAGTCATTTTTAAATCTCGATATAACGAGGCTGTATATATTATATCATTTGAACACTCCGCATAAAGGTTAACGACGTATTCGACTTGATGGACCATCCGTGGAGTCATCTGGGCACATTAGGAAAGCTTACAGGATCGTTACCGAGGTAGGGGTAAGTTCGATACTTTTTACATAGTTGATGGTTACCGTTATCTTCAGCTCACCAATCCATCAAAAACATAATGATGAGAGCTGGTTACTCTAAAGGCAGTAGACTATCTAGGAGCTTTGGGGATAGATTTATTATATCCCTCTCCAATTTTCTGAGATAAAGGTCTCTCCTAGGTGTGGTAGGTTGCCGATAACTGATCCAATCAAGAAGAGTATAGCGCAGAAGCGGAGGTTATACTTGAAGATATGCAGGGACTGCGGCGCTAGGAATGCCCCTACAGCCAAGAAGTGCAGAAAGTGCAGGGGGAAGAACCTCCGCTGGAAGAGGAGGGAGAGAACCCGCTAATAGACCGAATAAAAACTAGCCGATTTTAATCGTAACGTAATTAATGTTCCGGCGGTTAACAGCTCGACCACTCGATATTCTTCTCTGAAATCTTCTCCCAACACTCCCTACATATTGGGAGGAACTCACCGTTGTAGTATATGCTAAGAACTATATCGGTGTTCCTACATTCCCTATTCCACGGATTTCTACAGTGAATTACGGAGATGTCGGAGTCGTTAAGCTCGGAAGGCGCCTTAACGGGTCTTGCTCTCTCCTTCTGGATGCTCCTCTCCTTCGCATATTGCTTTATACCTTCTAACTCATCTTCGGCGACTTCTCCTAAAGGCTTCTCGATCGAAATCCTCAAAGTATCCTGGCGGGGATTAGATTTAATCTTTGGTGTGGTTCTAACCCTTACCTCCTCAACTTCCTTTAGCGGTATACTTGTGTCCTCTTCTTCCCTCTTCTTGGAGAGTGGTTTCGGCGGGGCGGGCTCTCTCCGTATCCCCATCTCCATCTGGGTCTTCATGTCCTTTGTGGAGTCGAGCCCGAGTGTTAGTATCCGGCTCTTCTCCTTCCATTCAACCTCGGTTATCTCCCCACTGAGGTAGCGGAACGTCAGGTCCACCAGAAGGGACTCGATCAAGTTGATCTGTTCATTAAGAGTCGACAGTTGCAGTGTTCTCTCCTCTTCGAAGATGCTCTTTGCAGCTTCAATTCTGGATGCGAACTCCTTCAGTCTTCCGTTAACCTTGATGTATGTATCCTTTGAAATTCCGCCTGAACTCAGTAGTTCCTCCAGTACTTCTCTCTCCTTCTCCAAAGCCCTTAACTCAGCATCGAGTTCCCGGATTAGATTAAAAAATCTCAGACCCGCCCCACCTAACACCCTCTTTAATGACAGGGAATTAATTCTTTTTTAATATGTAGGTATAGTCTTGGATATCATCTACGAGTCGCTTGAATCGTGTGGTCTAGGGGGTTAGATTTAAAAATTGACAGGTTGGTCCCTCGATTATAACCTTAAACTTGATAATCTATGGTTTGGGGATCCTTGAACGGTCTTGATGGTGGTTTCTCACCATCCTCAGTTAATCTATCTATGGTCGCCTTTATAACTGCCTCATGGAGTTCTAATTGCCTCCTGGGTGGAGTCCTCTCATTGTTGTTTTGAACCTCAACCGTTAGCATAGGGATCGATCTCATAATGAAGCCGCTGTACTTGACGAAGTACTCCCTCTGCTCTCCGATGTAGCCGAGGGGTCTCGGTTCGGGTTTACACATACCTCCGGCCTTCTCTAGGGCATCAACAAGCTTCACGCCCCATTCCTCATTATATCTTCTTATTTCCCTTGGCAGTTCGTCTTGTAAGGTTGGGAGTATAACCTCCGCGTTGTAGGGGCTCCTCTCAAACTCGGTCTGGTGTAGGTCAAGCAGTAGATTCGTTTTATGCTCTGGTAGAAGCTTAAATAGGAGCTTGAAGTATGAGGAGCTCCAGTCCCTGTTAGGTTCGACATAGGTGTGATGCCAGACCTTCTCGTATACTATCCCGATCCTCATCGGCTTATGTTCTAAACTGCACCACCGCCCATACCTATGGAACCTCTTACCGTCCTGATCAACGCCGAAGGCTATATTCAAGAACTCCTCATTCGTATACTTCGTTCCATCCCACCACCTCTCAGGGGACCTCTCCATCCCGTAGGGGTTCGCCACCGGTATGAAGGTTAGGATCAACCTCCTTAGGGCTTCCTCCCTATCAATATCGGTGGGTTCACCTCTGAGGTTCACCCCAGTTAGGAGTTGATTTATCACATCAATGGACGCTGCGGTCCCGGCTGGTTCATGAGCGTGGGGGACGGCGAATATACACCTAACCTTTGACTCATCCCTAATTGACTTGTCCGTCACCGTTAATGCATAGACTTTATGTCCGGTGAATTGGGTGACGAACTCAAGGCGAAGGAGGTCCTGATGCCTATTAATCCATTCAGTTATCTTCGCTTCAACTTCCTCTGGTTTGGATATCCACCACATACCATACACCACGGCAGCGACAGAGTTTAGTTATAAGCTTATATCGTTTAACTACATGTCTCCTTAAACATATAGTTAAGTGTTGGAGGCGTCACCCCTTTGCCCGAGATGGATGGAAGGGTTGAGCTCCGCAGTAGAGATGAAAAACGTCGCATAATGAGGTCGGTATGGGAGCCCATCGTCCACTTCGAAGAGGTCCTGGTGGATGGTGAACCGGTCAGCCACGTCGCTTTGATCCAATTGGATATGAGGGTAGGTTCATCCGTCGTCAGGATGGGAGGGATAGCCGGTGTAGAAACTAAACCTGAGTATAGGATGAGAGGCTTCGCACGTAAATGTATGACGCGCACCATACGATACATGCATGATCACGGATGCGACGTATCGATGCTCTTTGGGATACCGAACTTCTATACAAAATTCGGTTATGCACCCTGCCTCCCAGAACACACCTTAACGGTTAGGGTTAGGGACGCTGAGGAGGCTGGAAGGCTGGATGAATACGAGGTTAGAGAGTTCACCGAGGAGGATATCGACTCAGTATTGGAGATATTCAACGAGAACAACAGGGAGCGAACCTGCACGATCGTCAGGAAGAGGGGTGAATGGATGGGCTTTCGCCGTGGGAAGAGGCCCGGGTATCCGCCACCCGCACTCGTCTGGGAGGAGGGTGATAAGGTGGTTGCGTACGTCTCCTTCCACAGGTTCATGGACCCTGATAGGGATTATACCCGATACGACTATGAGTTTCTGGTCACCGAGATCGGTATGAAGGAGTGTAGAGTCTTCGGCACGATCCTTAAGGATCTGGCAGTTAAGGCTATGGAACGGAGGTTTGAGTATATCAGGTTCAGCCTTCCGTTGGATCATCCATTTACTGAGTACTGCCACAGGTTTGGCTCTGAGTCGGTTGTTAGGTATCGTAAGGATAGTGGTGGGATGATGAGGATAATCAACCAGAGAACCCTATTCCAGAAGATAGAGGATGAGCTACAGAGGAGGGTTAAGGAGAGGAAGGTTAGGAACGTTCAAGTTGAGGTTAAGACGGAGCTTGCCAGCACGGAGTTTAGGGTTAGGGGTAGAGAACTATCGGTGAGTGAAGGAAACGGGAAGGGGATGAACAGGATCGAGCTTCCGCAAAGTATACTCACACAGCTGGTCGTTGGGTATAGAAGTGTCCAGGACGTTGTGAATGATTGGAGGGTTAAGGTTAGGGGTAACGTTAGGCTCCTTGAGGCTCTATTCCCCAAGTCCTTCCCTTACATGTGGGTGCTTGACCGATTCTAGCTACCATATCGTGTACCCACCGTCCACAATTAGGTTATGACCAGTAATGTAACTCGCTGCATCGGATGCGAGGAATATTATCGAGCCAACTATATCGATGGGTTTGGCAAGCCTTCCTAGGGGTATCAGGGGCTTCCAATAATCCATATACTCCGGCTTCTCCTTCAACAGGTTTTCGACAAGGGGCGTCAGCGTATATCCCGGGCTTACACAGTTTACGTTTATGTTATACCTCGCCCACTCAGCTGCTAGGCTCTTAGTCAACATTATTACCCCGGCCTTAGAAGCGTTGTAGTGCGCTTGTGGTTGGGGTTTATTGACTATACTCCCTGACATCGAGGCTATGTTTATGATCTTTCCATACCTCCTCTTTATCATGTGGCGGCCCACGACCTGACACATAAGGAAGACCCCCTTCAGGTTGATATCTAACATCCTATCCCAGTCCCTCTCCTCCATTTCCTCAGCCGGTGACCACTGCCCTATACCATGCGAGTTCACTAAAATATCGATGTGACCGAACCTCCCGATTATCTGATCTACAGCCTCCTCGACCTCTTCCAGAACGCATACATCGGCTTTCACGGTTAAGATATCTACGTTGGATATGGACTTAACCCTCTCCTCAACGGACTTCATACCGTCGGGGTTTATGTCAATCAACGCTATGTCGACGCCAAACTCGGCGAATCCAAGCGCAACCGCTCCCCCTATTCCGCCTCCACCACCCGTTATCACCGCTTTCCTCCCATTTAGGTTAAAAAGACCCTTGATGTAGCTTGGAGAACCAGTCTCCATACCCGCATCCCACAGAGATAATTCATTAACTTCCACACTTAAGTCTTAGGAGTTACGGCTGGAGAAGGAGATGATGGAAAAGTTATTCTTAATGCTTAATGAAGCCTTCTATATCTAGATTGAACTTTTTCGCCGTCTTGACGAGCTCCTCCCAAGTCTTTTCTGGGATGTGTATGCCCTTCTTAAGCCTCTCCATGCGGTTTATATACTCAACCTCACCGGGGGTCATAACTCTCTTGAAGCCCGGTCTCGGCTTTGAGTTCCTCATCTTCTTTATCATGTCGTCTATTTCACTCTTGAATCGGTTTATATCCATGAAGCTCCGGATGTTTATCGCCTCTAGAAAGAGGCCGTTTCCTCCCTTAAAACCTTCGCTACATGAACATCCAGTTCCGGACAGTATCCCACCCAGAACCTCAACAACGAGGCCGAGGCCGAAGCCCTTGTACCCAACTTCACCCCCAAGGGGTAGGATCGCCCCTCCTTCGTAAAGATCCTTTGGATCATCGCTAAGGTTTCCCTCCTTATCAACTATGCATTTATAGGGCAGCCTCTTCCCCTCGTGGAGTTTAACCCTTATCTTTCCCTCCGCGCATATGCTTGTCGCTATATCAAAGACGAACGGTATCTCCCTTCCAGTCGGGAAGGCGAAGCTTATTGGGCATGTCCCAAGCATACGTTCCATTCCGCCATACGGTGCAACCCTAGTTACACAGTTCGCCATGGCCACCCCAACCATACTGTTCTCCGCCGCCATCATCGTGTAGTCTGAGAGCCTCCCGACATGGTTACAGTTAAATACTGTTACTATTCCCACAGTATTCTCTTTAGCCTTCTCAACTGCTATCTCCATAGCCTTAACGCCCACAACCTGACCGAAACCCCACTTACCATCCATGACAGCGGAGTTCGGGGTTTCACGTATTATCTCAGGTTTGACTCCCACCTTGATCTCTCCCTCAAGAACCTTCTCGACGTATGGTGGTATACGTATAACCCCATGGGAATCATGCCCATCAAGGTTCGCCCTAACTAAGAAGTCAGATACAAGCTTGGCCTCATCCTCAGGGACACCAGCCGCTTTGAAGATCTGGAAGCCGATCTCCCTCAAATCTTCGGCCTTTATGGTTAGTATAGCTCTCCCTCCACTCGGTGTTATGGCTATAAGTAATCATCCCGATGATTCAGCTAATAAGCCTTTAGGGGCAGGTCTACCCGGAAGGAAACATGGGTGATTTATCCATTCTAGAGGTTTAGGGATAGAGCGTGAACAAAACTTTAAGAGATCTAGTTCAGAATAACTTAAAAGTCCTGTCCATCAACAGATATATGAGCCGGAATCCCCTCTTTTAACCTAATCTGGAGGGTATCAATTTGGCTGGTTTAAGGTTAATTTACGTCGTCATAGATGGCGTTGGTGACTTGCCAATAGACGAGTTAGGCGGCAAGACCCCACTTGAGGCCGCTGACACTCCAAACATGGACTTCCTCGCTGAAGCTGGTAGGACCGGCCTCATGTACACTGTTGGTAGAGGTATAGCCCCGGAGAGCGATGTGGCTGTTATATCCATACTTGGATACGACCCATTCAAGTATCACACCGGTAGGGGACCCCTAGAAGCCTACGGATCGGGTATAACTATGAAAGATGGAGACCTAGCTTTGAGATGTAACTTTGCGACCGCCGGTCCCGGTTGGAGGATAATAGACCGTAGGGTTGGTAGATCTTTAACAACCGAGGAGGCCTCAGAGCTCGCTGAGGCCATAAATGAGAACGTTAGGTTGGAGTCTCATCCGGCGGATTTCATCTTCAAAAATACTATGGGACATAGGGGAGTGCTCGTTATAAAGGGTAGAGGTATACAGTTATCGAGCAACATAACAAACACAGACCCAGCCTACAAACAGGTTGGAGGTCTCGGCGTAGTAAGGGTTGGAGCCGAGATGGTGTTGAGGAGATGTACACCTAAGGATGACAGCGAAGCCTCAAAGTGGGCTGCCGACCTCGTTAATGAGTTCATCGAGAAGAGCCATGAGATTTTAGAGAGGCATGAGGTGAATAGAAGAAGGATTGCTGAGGGAAAGTTGAGCGCAAACATTATATTGACGAGAGACCCAGGCGATAGGGTTCCAAAGTTCTTCAATATATGTGACCGATACGGGGTTCGCTTCGCCTGTTTGGCTGACATGCCCGTTGAGAGAGGGATCGCCAAGCTTGCTGGCATGCACCTTATTGATATCCCACCCCCAACGAGGGATATAGAGACCGACTGTAAATTGAGGGTTAACAGGCTCATCGAGGCGCTTCCACACTACGATTGCTTCTACATACACTTAAAGGGCCCCGACGAACCTGGACATGATGGAGACTTTAGGAGGAAGATGGAGGTGATCGCCCTGATCGATGAACACTTCTTTGGAAGGCTCCTATCAGAGATTGACTTAAGGGATTATGTATTCTGTGTAACTGCAGACCACTCAACCCCATGTAAGCTCAAAACCCACAGCGACGATCCCGTTCCAGTGCTTATATCAGGCGATAAGATCCCGGCTGATGGAATAACAACATTCTCTGAGAAAGAATGTAGGAGAGGGGGACTGGGCGTTCTGGAGAGAGGAATCGAACTGATGCCAATGTTGATGGATCATTTAAAGAGGGATTGTGAGGGCGTTCCCTGATCGTTTGCGCCTTAGGCTATTCTAGTTAGGAGGAATCTAGGAATGGACAGGTATGACAAAATCTTCATAGCTTTTATGCTGATGTTGCTACTGGAGGCCTCCTTTGTTGGTTACGCGATTTTTGATGTGAACCTAAGGCTTGATGAGTTTGGAGGTAGGCTGATATCTGAGGTTGAGAGCTTAAGAGGGGAACTCTCAAATATTACTGAAGCTTTAAATCGGATTCTTGCTCGATCAAGACGTTACTACCTCATGGTCGATGATGGAGACTTCCTCTCAGGATTTGGTGATGCCTGGCTTAAGGAGGAGTGGAATAAGAATGAGTACACCGTGGTGGAGATGCGGGATGGTATACTACATCTCGAGTGCAACAATACCGGCGAATGGGGAAACGCTGGGGTTTACCAAGGTAAACATATAGATCAATACGGCTATACCCGTAAGTTGTTAGCTATAACTGGCGATTGGAGACAGATCTACTCGATTACATCGAATATAACGTTGACGAACCGATAGAGTTAGATGAATACTTCCTTGAGGCGGCGTTCAGAATTAACGAGATAAAGTTCATAAACTACTCCATCACTCATCCGGGTCAATACGGGAGGGTGAACGTAGGTATAACCTTCATGATCGTGTATGATGATGCAGATATCTATGGCGAAGGAGAGAAGATATATTTTGATATCTTCTTCACCGGTTATTGTGTAAACGGGACGCATATATGGAATGTTCCAAAGAACTTTACCTACTGCCATTATTATAAGCATATCCACACCGGATACTTTATTAGGGAGGTAAGGCCGGAGGAGTTTGGTGAGTGGATAACCCTGAAGATAGACCTCGGTTACTACCTAAACAGCTTTACGGATCTAATCAGGGATAGGGAGATCCGCAAGTATAAGATCATAGGCTTCATAGTCTTCGCGGAATCCTCAGGATGCTACGTAGACATGGATTACGACTACATAAGAATAACCTACCAACCTCATTAATCAGAAACATTTACGTAACATTCCAGCCAGGAAGGATTTAGGTCTAACTCATATACTCTTTTGGGTCTTCTCCACCCATTTCAGATACATGAAGAATGTTGCGAGGAAGAGTATGATGACGATGCTCAAGCCGAGGGTGATCAAGATGATCCGATCCATCTCTCACCCACCAGCTACTAAAATCCTTTATAGACTACTAATTTAAATCTTTTATCCAAACATCATATTAAAAAGGAGTGTTTAAAGATGGTTGTCTTCCCATACGTTTTTATATTTGCTTTCAATCCTTTCTTTGAGAGTGTGAAGGTTCGGGATAAAATTGGGGATGAGGTCCTTCCTTAGGTCTTGCATGAGGCTGCTTCAGCTCTCAAAGAAGCCGGGGAAGAGTGAGCTTTGGCTATCGATCAAGATATGCTTCCTTGGGATAATTTCAGTTGGACTTATAGGATTCATTGTAAAGATACTGTCAATTCTACTGACTGTTGGGTTATTTGGGGGTTAACGACGTATGGATGAATCTGAAGAGGGAAGAGGGAATAGACCTCACACATTCATATACACCGTCAGGACAACAGCTGGGCAGGAGAGGAATGTAGCCAACCTCATCGCCAGCAGGGTTGAGGTCCACAAGTTACCCGTGAAGGCCATACTTGTACCTGAGGCCTTGAAGGGCTACATCTTCATCGAGGCTGAGGGACCACACATCGTGGAGGACGCAATCGCTGGCATAAAGCATGTCAGGTTAAGAGTTCAAGGGATGGTCCCGTTCTCTGAGATTGAGAAGTATATAGTAACCAAACCCGTTATAGAGGGGCTGGATGTCGGTGACATAGTCGAGATTATAGGTGGACCATTCAAGGGTATGAGGGCCAAGATAACGAGGGTTGAGAGGGCCAAGGAGGAGGTGACCATCGAGCTATTAGAGGCAACCTTCACTCTACCAGTAACTGTTCATGCAGATTACGTGAAGCTGATCGAGAAGGCTAAGGAGTGAGTGGATTATGGTGGAGAAGAAGGTTATCGAGGTATTAGTTGATGGAGGTAAGGCTACGGCTGGTCCACCCTTAGGCCCAGCCTTGGGTCCCCTAGGCGTAAATGTCCTCGCCGTTGTTAACAAAATAAACGAGGTGACGAAGGAATACTCCGGTATGAGAGTTCCAGTCAAGGTTATAGTTGACCCCGAGACTAAAGAGTTTGAGGTCTCAGTAGGCGTACCTACAACATCGGCCTTAATAGTTAAGGAGGCTGGAATAGAGAAAGGTTCAGGCGCACCGAATAGGGAGAAGGTTGGAAACCTCTCTATAGAGCAAGTTGTAAAGATAGCGAAAATAAAGAGGGAATCCCTCCTAGCCAAAACCCTCAAGGCGGCTGTGAAGGAGATACTCGGAAGCTGCGTAAGTATGGGCGTAACCGTTGAGGGTAAAGACCCCCGCGAAGTCCAGAGGGAGATAGATGAGGGCGTATACGACTCGATCCTTGAGGAAGGCTAATAGTAAACGTGAGGAAGAGCGTGGTGAGAGATGCCCATAGATGATAAGAAGGTCCGCGACGCGATAAGAGAACTTAGGGAGAAGACTGAGAAGAGAAACTTTAACCAGTCGGTTGAGCTTATCATAAACCTACATGACGTTGACATGAGGAGGCCTGAGGAGAGGATACAGGAGCTGATAGAGCTGCCTCACCCGATAGGTAAGGGGGTTAAGGTATGCGTCTTCGCAACTGGGGATGTGGCCCTGAGAGCTAGGAGAAGCGGTGCGGATGTGGTCTTGGGTAGGGAGGAGATAGAAGCCCTAATTAATGACAAGAAGGAGCAGAGGAGGATAGCTAATAGTGTCGACTTCTTCCTCGCTGAACCCACATTGATGCCTTTGATAGGCAGGGTCTTCGGCTCAATTCTCGGGCCTAGAGGGAAGATGCCTAGACCAGTACCCCCAACTATGGATATAGAGCGGGAGATCGGCAGGGCTAGGAGGATGGTCCTTGTTAGGACTAGAGGGCAGCCAGTTTTACACTGCAGAGTGGGGACGGAGAACATGACGGATGAGGAACTGACCGATAACATACAGACCGTTCTTAGGAGGATAGAGGGGAGGCTGCGGAGGGGAATGAAAAATATAAAGTCAGTATTCCTCAAGATGACCATGGGGCCATCCGTCAGAGTAAACATCTAAGCACAGCATTGAATGGAAGGGAGGTAAAAGATTGCAACGTCAAACCTTGTTAAGGAAGGCTGAAGAGGTTGAGGGAGTAAGGAAACTAATCGAGCAGTATAGAGTTATAGGCATCGCCGATTTACATAAGGTTAGGGCACCCCAACTCCAGGCTTTGAGAAGAAAGCTCAGGGGGAGCACCCACCTGAGGGTTGTGAAGAATAAGATAATGGAAAGAGCTCTAGCGGAGAGCGGTGACAAACCCAACATAGACAAATTAAAGGAATACCTCCAAGGCCCCAACATCTTCCTATTCACAAACCTCAACCCCTTCAAGTTGGCCATGCTCCTCGAGAAGAGTAAGGTTAAGGCTATCGCTAAGGCTGGCGATGTTGCAGCTGAGGATATCATAGTCCCGGCTGGTAATACGGGTCTACCTCCAGGCCCCATTATAAGCCAACTCAACGCTGTCGGCTTGCCGACTAGGATAGAGGCCGGTAGTGTCTGGATAAACCGTGATACCCTCGTCGCTAAGAAGGGGGAGGTTATATCTCAAAGGCTTGCAGCAGTCCTATCTAAGCTCGGCATAGAGTCTGTTGAGGTTGGTCTATCCCTGAGGGTTGTCTATGATGATGGATTAATAATACCGGAGGAAGAGCTCCATATCGATCTAGAGAAGGTTAAACGTAAATTTATGGACGCCTACACACAAGCCTTCAATCTATCATTAAACTCAGCGTACCCAACGGTTGAGAACGTCACAAGTTTGATCCAGCTGGCCCATCAACAAGCCTACAACCTAACCATGAACGCAAGTATAATCACACCGGAGTCGATAGTTGACCTAATAAGGAAAGCTCACATAGAAGCGGCAACCCTACAAATGAAGCTTAACCTGTAGAGGAGAGAAATTAACGAACTAAAGAGCATCAATTAAATAGTTTATGGCTGATCAGTAAGGATCATGAAATCCTTCCCTCAGGGGTCTAACTGTGAGGGTCTTCTAAAGCCTATTAAATGGAGAGGGTTCGTCCTAAATCTTGCTAGGAGTGAGGCATCTCTTATAGCAATTCTGGCATTGCTGAGCCGTTTGGTCTACATAAATTTCACAGTTGATCCAGAGTATGACGGCTATGACAGGTTTGTTAAGGGGATGCTTTTACTACCTAACCCCTACGATTTCAGACGCCATTGGTGCTGGCTCCCCCTATTCCAGTATATAGATTCAATCCTATACTGGTTGACTCGATCCTATACGTCCATCCGGGTATTCTCCGCGATCTGCGGGTTGACATCGATAATCTTACTTTACAAGATCACGCTTAAGGCCTCAGGGTCGGAGGAAGCCGCGTTCATCTCCTCCCTCTTGATGACCTTCAACCCGCTCGTCTTCATCTATGATACAACGGGAATGACTGAGCCATTCTTTACGATGCTCCTGCTCTCTGCGTTATATTTCTTCATTCACGATAGAGTTCTCTTGGGATCAATCCCCATAGCCATCTCATGCCTCGTAAGGTATGAGGCTTGGTTCCTATCACCCATCTTGTATTTCCTCGTACTCGTTAGAAGGCGTTCAAAGCCTTGGGTTGTGGTGTTAAGCGGCTTGATCCCTTCAGCCTCTATAGGTTTATGGCTATACATAAACTATGCATATTATGGTGACCCGCTGAAGTTTCTAAAGCTTCTGGAGGGCTATCTGGCTACGCGGCTTCAACATCCCCCGCTGGGTGAGGGGGGACTTTTAAGTATTGAGAGCTTTCTCCTTCCTTTTCGGTATCTGGTTGGCTATCTACTCTTCCTTACGCCTCCGGTCTTCTTTGAGGCGATATTGGGGATCAAGAGGTGTGTGCGGCGTGACCTTGACACCATCACTTTAGCGGTCTCAGCTCTTTCCCACCTGTCGCTACATACCTACTTCCTGATCTCTGGGAGAAGTGAAGGGTGGTTTAGATATTGCATACCGGGGATTCCAATCTTTATATTCTTCGCCGCCCATCATGTTGTTAAAAGGGAGAAGAAGCTAATAACGCCTTACAGGTTTCTCTCAGCCTCTTTAATCTTGTCTCTCGCCTCGATAGTTGTGATGACCATCTGGAACATATACGCCATGACCCCGATATTGGAGACAAGCCTCTGGCTTAACGCTAACGCCAGAGATGGGAGGATACTCTGCACAAGGACCCCAATAATAGTTCTCTCAGGGATACCGATTGAACGGTTCGTCTTCTTATGGAGTAGAGACATAGACCGCTCAGTCTTCCTGAGGTTTCTAGAGCGTGGAAACGTCTCCTACGTGGTCTCCCACTTCGGCTACTACTCAAACCTCTGCAAGAATTTTACGGCAGTCTTCTCATCGACGGATAACCTCTACACGATATACATGGTCAATAGAACCGCGGTCAAACAGTGATACCTAAGCCAGCCGGGTTCAGTAAGGTTTTTACTAATTAAGTACGTAATCTCCTTGGAGGTCCATGTGACATGATTGATCTGAGAGAACAGAAGGTTAGAAGAGATGGGGAGGAAATGCTTAAGCACCTGAAGAGCTTTCAATTGGAACCCCGTTTCTCGGCTGGAGTCTGGTACTTCTACCCGAGCGGAGGCAGGTTCCACGAACCCTACGTAGAGAGAGGCTCAATCGAAGACGTATTGAGGAAGGTTGGAGACTTGTATGACCACGAGGTGATCGATTCAACCTTCGGTTTGGAGGCCCACTACCCAAACGAGATAAACCAAGACTTAATCGACGGGTATAAAAGCTTGGAGAAGGAAACGGGGATAAAGGTCATAACGGTGATTCCGAACCTCTTCTATGAGAAGACCTTCGAGTTCGGCTCACTATCGAACCCAAACCCGAAGGTGAGGAGGAAGGCTATTGATAGAACGATCGAAGCGTTAAAGATGAACAAGGAGCTTGAGACCGAATTTATGGTGGTATGGCCCGGCATAGACGGCTACGAAAACCCGATAGGTGTGGACTTCTATAAGATGTGGGACAACTTTGAATGTGGACTGGCTGAGGCTATGGATACTGTTCCAGGGGTTAGGGTTGCCATAGAGCCGAAACCTTACGAGCCAAGAGGAAACAACATCTACCGTAACACTGCAAACGGGATATTGATGGCTAGGAACGTTGAAGCGCTGCTGGAGGCTGATGAGAATAGGAGGCTACTCCAGGAGGGACACGCCCTAGTAGCCTTAAACCCTGAGGTTGGACATGTCTTAATGGGTCATGAGGAGTTAGCCTACGCTTTAGCGTCAATAATGCGTGAGGGGAGGCTCGCCCACACCCACTGGAACAGTCAACCCTTAGGGAACTATGACCAAGACCTAAACGTCGGTGTTCTAGGGCTTGACCAGATGTATGCCGCGTTGATCGTGTTGAAGATGTATGGCTATAGAGGTCGCTTCGGCATCGATATAAACCCCGAGAGGATGCCGGTCGAGAGGGCTTTAATCCTAAATATAAACGCTCTAAGGGCGGCGTGTGAAAGGGTTAACCGGCTCGACTTCGACAGGCTCGTTGAGGCCATGTACGATCCTGAGAATAATAGAGGGGTAGCTGAGGACGTGATGACTAGGGCCCTAGCTCCGCCATCGACAACTCTGATAGAACTGGACAGATTGGGTTAAAAGCTGAGCTGTATGACCATATCAAGCGATAACATCATCATTAGGATAGAAACCTTTTTAGATTCTTAGCTTAGATCCTAGACGTCATTGAGGGGTTCAGTGATGGCTCTAACGGTGAAGTGGAACAGCGGAATATTGATCGAGAGTGATGGTGAGAGGATTATATTTGATCCTAGGAGGCGTGAGAGGGATTGTTCACACATATTTGTGACCCACGCCCATTTAGACCATTCTAAAGGGTTGAGATTCCATGATGTTGAGAAGAGCTCCACAAGGGAGACTGGAGAGATCGCGTCAAGGTATGGCAGGCTGACTAGATGGAGACCCCTCCCCTACGGTGAGAAAGTTGAGGTAGGAGGACTGGAGGTTGAGGCACACAACGCCGGGCATGTTCTGGGTTCAGCCTCATACGAGGTTTCAACTTCGGATGGGAGGCTTCTCTACACAGGTGACATGCAATTTAAGGACACACTCACCCTGAAAGCAGCTGAACCCGTCGATTGCGATGTACTTGTAATAGAAGCAACCTTCGGTTCGCCGTTCTTCAAATTTCCTGAGAGAGGTGAGATCGTTAGGGACATGGTTGAGTGGGCTTTCAAGACTGTAAGGGACGGTAGGATCCCAACCTTTAGGACCGACTCGCTGGGAAACGCTCAAGAGATAGTGAGGGCATTTAACATGCTTACTAACCTACCCGTCGTGGTTCACCGGAGGATAGCGGAGATAAACCAGGTATATGAGGAACACGGAATCTCCTTAGAATTCCTCATCTCTGGTTCTGAAGAGGCCAGGGAGGTTGAGGCTTCAGGTGAGTGCATCCTCATAATCCCCAAGAACCTTAAGGTGGATGATCCAAGATTTAAGGTGGCCTTGGTCTCCGGTTGGTCTCTCCTCTATGGCGGGCGTAGGGGGGATTCATTCCCTCTCAGTGACCATGCAGACTTCAACCAACTAATCGAATTTATCGAAGCGTGCAAGCCGAGGGTTGTTCTGACATGCTTCGGCGGGAGGTTCAATAGGGTATTGGCCCAGCAGGTTGAGAAGAGGATGGGAATTGAGGCCAGACCGCTGGACCTCATACCGACAGTATTCATTTGAGGATGGTATGGAGATGCCGAAATCTAGGGTTAGGGGCGTAAGTAGTGAGAGGATTGCTAAGGCCTTACTGGAGAGGCTTGGTTATGAGATTCTAGAGACGAATAAGATAGTCAAGGTCGATGAGAGGGAGGTCTTCGAGGTCGATATGGTAGCAGCTGATCCTTCAGGGGTAAAATGTTGCGTTGAGGTTAAGGCTGGGAGGGCTGGAGTGTCTGATCTCCGCCAACTCTTCGCGGACAGTAGAATATTAGGTTTGAAACCGCTGATGGTCTGTAAAGGTTTGGCCGATGAGGCTGCTAAAGCTGTGGCCAGAGAGCTTGGAGTTAAGGTTATCGAGTTGAGCAATTACTACCTACTCTTAGAACCGGAGGAGTTGAATGTTATCGTAAGGGATGCTGTTCGTGGAGTGTTGAATGAGTACGGTTTCTATCCAACCCCACCGCTCAACGAGATCAACAGGGAGGACTGGAAGATAATTGAGACGGTAAGCGAATCTGAAAGCATGGAGGCGGCGGCATCAACCTTAGGTATGGAGGTTAAGGATTTGGGGCATAAAATTGGGAAGCTGAGGCAGAGAGGCGTAATACCAGGGGAGGCTAGAACCTTCAAGAGTCTAAGGAGCTATCTCCGCCAACTCCTAAGCCGATACGCGATCATACGTAGACTCGAAGAGATAGAAGAAGAAGTGAAGAAAATGGAGGAACTTCTAAGAAACCTTAAAAAGGTAGATTGGTGAACTCAAGTTATATGAATAATAACATGTGAGGTGTACATTAGATTTAAATCCGCCCTATCCAAATCTTAATTGAGGATGCGTAGATACCACATGTCAATCATGATGTTAAGGGAAAGACTGACACGCCTACTGACCGAGGAGTTTA
>CAZCOP010000026.1:0-4494 GCA_964499825.1 uncultured Candidatus Bathyarchaeia archaeon
TCCTTATCGGGGGCATCCTGCTAATTCTTGGCTTCATTCTATCCCTATTCATGGCCATAAGGTTGGTGGAACCAGATTTCATACTTCTGTTCCTCTCCCTCTCATCCTCAACCGCAGGTTTGGCTATCGGAGGTTACGCCCTCTACACCTCAATCCTAACAAGGCGAGCTGAGAGGGAGGCTGAGGCAACCGCTTAGTAAGGCATCTAAACCATTTCTGTTCTAAACCTTGGATTGAATATCCCCTTTAAGGTATGGAGGAAGAGTATGAACCCCTCTGTCTGAATGAGGATTACACATATATAACAGGGAAGAAGAGGTAAACCAAACCTTCGTGTTCAGTAGTCCGCTTTGACTGTATAACGCTATATCCAGCATCACACTAAATTGACCGGTGTATAGAGTATTGATCGCTGCGATGCCAGAGCCCGACCTATCAAAGAGAAGGATGGAGAAGGTTATCCAATAAAAGAGAGGTTCCTTTTATCGAAAGGTTTCATGCGCATACATTTATCTCTCATTTTCAGGCTTCTCTATCGAACAACCTTTGAGCTTAGAGGGTGGAGTAGACCCTTAATAATTAACATTATAGCCATGAACATGAGGATGGCTGATGGTATAGACAGCCACATGAATGGTTTTATCACACCCATAACCCTATAATTGTATCGGAGGATGCATGGCTCACCGGTGATGCTTACGGCATTACCAACCACCGTCTCCACACCCTTGAGTTCCAACGTCAAATTCCCATCTCCGGAGACCTCAATAACCCCAGATTCAGCTTGATAAGAATAGTTAAGCCTAACTCCGTCTGTTGCATATAATTCATTACGCCTCTTGGGGGTTTTCTGCAGACCACATTCTCGCCGCATACCAGCCCTCGAGGGGGCTCAATCCTGAAAGTAACTCCACCCCCACCAACCTGTACATCAATCCGCCCTGAGAATATCTAATCATGATAGCTTATTGTTGAGACGGACGCCATCAATATGCTGCCAGCTGTCAATATGAGGGCGATAAGTAATACCCTCCTAACTCTAACAATCGGGATATTTGAAACCTTTAATGGAGCGTCCTCCATTAGATCACGATTCCTCACTCAAGGTAGGAATTAATCAACCCCATATCGAATTCATCAACCTCTAAGATGTTCCTTATAAAATTAAAGATCTTAACCCTAACATCTAGGGGTAAGGTTGGATACCATACTGGAGAAGCTATCACAAGCCCCCTCCAAGCATAGAATGGCTGTATCACCCTCAAGATCTCCTCATCCCCGGTCGTATTTAGATAGTGCTCCCAGAATAGATTGAAGAGATCCTTGAACGGTCCCTTTAGCTCACCATATGTTTGGAGGGAATAGAAGAGGTAGTTTATCGTCATGGCGGCGACGTCATCCGCTGGTTCACCCCACTCACCCCTACTCCTATCTAGAACCGTGAAGTCTATTCCCTCACGGAATAGGATGTTCCATGGATGGAAGTCCCCATGGACTTGCGAGCATCGATGGGCCATCTTCTTCAGCCTCCATCTCCAGTCTATACATCTCTTCTCAACATTCTTCAGAAATCTTTCATCAACATACTCCAGTCCGGATGGGTAGCTATCCGTGAGCCCCATTATACACTCGCCGTGGCCGATCAGCTCTCTCACACGCCTCACATACAGTTTTTCTCCATCAGCCTTCCTCTTCGAGTGGATCTCTGCTATATACTCTGAAAGAACCCTACATCTGTCTAGATCGATGGTTTTTAAGATCTTTCCCCTCTTTATCCTCTCTAAGTCTAAGTAATATGGCTGCCCCTCAGCCAGTTCAGTTAGAATAAAGAACTCCACACAGTCCCCTAACGATTTTAGGCTGCCATCCCTAGTGAAGGCTCCAACATCCACAGCCTTAACGTGTTTCGGAAGCTTATTGAAGGATGAGTACTGCCAGAGTATGATCTGGGCTCTATCTGAGTAGTGTTCATGGCCGAACTCTCCGGGGCGCACGGTCTCCAGGACGACGCTTCTCCTCTCCCCGTTGATCTTGAACTCGATTAGGTAGGGGATTCCGTATCCGAACCTCTTTATCTCCCCCCTCGCCTCCCTCTTCTCCTCCTCTTCACCAAGCCTTCTAAAGCTGGCTATCTCAACCCTTACCCCATACACCTCGGAGAGGTAATCCTCCAGCACATTATAGTTTAGGGTTGGTCTGCTCATCTCGGTAACCCCTTCCTCACATAAAGATCATGTAAGATAAACCCTTATAGCTATTGTAGTCCCATCTATAATTGGCATCTTTCAAGATCGAGGTTGGTGATGGGTTTTGGAGTTGATGATTCATGGCGGGACGATCGTGACTATGGGTCCTATGGGCGTAATCAGAGATGGGACCCTCATCATTGAGGGGAAGAGGATAGTTGACATCGGGAAGACATCGGTTCTGAAGGGTAGGTATCCACGTTACGAGAGGATCAACGCTGAGGGTAAGGTTGTGATCCCAGGTTTGATAAACACCCACCACCACGCTGCGATGAGCCTCCTGAGGGGGTACGCAGACGACTACCCACTGAAGGAGTGGCTTGAGAATTGGATATGGCCTCTTGAGAGCCACATGAGGGGTGAGGATATCTACCTGGGGGCTCTCCTAACGGCTGTTGAGTCCCTCATGGGCGGTACAACCACCATAAACACGATGTACCATTACATGGAGGATGGGAATGAGGCAAGGGCCTTCATGGAGGCCGGGATCAGGGGTGTTATAGGCCATGTCTGTTTCTCATGGCGCAAGGAGGATGACAGGAAGGCCCTCGAGGAGCTGGCTAGAAGATGGCATGGAAGGATGGACGGCCTAATCCGCGTATCCGTGGACCCGCATGCCCCCTACACAGTGGACCCTGACTACATGAGGGAACTCTGGGAGGTGAAGAACCAGCTGAATGAGAGGTACGGTTCATCAAGTGAACCCATAATGTGGCATATACACCTGGCCGAGACCGTTGATGAACCTAAGAAGGTTGAGGAGGCCTTCAACGTCTCCCTTAAGGGCGGCGTTGTGGAGTACCTAGACTCGCTGGGCGTCCTCGGTTGGGATGTGATAGCGGCCCACTGCGTCTCTTTGACTGAGAGGGATATAGCAATTCTGAGCGCGAGGGGGGTTAAGGTTTCCCACAATCCGGTATCCAACCTAAAGTTGGCCTCCGGGGTTAGCCCTGTCCCGAGGCTGATAGACTCCGGTGTGACAGTTTCGCTTGGAACCGATGGACCCTCATCTAACAACGTCTCGGATATGTTCGAGGTTGTGAAGCTCACCGCCCTCCTGCATAAGGGCGTCAATAGGGATCCAACGATACTCCCAGCTGAGAGGGTTCTTAGGATGGCCACGATAGATGGGGCTAGATGTCTGTTATGGGATGGGGAGATCGGGTCGCTGGAGGTTGGTAAGAGAGCCGACTTGGCCGTAATCGACTTCAGGAGGCCTCACCTATGCCCCTTGTATAACGAGATGAGCCACCTTGTGTATGCTGTTAGGGCATCGGATGTCGAGACTGTTATTGTTGACGGTAGGATAATTGTCGAGGACCGTGAGGTTAAGACTGTTGATCTGCCAGCTCTCCTAGATAGGGTTGAGAGAGCTAGGATTGAACTTTTGAGCAGACTTAAGGAGGCAGGTAGGTGACTGCACAAAGCGGTGGGATTAATTATTTAAGTTGCGAGTGATTTTATAGAATAGGTTCTCATCGCGTTTGATGGTGGATTAGGGCATGGGCGTGCTTGGGAAGGATAAGCTGCTGGAGTTGATAGAGAGGTACAAGTGCATATACCCGTTCGACCTAAACCTACTCGACGGCGACAGCTACGTCTTGACCGTTAGGAACGAGACAACCCTACAATACCTCGAGCATAAGAACTTAATCTCAAACGAGATAGTCTTCACACCCCCAAACTATGTGGCCCACCTAACGGCTAAGAGCAAGTACGGCAGGATGGGACTCTCATTCCTAAACGCAGCTAAGGTTCACAGCGGTTTCGTCGGCAGGTTAGCCCTTGAGCTTGTCAATCTGAGCAACGATAGGGCCCCGATCACGATAAGGCGTGGCGACCCTCTAATGCATATAGAGTTCATTACGCGTATAGGTAAGCCCTCACCATACACGGGTAAGTACCAATTCCAGTACATGAGCGATGAGGAGATCAGGATGTACATCCCCATACTTAGAGAGGTCTTCGACAACTACGACGAGCTCGCCAAGATATGGTTCAAGAATAGACCTTTAAGGGTTTAGAGACTAGAAGGTTGGGAATTAAGCTATAAAATCCGCTTGCCTACGGATTCCATCTCATAATCACCTCTACGAAAGATCATCGGCGTTTAAACCTAGACTTCGATCGGTTTTTGGTAATTTTTATTTAAAACTTAACCCTAGAGGGTGTTAGGAGGCTGATGGTTTGCCGAGAAGCTTGAAGGGTAGGGATATCATATCGATAAACGACCTCTCTAAAGAGGAGA
>CAZCOP010000026.1:4594-8834 GCA_964499825.1 uncultured Candidatus Bathyarchaeia archaeon
AGAAGCTTGAAGGGTAGGGATATCATATCGATAAACGACCTCTCTAAAGAGGAGATCTACGCGATCCTCGATGTGGCTAAGGAGTTTAAGCTGGCTGGGAAGGTTGGTAGGCGTGAGAGGCTTCTTGAGGGGAAGAACCTAGCCCTAATCTTCGTTTACGAGTCCACTAGGACGAGGATAGGTTTTGAAGCCGCTATGCACCAGCTTGGGGGCGACTGCATCTACCTACCGGTTGAGACTTTGATGGCTGCTAGGGGTGAACCTTGGAAGGATACAGCTAGGGTCCTCGATAAGCTGGTTGACGGGGTGGCTGTCAGGTTATTCGAGCATGAGACGGCTTGCGAACTGGCTGAGTACGCTGAGATACCGGTGTTGAACGCCTCAACACCGAAGGATCACCCGATCCAAACCTTGGGTGAACTCCTCACGATCTTGGAGAAGAAGGGTAGGCTTGAAGGTTTGAAGCTCGTCTATAACGGCATGACGAGGGCTCTATGCCACTCCCTACTTCTAGCCTGCCCAAAGCTTGGGATGGATATAACCGTATCCTATCCCGAGGTCTACTCGATAGATGAGGAGATACTGAAACAGGCCGAGGAGAACGCTAAGGAGACAGGAGCCGAGATAACGCTAACCCACAACCTGAAAGAAGCCTTGAAGGGGGCTGATGTAGTCTACGACTGCATACTACTCCGCAGCTACTTGGCTGGCGAGAAGGTACCGGACGAAGAAAAGATAATAATTGATAAGTTTAAGATAACGCCGGAACTCATGGAGTTGGCGAAGGAAGACGCTATATTCATGCATCCAGGCCCGATCTTCAGGGGTTACGAGGTCACAGATGAGGTTGTCGAAGGGCCGAAATCAGTGGTCTGGGACGAGGTGGAGAACGCTTTCTACGTCAAGAAGGCCGTTCTGGCCTTGGTGCTTGGATAATTTAAGGAGGAGGTGCATAAACGTTGGGTAGAAAGTTTGAAATTGAGGGTATAATCACAGCCCTAGTCACCCCATTAACGGAGAAGGAGGAGATAAAGGAGGATGGGCTGAGGCAGCTTATCGACTTCCAGATCGAACATGGCGTGAACGGCTTCTTCCCCTTGGGCACAACGGGGGAGGGTATGAAGCTCTCCCTCGAGAAGCGGAAGAAGGTTGCCGAGATAGTTGTGGACCACACGGATGGCAGAGTTCCAATAATCCTCCACGTCGGTACGCAGGATACGGAGATGACCATAGAACTAGCGAAGCACGGGAGGGATATTGGAGTGGACGCCATAGGAGCCGTTGGTCCATTCTTCTATACACCTGACAGTGAAGGGTTGATCCAACACTACAAGCGTATAAGCGACGCCGTAGACCTACCACTCTTCGTGTACAACAACGCCGGTAGGCAGGGTTACAACATAAGCCCGAAGACCTTCGGCAGGATAGCTGAGGCTGCATCCAACGTCTGTGGTGTGAAGGATACCAGCTACAGAGTTGACCAGATACAGGAGTACGTGTACAGGTTCGGGAGAGATTATACAATAATCAGCGCCGGAGACTCGTTGATATTCGCGAACCTAGCAGTTGGGGCTGTCGGCCACATATGCGCCGTCAGCAACGCATTCCCTGAGATCCCGGTTCAGATATACAATGCGGTGAAGGCTAAGGATTACGATAGGGCTAGGGAGCTACAGTTTAAGTTGAATGAGATACGTGACGCACTGAAGAAGGGACCCTACCTAACACCGTACAAGGAAGCGTTGAGGCTCCGCGGGATAGATGTCGGCACGGTCTCCTCGCCATTGAGAGCCATGAACGAGAAGGAGAAGAGGACGCTAAAGGAAGACTTAGAGAGGCTCGGCGTAATCTGAGGTTATACCTGCCTTTTTATATCTTTGATATCTCCTCGTAGAACCTTCCAGATGCCGTGTATAGCTCCCTATACAACCTGAAGATTCTCATATACTTCCCATGGTTCTCCACGTTTGGTTCATGTCGTTCAGCGATCTTAACCATGCTCCTAGCTGCCTCTCTGAGGTCTTTATAGACGCCCGAGCTTATTGCGGCTATCATCGCCGCTCCCAAGGCTGAAGCTTCCTCAACCTTCGTGTGGACGACAGGTTTTCCGAGTATATCGGCCTGTATCTGCCTCCAAACGTTTGATCTCGCCCCTCCCCCGCCAACCCTGACCTCCCTGATGTTTATACCTTGCTCCTCCAGGATGTTCATGATCCATTTGAGGGTGAAGATTACACTCTCCATTATAGCCCTGATTATATGGGGCTTCCCATGGGATAGCGTTAGGCCGAAGAGTATCCCCCTCGCTCTTGGATCCCTCACCGGGAACCTCTCACCGGCGAAGAAGGGTATCATGAGCAATCCTCCAGCTCCGGGTTTAACCCTAGCCGCCTTCTCGGTTATGACATCATATGGGTCGACCCCCCTCCTCTTGGCCTCCTCAACCTCCGGCTGTCCGAACTCGTTCCTGAACCATCTCAGGATTATCCCGGCGTTATTTATTGCCCCTCCCGGAAGCCAATTCCGCTGGGCTGTGTAGTAGCAGAAGAACCTTGCCCGGCGGTCTCTATCTACTATAGGCTTTTCGGATAGTACCCTCAAAGCCCCGCTTGAGCCTACGTTTATCGCGGCTATCCCCCTCTCTACCGCCCCCAGCCCTACGTTACTCAACGCTCCATCCGAGGCGCCGAGTACTATCGGCGTCCCCTTCTTGAGGCCGATTTTGGAGGCCAACTCTCCGGACAGCTCCCCAACGATCTCGGTCTCATCGTGTAGGGTTGGGAGCTTATCCCCGTCTATCCCGGCTATCTCGAGGACCTCCTCGTCCCACTCCAGCTTGTGGATGTTCAGCAACTGTGATCCTGAAGCGACGGAGTGGTCAAGGTGGGCCTCACCGAGCAGCCTATACATTATGTAGTCCTTCGCTGAGAGTATCTTATGGCACTTCCTGAACCTCTCAGGTAGGTTATCCCTCACCCATAGAACCTTCGCCATCGGGTATATGAAGAGCGGGGGGCATCCGGTCCGGCTGTATATCTCATATGGATCCACTACCCGGCTCAGCCTCTCACATTGTGGGGCTGCCCTCAGGTCGAGCCATGTAAGAAGCCTAACGAGGACCTTCCCATCCCTACCTATCATAGACATCCCGTGCATCTGGGCACTGAAGCTTATCATTGCAATGTCATCAGCCTGGACTTTCGATCTCTCGACCACCTCGCTCATGGTCTCCAACGTCGCTCTCCACAGCTCCTCCGGCTCCTCCTCAGCCATCTCCGGGGTTGGGCTGTAGATGTTCACCCCACGGAATGACTGCCCGATCACCCCGCCAGCCTGGTTGAATATGAAGGAGCGGACATTCGTCGTGCCAACATCCACACCCAAAAATAATGGGTACTTTGACATCCCTTCGACACCTAAATACTGGGCTCTGCTGATCCCGTTTCCTCCATGTATATATTTAAGCTTTCTCGACGGGTTCTGTTAACTTATTACTGGCGGAATGAAAAATAAAAGTTATCGGGTTTGCCTATTAATTTATATTGCTCCCGTGGTGTAAGCCTTTTTAACATTAAAACTCGTAAATAAAAAATATGACGCAAGAGTTATGAAAGTTCGATTCAACTTGATCTGGGAGATTATGCCGATAAAACTTGAAGTGGATGATAATGGGGAACCAAAACATCAGAAAAGGAGCGAAAATTAAAATGGCAAATAAATTAAATGAACTTCTTGGAGTAGATGTGGTTATAAAGTATTTGATCACCGACAATCTAGTTTCTGCATATTCCTGGCATTACACTGAAGATAAGGCATTATCCCACTTAAGAAATATCATGGAGTATCATAACCTACATGGAAAGGTTGCAGAATCAGAGGCGCTTAACGAATGGCTTTTAAAGGAGCTTCAAAATGTTGTTGAGAGGGGTAAGAGGTTTAAACTGCCACCCTTTAACTATAAAAACATATGTGTGTATAATGAGTTAGTTAGAGTTCCTCGAGGGGAAACTATAACTTATAGTGAACTTGCTAAAATGTGCAAGATGAAGTATACAGATGTTCTTGTGACGTTGATGAGAAATCCTTTTCAGGTTCTCATTCCCTGCCATCGTTTACTCACCAAAAAGGGAACTTTAATGGGGTTTTATCCGCTTGGTAAGGGTGTGAAGAGAAGATTGCTTGAATTAGAGGGTGCAAATATATGACAAATGAGATTTAAGTGAAATCGATAATTGATAAG
>CAZCOP010000026.1:8934-16720 GCA_964499825.1 uncultured Candidatus Bathyarchaeia archaeon
CTTCATCATTCTCTCCCGCCTCGCCGCCGTCGGCCATGTAACAGAACCCTTGACAGCGGTTAGGTTCAAAAAGAGTTAAAAGTTTGGACTGCGGAGGATGTTTGGGGGATGGTTGTATGCGTAAGTACGTGATAAGGCCGTTGCCCGTAACGAGGTTGAGCATCGACAAGTCTCTCATGACCTACATGATGAATATTGGGGAGAAGGTAACCTGCGGAACCTACATATGGTATATTGAGGGAGCTGAGGAGAATATAATAGTTGATGCTGGTTGTGCTGCTGAGCTTCAGACAGCCAGCGGCTTCCAGGCTGAGCAGGTAGCTTCAACCGAGGGGGCTCTCGGCAGGGTTGGCCTAAAACCCGAGGATATAGATGTGGTCATCTTAACTCACTTACACATGGACCACTGCGCGGACGCCTATAAGTATAAAAACGCCAGGTTCATAGTTCAGAGAGAGGAGCTGGAGTCTGCGTTAAACCCCCACCCAGCTTACTCCTTCATGTTCAACAAGAAGTTCTTTGAGAACCTAAACTTCGAGCTGGTTGAGGGGGAGGTTGAGGTGGTTAAGGGCGTTAGGGTATTCCCAACCCCTGGTCATAGCCCATGCGGCCAGTCGGTTGAGGTTGAAACTGAGGTTGGTAGGGTCGTCATAACGGGGTTCTGCTGCATAAGGGAGAACTTCGAGCCTCCTGAGAGGCTGAGGGGAATGTTCCCCCTGATCGTTCCGGGCATACACATAAACATGACCCAACTCTACGAGAGTATGGTTGAGGTTAAGGGGAGGTCTGACGTAATAGTTCCGCTGCATAGCAGCGAGTATCTCGAGGTGGATAGGATACCTGGATAAGCTATCCAGTTAAGGATGGGGTTGATCTCACACTGGAGCTTAGGGTCTCGTACACCCATGGAATCATGTTCTGAGGTTGGGTAAGGGCGCGGTCTGGTTCAAGCTTGGTTTGGCTTAGATATTCCTGAGCATGGCCTTGATCTTCCTTAATGCGTCCTCCATCCTGTCGAGTCTACGCTTCAACTCGTCGAGGTCGACCTCCTGGGTGACTCCTCCGAGCTGTTGGAGGGTATGGGGCTGGTAGGTTATTGTAGCCGTCATCGTTGGGGTCTTCGCTATGAACCTTGGGCACGCCGGTCCATTGGGGTTTACCGGGACACCTAGTAGTGCGCAGACTCCACCCCTGAAGTTTACACATTCCTTATGCGTCGGGATCATAATGGCACCGGATATATCGTGCTATCGCACAAATTTATACCTTTCCATTTAGCTCAAGAATAAAGTTATATCCGCATAGAAGAACTTGAAGTATGGTGATAAATCTGGTGATAATCGAGTTGAGCATAATCCCCCTGGGTGTAGGAACGAGCGTCTCAAGGCTACTAGCTCCAGCATTAAGGGAGCTCAAGAGGAGGGGTGTGAGGTACAAGATCACTCCAATGTGTACGATATTCGAGGCAGAGAGCCTCGATGAGGCCCTCAAGGTTGTTAGGGCCGCTCATGAGGCCGTGTTTAAGGCGGGTGTTGGGAGGGTGATTACAACGATCCGGATAGACGATAGGAGAGACCTTAAGAGGAGCATGGAGGAGAAGGTTGAGTCGCTGCTAGGCCTGATTTGATGAGAGGTGTACGCCCCTGAGTTATAGGGTCTTTGATGGATACGCCGAGAGATACGACTCTTGGTATCGGAGGAATCCGGTAATCTTCGAGTGTGAGGCTAGGGTTATAGAGTCGCTGAATCTGCATGGTAGGGGCCTATCAGTTGGCGTTGGAACGGGAATCCTAGATTCGAAGGCGCCAATAGATGTCGGCGTGGAACCGTCAAGGAGGATGCTCAAACTCGCATATAAACGCGGAATTGAGGTTGTGAGGGCGGTCGGTGAGCAACTACCTTTCAGGGAAGGATCCTTCGACTTCATATTGATGACCTTAACCCTATGCTTCTTAGACAAACCTGAGGAGGCCATAGCTGAGGCTAGGCGAGTCCTGCACCGCCATGGGGAGTTCGCGGTCTGCATAATACCGAGGAACTCAAGGTGGGGCGAGGAATACCAGAGGAGAGCTAAGGAGGGCCACCCAATCTACAGCCATGCACACTTCTACATGATATCAGAGGTTGAGGAGATGCTTGAAAGGTGCTCCTTTAAGGTTGTCACGGTCAGGGCCACCCTGAGTTATCCACCCCATGATAGGCCCAGGTTTGAGGAGCCATCTGGGAAGCCGGATGGGAAGGGCTTCGTCTGCTTGAAGGCCATAAAGTTGATGGACAGTTGATGAGGGCGGATCAGTCATTAATGGACTGCAAAGTCTTATATACTCCACATATAAGGGTTAGGAGTAAAGTTTAGGGAAGTTTATAAACCAGATGTGACGCTACAACCTTTCGAAGGATCGTTTAAAACTTACGTTCCCGTATCAGGTGCTTCTCGAGGCGATGACCTGTGAGAGCCAAGCCAGCATCCTGCCCATCTCAGCCGCCACCACTCCCTGAACCACCCTCCCCTCGGCTATGAGGTTCCCCCCTCTACCGTTAAGCCTCTCGGCGAGGTTTAGGATCCTCCGTGGCAGTGTTACGTCGACCCCTTCATCTTCAAGCCTGTTCAGAAGGTCCCTAACCTCTTCGATTTTAGCTTCAACTTGACTTGGGATGGAGGAGACGGCTTCTTCAGGATTCTCTGAGGCTACTCTAACGGAGTCACGCGCCACCAAGATTGAGAGTGAAGCCGAGAGGAAGCTGCGCCTCGGGTTGCCATTAACCAGAAACGCTACAGCAACCTTGTGGATCCTCACCGAAGCCCTAAGGAGCTTCACAGAGGTTGAGACGTTAACCCCATCACCAGCCCTCTCCCTTATTATGTAAGCTGCACGCCTAATCGCATGTCTAGACGCCTTAACAGCCCGTACAGCCATCCGATACCAGAAGCCCATACCATGGTCTGCATCTTGTACTGAGACTGAGGCAGCCGTCGAGACATGTATGCCGAGCGCGATCACAACTAATAGAAGCATGGATAGAGCTAAAGTCTTCCTCAAGACATCCACCTCAAACCATATTGGAAGAGCTGGAATAAAAAAGGTTACGCACCTCCAATATACACCAGAGATGAAACAAGAATGATTATCTTCCCCAACCTCAGACCGTTCTTGCTGCCTTGCTAAATTTTATGTTTGAAGAGCAGCCTCCCCAACTTTCCACCCATCATGGAGCATATGACCATGTTGACGACCATCACTGCTGCAAAAGATAAGCAAGCCTTCAACAAGTTTCATCCATCTGGGATAGGATGAAGGAGGTTGACACTCAATAATTTTTATTATACATCTCGGCTACATCCTGCACATCCTCAACCGTTAACGTTGTCTTTTACTTTATATATACAATAAGAAATAATAGACGTAAAGTACCTAGGGTCTGGGGTTAGCGCTATGAGGTCGGAGGATCTCTACTTTAGAGAAGAGGGAGATGTTGTTGCCTTAGGGAATGATCTTCTGGAGCTACGTTTCTCATCTCTGACAGGGGGGCTTCTAGGGATAGAGAATAAGAGGACGCAGGTTAATTACGTAAAGGGGGAGGAATTCCCCGTCTTTTATCTATGGACTTTACTCTCCGATAAGCTTCACCCGCATGGTCCTCGCTTTGGGAACGATTCGGAGCCCGTCAAGACCCGTTTCCCAAGCAGAAAGACGTTTAGGTCATGCAGGCTGATCGAGTCAGCTCATGATCGATCGATCGTGATTGAACATAGGTTGATGGGGAGCATCCATGTAACGTATACCGTCACGGTTAAGAGAGGGAGCGAACTCACCTACTGGCATATTGAAGTACGCAACCAGAGTAAGGATCCTCGATGGGGCCAGGTGGTTGGGATAGGCTTTCCGCAGCTCAACGGACTTAGATTAAGCGAAAAACCGGAAGACGAGGTGCTTGTAAGGCCCAACAGGTTCGGAGAGAAGATCCCCGATCCCGTGGGAAACTCTGGGACATACCCGATAAACCTATGCTATGAAGGGATGGCTTCAATGATGTGGATGAGCCTCTATGATTCTAAAGTCGGCAGCGGGCTCTATCTGGCGAGCTATGATAAGACTTTGCTGATGACGGAGCTCGAGTCTGAGGCTGATAGGGATGCGGGAACCATGAGGCTTGGCTTGAGGAAGTTCGCCTACATCCCTCCGGGTGGTTCATGGACATCTGAACCATACGTGGTCGGCGTGTATAAGGGTGACTGGCACTGGGCTGCAGATAGATACCGCGAGTGGGCTAAGTCTTGGATGAAGAAGCCAGATGTACCAGCGTGGGTTAGAGAGTCGGATGGATGGTACGGTGTAGGTTTAGGGCCGAGGCAGTACCATGACAGCGACGCCGTCTACAAGTTTAAGGAGATCCCCTCCTTATATGAGGAGGCTGAATACGTAGGGCTGAACTGGATAGAGGTTTGGGGTCAAATGGTTATGAACGGATGCTACAGGTTCTATTATCCCGATCCATACCTTGGAACAGTTGAGGAGTTCAAGGAGGCGATAAGGAAGATCAGGGAGAGAGGGGGCCACATAGGGTTTTACGTGAACATCCAAGCGTTCGATCCGAGGCTCCCTCAGCTTCCCGAGAGGTATCGGGGGAAGATACCTCCGGATGTTCCCATACCAAGCTGGTGGGACGAGTTTAAGAATTACGCGGCCATCCACTTCGACGGTTCATATGTGAGGCAGTATGTGAAGCAAGATAACTGGTCTGATGGACATAGGATAATGTGCACCGCGTGTGAAGGGTGGAGGAGGTACCTGATGTACTGGGTTGTGGATAAGTACGTTAAGGAGTACGGGGTTGACGTCATGTATGTAGATCAGGTTTCATCCCCACCCGTCGAGTATTGCTTCAACTTTCTTCACGGTCACCGTCACCATGGTGCGTGCGTCCAGGGCCGCGTTGAAACGCTCAGGAGAATGGTTGAGGAAGCTAGAAAGTTTGAACCCAACTTCGCTCTAGTCTTTGAGGGAAACGGGGATGCGGTCGGCCAGTATGGGCATGTTCACCTCTTAACGAGTGTAGCCGGACAGACTCAGTATCCCTGCCCGGAGGTATTCTCTTACACATTCCCAGATTACATAATCATAGACGGCTTCGCTAACGGTTGGAGTCAGAGAACCATGGCCTCTTATTACCCGAAGATAAAGGGCAGGATCTGGAGGGCTGAAGATGTCGTTAATAGGGTTTTTCTCCTCGGATACAGGTTTGACCTCTGCATCCCCCTCAGGAGGGGTGAACCCTTCACTGAATACGTGAAGAAGGTTATAGCCCTCAGGAAGAGGATAAAGAGATGGTTATACCACGCTAGGTTTATGGATGACATTGGACTTAATGGGCTCCCAGAGAATGTGGAGGGGAAGATCTTCAATCACAACGAATGCTTGATCGTAACCCTCCTGGATAATCGAGCCTCACCTAAACCCTTCAAATTCAGGGTAGAGCTGGATAAGTATGGATATCCGAGGATCCGCAATGTAATTATGTATACGCTCAGCAGAGAGGAGGATCTAGAGTATACCATCGCCACGGGTAGGGTGGAGATTAAGGTACCGCCACCGATGAGGATAGCTGCAATAATAATTAAAAAGGAAAAGGAAGACCGAGGCATATACCGTTAAACATGGTTTTAGAGAGTTTAAGCCTTGAGGTGGAGCGTATGAATCTGGATATCGCCACATCTGAAAATACAAGCGTACTCTCAAATGAATTTATCTTTAAAACCATAAAAATCTTTACGCTCATGTTAAGTTATGAGGATATATATGGGAGAAAGAGATTGATTGGTTATGCTTTCGGCGAGGGATTTTGCGCCTAGTGATGGGAAATGCATTGAGATGATACGGGAGCTGAGATGGAAGAAGGGAGTAAGAAGGGGGTTTCAGAGTTATCTTTGCAGAAACTGTGGGGGAAGCTTCAACGACAGGGCTAAAACTGTGTTCGATGGGTCGAGGCTGAAACCTTGGGAGTGGTTTTACATGATAAAGGAGCATTCGGCAAACAGAAGCATCTACTCTATAGCTCTAGAACTTGATAGACCATACAACACCATATACTATTCTCTGAAGAAGATGGAGGAGGACCTTCTTGCAAAGGAGATCACTCTCAAGCTGAAAGAGAGTGTTGAGATGGATGAGACCTACATAACAGCCGGAGAGAAAGGCAGCAAAGAGCTGTCTAGAGCTCCTAGAAAGCGCGGTGGAACCCTGAAGAGAGGCAGGGGAGGCTTAAAGGAGGGTAAGATCCGGTGGTTGTAGTGACGGAGAGAGGAGGCAAAACCATATTCTTCGTGGCGGTTGAAGGGCTTAGCAAAGAGCTCGTTCTAGACCTGCTGAACAGATGGTCAAGAAGGGATCTACGGTTCACACAGACGACTTCGCAATCCACACCGACGAGATAGAACGAAACGGCTACAAACACAAAACCATCCCAAGATACAACGGCAAGAAGAAGTTCGCCGAAGGCGACATACACATCAACAACGCGGAAAACAGATTCTCATTCCTAAAGTCATGGTACAGAACCTTCAGAGGAATGAGCAGAAAGTGCCTCGGCCTATGGATAAACTTCTTCCAGCTCCTACCAAACCTAAAGGGGAACCTAATAGACAAAACACTAGCAGTCATAGAAAACGCATGTATCCTCAATATTTAATAAGAGCGAAGAATTAATTGATTAAAACGGTGAAAAGATGACTTTCTCTGTTGTGGGGTACGACCCACGTAATGGGGACTTGGGAGTTGCCGTTGCAAGTAAGTTTTTAGCGGTAGGAGCTGTTGTTCCCTATGCACGAGCAAAAGTAGGTGCAATTGCAACTCAAGCATTTGCGAATGCTTCTTTTGGCCCAAGAGGATTAGAACTGCTTGCAGAGGGATATTCTGCTCATGAAGTGGTTAATTTATTGATAAAAGAAGATGATGTTCCAGATGGAAGACAGTTAGCGGTTATCGACGCAAGGGGAAATGTAGAGGTATTCACAGGTAAGAAGTGCATAGAATGGAAAGGTCATAAAATTGGTAAATATTGTTCTGCTCAGGGGAATATACTAGCGGGTCCACAAGTTGTCGACGCTATGGTTGAGGCATTTGAAACAACTAAAGGGGAATTGGTCGATAAGTTGCTAGCTGCTCTAGAGAGCGGAGAAATGGCTGGAGGGGATAGAAGAGGAAAACAGTCTGCAGCAATAATTGTCGTAAGAGAAGGTGGAGGCTTCCTAGGGTATAGCAATAGATATGTCGATATAAGAGTTGATGATCATCCTGATCCTACAAAAGAGTTGAGAAGAATTTTCGAAATTTGGGACAATACTTTCTTACATAGACTTGGTTCAAGGGAAATAGTTTTGCAACCTGCAAGGGACATTATGGAATTACAGAAAATGCTTGCTAAGTTGGGATTTTACGAGGGTGAAGTGGATGGTTTTCCAAGTCGTGAGCTTGAACAAGCAGTTAAACGCTACCAGAAAGCAAAAGGGTTGATGGAATATGGATACATTGACAAAGCACTTATTAAGAGAATTAAAGAGGAAGCAGAAGCTATAAAATAGCTTTATCCCTTCCTTTCACGTATTGCTAACGCGTCCCGTAGGCCGTCTCCTAATAGATTAAATCCCCAAGATGTTAAGAATATGAATAAACCAGGGAATGTGGCGACCCATGGAGCACGCCTTAACAAATCGCGACCTATATTTAACATATTTCCCCATGTCGTCGCTGTCGGGTCACCTAGCCCTAAGAAACTGAGTCCTGCCTCT
>CAZCOP010000027.1:0-16311 GCA_964499825.1 uncultured Candidatus Bathyarchaeia archaeon
CGCCTCAAAGCCCTCACACGCCTCTCATTCAGAGAGTGTCCACCCTCATCCACCAGCTCCACACAATCAACCTCAACCCTCCTCAGCTCAGTCAGGAGCTGGGGGAAGGGGCTGCCGAGGTAGTAGAGCATGGATAGGCCTATCCTCACACCCTTCACGTCGTCTTTGGCGCCAACCAATCTATTAGACCTCTCGGATCGTCGCATATGATCTCAACCCTTATCGGACCTAGCGGCGACTCACCTACAGGTTGAGAGAAGGATATGTGCCCCACATATGCGACCTGCTTATTCAAGTGGAAGGTTATAGTGTTCCCCCGTAGCCCCCTTAAGAGGACTGCCCTAGCCGCGTCTAGGATCATCTCCCTCCTAAGGAGGTCGTGGAACTTCCTTAGCGGCTCTAAACCCTCACCCTTACCGGTTATGAGTTCCTCTTCGACCTCCAGCTCCAGCTCACCGAAAACCCGGTTTATCGCCGTTATAACCTTCTCCGGGTCCTCCGTCGGGTTCACCTCAGCTTGGACCAGAAGCTTAACGTTATTCACGGGCTAAATCCTCCATGATCCTCCTCAGAACCTTGTGTACGTTATTTCTTAACATGCTCTTCGTCCCATCATTCACTATCATGTAGTCCGCGATTGCTATAACCTCACCTATCCCCACGCTGAGTTCTCTCTTATCCCGCTGGATGAAGGTCTCCCAATCCTTCGGGTCGTCACTTCTACCCCTCTTCAGGAGGCGGTTAAACCTGGTTCTCGGAGATGAGTGAACCGCGAGCAACTTGAAGTTTGGAAACCTCCTCTTAAAAACTTCAACCTCAGCCGGACTTCTAATACCGTCTATAATCACAAGCCTCGACTTTGAGGCCAATATCTTCGGGATGCACCTCTTCGCTAGGACTCCAGGTCCCTCCTCAGCCCTTATCTGGAGCATAACCCTACCGATGTTCTCCGGTGTTGGTTCTAAGTTCCTCCTCTCAGCCTCAGCCCTAACCTCGTCGCCCATAACCACAACGTCGCATCCAGCCTCACATATGAAGCTGGCGACCGTCGCCTTCCCGGCGCCGGGCATCCCAACTATCCCTAGAACCACCTTATCTCGCAGGTCGGTCTTCAACTCTGAGCCTCACAGGATGATGAATCCGAAACCGTTGATATTGGATACCATCAGATTTAAATAATAATCGATAGAGGTAAGCTTCATTTTTGCTTAGTCTGTTAAGGGAGGTTATGCTTACGGCTGGTTGCCGCCCTCTCCCTCACCTCCTTCTCTTCCTCATGAGCATGCGGTCGAGCACCGGCTTCAACTTCTTATTCTCTGCCTCTATCCGTTCACGGCCTAGCTCCTTGAGCTTGGAGGCCATATCCCTGATAACCTCGGCGAACTTTACGCCCTCAGCCGCCGAGATATACTCAACCCTGAACCTCTCCGGGCTTAAACCGAGCTTGTGGAGCATCGTTGCTAGGGCCTCCATCCTAGCCTTCATCTTCCAGTTTCCGGAGATGTAGTGGCAGTCGTAGGGGAGGTGGCAGGCTGCGACGAGAACCATGCCTGCTCCAAGCCTGAATGCTTCAAGGACGAAGTCCCTATCCACACGGCCGGAACACATAACCCTTATTATCCTCAGGTTTGTCGGATACTCGAACCTGCTCGTTCCAGCCAAGTCAGCTCCAGCGTATGCGCACCAATTACAACAGAAGCCGAGTATCTTATCCTCCGGGTTCTCCTCTAGGGCGGCCCTTATCTGGGCGAGTATCTGAGCGTCCGTGAAGTGCATCTGCGTTATCGCATCTGCTGGACACTCAGCGGCGCAGGTTCCGCAGCCATGGCACATGGCGGCTATAACCTCTGCAGGTTTACCCTCCTCAACCCTTATCGCCCCATAGGGACACTTCGATGCGCATATGCCGCACTTAACCCTGACGTTCCTGCACTTCTCCGGGTCTACCACAGCGATTATCGGCTCGATCTCCCACATCTTCTTCGATAGGATTGTCGCCGCCCTAGCTGCCGCCCCACTTCCCTGGGAGACGCTGTAGGGTATATCCTTCGGTCCCTGGCACGCCCCCGCCAGGAATACGCCGTCAACCGGTGTATCTATCGGTTTGAGCTTCGGGTGGCTCTCCATGAAGAAGCCGTCGGTTCCCCTAGTTATGTTCAGTATGCGTGAGATCTCACCGGCGTCTCTGCGTGGTATAGCGGCGGTCGATAGGACTACAAGTTCAACCTCGACCTCTATTGGCTCGCCTAGCATCGTGTCCTCAGCCCTCACTATGAGGTTCTTGGTTTTTGGATCCTCGTAGATCCTTGACACTCTACCCCTTATGAAGTGGACACCCATCTCCCTAGCCCTCCGGTAGAACTCCTCATACCCCTTAAAGTTGCTCCTCATGTCCATGTAGAAGTCGTAGACCTCGATGTCCCTTCCATAGTGCTCCTTAAGCTGGATTGCATGCTTCAAAGTGTACATGCAGCAGAAGCCTGAGCAGTACTCATACTTGTTGATATCCCTGGAGCCGACGCATTGGATTAGGGCTACACTCTTAGGCCTCTTCCCATCTGACGCCCTCACAATCCTGCCGCCTGTCGGCCCAGCTGCCAGTATAAGCCTCTCAAACTCGAGGGCTGTGATGACGTTGCTGTACTTTCCATACCCGTAGATGTTGCCCTCCTCCGGAAGGTAGATGTCATAGCCTGTTGCGACTATTATCGCCCCAACCTCGAGCTCTATCTCCTCCGGTTCCTGGCTGAAGTCTATGGCCTGGCGGGCTCCACACGCATCCACACACTTGTAGCACTCGATGCAGTAGTCCCTGTTTATCGTGTAGACTAGGGGTACTGCCTGATCGAAGGGTACATCAATCGCCTTCCTGACTCCCATGTTCATATCCCACTCGTTCGGGTACTCTATCGGGCAGACATCCCTACACTCGCCGCAACCGGTGCATCTATCCTCTATGACGTAGCGTGGGTTCTTCCGTATTCTAACCTTGAAGTTCCCAACGAAGCCCTCAACGCTCAACAGGTCGGCGAAGGATATAATCTCAATGTTTGGATGTCTGGCGGCGTCGACCATCCGTGGACCCTCGATGCATATCGAACAGTCCAAAGTCGGGAAGGTCTTGTCGAGCTGCGCCATGTGGCCACCTATGCTCTCCTTCTTCTCCAGGAGGTATACCTTGAAGCCCATCTCAGCCAGGTCGAGGGCGGCGCTTATTCCAGCTATCCCCCCGCCAATAACGAGAGCCTTATTCGTAACCGGCACCCTCATCGGCTCTAGGGGTTGGAGCAGCCTAGCCTTCGCAACAGCCATCTTAACTATCTCCTTAGCCTTCTCCGTGGCCTTCTCAGGCTCGTTTGGATGGCACCATGAGCACTGCTCCCTTATATTCGCCATCTCGAGGAGGTATGGGTTCAATCCGGCCTCAGCTATGCACCTCCTGAAGGTTGGTTCGTGGAGCCTTGGGGAGCAGGCGGCGACGACCACCCTGTTGAGGTTATACTCCTTTATCGCCTTCTTTATCTCCTCTTGACCTGGATCGGCGCATGTGTATCGGTTGTGGACTGCGTATACCACATTCGGCAGGGTCCTCGCGTAATTTGTGACCTCCTCAACATCGACTACTCCAGCTATATTTAGGCCGCAGTGGCAGACGAATACTCCAATCCTCGGCTCTTCCAGCTCACCCATCCTTAGGCAACCCTCCAACCAAGCCTCTTCTCAACCGAGCTCCTAGCCCGCAAGATCGCCTTACTCCTCAACTCTTTGGTCACATCCCTCGTTGAGGTGAGCTTCTCTAGGGCCTTATTCCAGGCTCCGGAGTGGACTGGGGTGTGGCGTATTAGGGTTCTCTGGAGCGTTAACGCCCCCTCAACCGGACAGGTCAACTTACACACCCCACAATAGATGCAGAAGGTCTCGTTCACCTCAACCTTGCCATCCTCAGAGATGTATAACGCACCCGGGATTGGGCATACATCGAGGCAGTCCCGGCAGCCCTCCGGGCATAACTCCCCATTTATGTTGATATAACCGTGGAATATCTTCTTGATGTGTATGGCGTCCTCAGGGCATTTGACTTCGCAGATCATACAACACGGGCAGTGGGCCTTGTCTAGGTTAACCTCAACCCTCAACTCCCCTTTATCCGGGTAAGAGTTCACATCCTCAACCTTTTCTCCATCCGGGGTTCTCACTATAACCTCTATAAGGTTGAAGGGACAGGCTTCCTCACACTCTCTACATCCGGGTGGGCATTTCTCAGGTTCTACCTCAACCTCCCTTATGAGCTTGGGGAAGCTCTCACTGTTAACTACGGGTATCACTCTCTCGCCGTTTATCCTCAACTCTAGGGCGCCGAAGGGACAGATGGCGTTGCATATACCGCAGTAATTACACTTCTCAACGTTTATGTTGATCCTTGGGGGTTTCCTCTTCTCACCCTCAACCTTCGGCGGAACCTTTACCTCTATCGCCTCCCTGGGGCAGGTTATGGAGCATATCTCGCATCCGACGCATCTGGTTCTGTCAAGCGACAGCGAGTAACGCCTTACATACATAACCCTCTCGATCGTGAGCCTATCATCAGTCTCAGTCCTCAACAATTTTATGGGCATACACATCTTCTCCGGTGCGGACCAGTAGGCTGAGGCTACACCATCCAAGCTAGATTATAACATCTACCCGACCGCTCTTATTAATATGTTGGCATCCATAAAGCTTTTATAACCTCCACCGGTCAACTCTCACCCATGGGATATAAGATAACGATAATAGGTGGTGGAAGCAGCACATTCACGCCCCAACTCATGAGGCTCTTCATAGGATCGGAACTCCTCCAAGACAGCACCATATGCTTGATGGACATAGATGAGCATAGGCTTGAGGTTATGGCCAAGCTATCTAAGAGGCTTGTGGAGAAGACATCCTCACCGCTGAGAATCGAGTCCACAACCGACAGGAGGGAATCCCTAACAGACGCCGACTTCGTCATAACAGCCATATCTGTTGGGGGGATGGACGCCTGGGAGGCCGATATAGAGATACCGGCCAAATACGGCGTATACATGCCGGTGTGCGACTCAGTTGGGCCAGGCGGGATAATGAGGGCCTTCCGCCACATACCGGTCCTAGTTGAGATGGCTGAGGAGCTTGAGGAACTATCTCCCGACGCTTGGGTCTTCAACTACACAAACCCAGTTCCAGTCAATTGCATGGCTATGGTTAAGAATACCGGGGTCAAGGTTGCCGGGTTGTGCACATGCTCCTCAATACCAGCCAACCCGAGATACCTCGCTAGGTGGGTGGGTGTAGAACCTAGGGATATCATAACCCCGGCTCCGGCGGCCGGGTTAAACCACTGCGCAGCCATCCTGAGTCTGAAGCTTAGGGATGGGAGGGACGCCTTCCAGATATTGAGGAGCAAACCGCCAAACCCTGTTGTGGGCTTCATCTTGGAGACCTATGGTGTACTGCCATACTGCTGGGGCCACTGGACTGAGTTCTTCCCCTCTCTATGTAAGTTGGAGGAGGAGTATAAGGGTAGACTCCAGGGTTTGATGATGAACTTTGGGATAAGGGTCCATGACATGGAAAGGGAGCGGGAGAGGGTGAAGAAGTGGGAGGAGATAGTTAAAAGCATGGCTGCCGGCGTCGAGGATATAAGCCTAGATATGTTGCCGAGCGGGGAAGCCGTGATAGTCGTAAAGGTGATGGAGGCTCTAATAGAGAATAGGAATGAGATCCATGTTGTGAACACCCTAAACAGGGGGGCGATCGAGAACCTACCGTACGACGCCATCGTGGAGGTATCATCCTTAGTGGGCGGATATGGGATCACGCCGGTGAGGATGGGGAGGCTCCCCGAACCCTTGGCGGCTGTCCTAAGCAACCATGTGGAGGCCCAGAGGTTAACGGTTGAGGCGGCATTAACTGGAGATAGAGACGTAGCCTACCAAGCCATGATGCAGGATCCACAAGTTGCTGCAAGGCTTAAACCGGATGAGGCGAGGAAGCTCCTAAACGAACTCTTAAAAGCCCATGCCAATTATCTTCCACGCTTCTTCAGGCATTAGATATCGTTTAAAAACGCCGTCAGGAAGATTCCAATTCCTCATGGAAATCGTCTGCTAGGTCAATTGTGAAGTTCTCAGGTGCAGCTTCAGATCCGGGTTTCAGGGAGGTTATGTCCAAGTACCTCGGGCCACCTCAACCTCCAAGCTTCTCAACATCCCTGAAAGCTCCCTTCCCCAACTCTCCACTATAATCTGTAGAGAAGATTAAAGTTTCATGAGAGCCATACATAAGTTGAGAAACCTAAAGTCAACAACAAAGTATTTTTGGTTGTCGATTTGGCGAAGAACTACACTATGAATTCCGAATATGTGACATAAGATCAGATCAACGCCTGATGAAAGTTAGTGGTGGAGGTGATGACGTTGAACAGGCATTAGAAGAACCCGGTGGTAAGCGCATCTGTCCGAAATCTGTCAGAAGGTTAGAGAAATCAGTGGAAAGGAAGAGGTTACCGCCTGGATAATATAAAGCGTGGGCTCGCCATTTTCTTCAACAAATCTCGTGAGAAACTTTTTAAAAATTAATCGATCAAATTATTTTTAGGAGCTGGTTGTATGTATGGATATTGGGGTAAAGTGTTATGGGTGGATTTAGCGAGAGAAAAAATTAACATTCAAAGCTTTGATGAGGTTTTTGCAAGGAAGTATCTGGGCGGGGTAGGTTTTGCAGCAAAGATCATCTCTGACATCGTAACAAGAAGTGTTAATCCGCTCAGTCCAAGAAACATCTTAGTATTTTCAACCGGTCCATACCAAGCTGCTGAGATAGCTGGCGCTGGGAGATGGGTTGCAGCCGCCAAGTCACCTTTGACGGGGTATTGGGGTGAATCAAATTCTGGGGGTCATGCAGGACCGGAGCTTAAAAGAGCAGGCTTCGACGCTGTAGTTATCACTGGCAGATCTAAAAAACCGGTCTACTTATGGATTAATGACGGCAAAGCTGAGGTTAGGGACGCCAGCCATCTCTGGGGTATGGACACTGCGGATGTTACAGATGCATTAAGGGAGGAGGTTGGTGATTCAAAGGCGAGTGTAGCGGCTATAGGTCCCGCTGGAGAGAACCTTGTAAGATACGCATGCATATTAGTTGATAAGCATGGAGCCTTAGGTAGATGCGGGTTAGGCGCGGTTATGGGCTCCAAGAACCTTAAAGCTCTAGTCTTGAGAGGAACGTTAGACCCTCCGATCGCGGATCCCGATGAAGTCAAAGAGTTTTATGGAGAGGTCCTAAAGAAGGTTTTGGCAGCCCAATTCACTAAGGATAATAGTGAGCATGGCCAAGCTATAGCCGTCGTACCTAGAGAAGAGAATGGGCTTCTCCCCATGAAGAACTGGCTTCAGGATAGATGGCCTGAAGGTGCAAGAAAGATAGGTGCACCCAGATTCACCGAGGAACTGAAGGTTAAGAGATGGCCATGTGCATTCTGCGTGATGGGTTGTCACAGGATGATAACCAATCCGGAATACGAATCTAAGACTGCTGGACCAGAGTATGAAACCCTAGCGATGCTTGGCTCAAACTTACTTATAGATGACTTGAAAGCCATCGTTAAAGCTAACGACCTATGCAATAGGTATGGGATCGACACAATAGAGGTTGGCGCAGTCTTAGCTTGGGCCTTCGAATCATACGAGAAGAATCTAATCAAGAAGGATGACACTGAAGGTTTGGAATTGAGTTGGGGTAACAGCGAGGCATTAACCATAATGATCAATAAGATCGCTGGGAGGGAGGGTTTAGGAAACCTCCTAGCTGAAGGTTTAAGAGCGTGCGTTGAGAAGTTCCCGGAATCTAAGCCCTACGCCGTCGAGGTTATGGGGCAGGCTGTGGCGGCACACGACCCCAGGGCATTCTTCGCCGAGACTATTACGACCATAGCGTCAACTAGGGGGTCATGCCACATACACGGCTTCGCGGAGGCTGTAGAGCTCGGCTTCGGCATACCTGAATTGGGTATACCTGAAAAGATGGATAGGTTCAGTTGGGAAAATAAGGGATATGTAGGTGCAGTGTATCAGGACATCCAGCAATTCTGGAATAGCCTAGTCTGGTGCTTCTTCTATTACTTCTCTAACGTAACGTTAAGCGATGAAGTGAAGATTTTAAATGCTATAACAGGCTGGGACGTAACTCCCAAGGAGGCTTGGAGAATAGGTGAAAGAATAGTCTGCATGCAACATTGCTTCAACTTAAGGATGGGCCTTAAACCCGAAAAGGAGAATATCATGCCTGAACGTATGACTCTCCCGCACAGAGATGGAGGGGCTGCGGGGAAAGTTCCACCATGGCGGGCCATCCTGAAGGAGTACTGGGAAACAAAAGAATGGAGGAATGGTATACCGACAAGAAGGAAGTTGTTAGAGTTAGGACTTGAAGAATTTGCTAGAGAAATCTATGGATATTAACACTGACAGGTTACCTCCCCTTTACTTTAACGGCGCGTAAGCGGGATAAAACGGTACACGCCGGCTCGTGCTGTAGACTCGCCCTTCCATAACCATTAAGAACAAAAATTTAACATTTTAACCAATAGCCGTTGTTATTGATGTCTTTCATTTTCGTTAAAAAAATATTTTGAAAAAGTATCAGATAGGTAGACTCCCACCGGAGTGGTTACATTAACCTTTAAGAGGCGGCTTTCAGCCTCCCTAAGCCCTTAAATTCTCTCAGAGGAGTTCGTCCACATTATCCTTTATCTTCTCGATGGCTGCCACTATATCGTCCATATCCCCCTCGGATCCCAGAAGCTCGTTCTGCCTAAGCCACACAGCCTCCTTATAGCAGGCCCTCTCGGTGTTCGGCAAGTATAACTTCGAGTAGTCCATCTCCTTAACGAACTCCCTCGGTATGAAGGGGACCTCCCTCAACCTCTGGAAGGCTGGCAGTTTGTATAGGGGTTTATACCCTGGACTGCACGGTATACCCTCAGCGTTTAAGGCTTTTATGAACACCTCCCTTGGGAGGCCGCCGAAGGCCTCCTCGTTATAGCGGAAGATGTAGAGGTGGTACGCATGGTTCGTGACCTTCTCAGGTCGTTTGAGCGGGGTTATCCCATCTATCCTCGAAAGCTTCCGGGTTAGATATGCAGCCCTCTCATTCCTGATCTTCGTCTGCTCAGGGAGCCTCTCAAGCTGGACGAGTAGTATGGCAGCTTGGAACTCCGTCATCCTACAGTTCGTGCCTAGGATGAAGTGTTCGTACCATAGACCCTTCATTCTCCTGCCGCAGTTGTGGTAGGACCAGGCTCTCTCGTAAAGTTCCTCATCATCTGTCAGTATAATTCCGCCCTCACCGCTTGTTATGTTCTTGCTGGACTGGAAGCTGAAGGCTGATAGGTCACCGAAGGAGCCGACCCTCCTCCCACCCCATTCGGCACCCCAAGCTTGACATGCATCCTCAACCACGACTAAACCGTTCCTCTCAGCTATGGAGGTGATGTACTCCATATCGGCTGGGCAGCCGGCTATGTGCACCGGGATGACAGCTTTCTCATCGCCGGCTATCGACTCCTCCATGGCCTTTGGGTCGATCGTGTAGGTGTCGGGGTCTATATCGACAAACTTCGGGATCAGGTTACAGTATATGGAGGCTGTAGCCGTAGCCATGAAGGTGTAGGCGGGCATCAACACCTTACTCCCAGCTGGGACTCCGGCAGCCCTAAGAGATATATCCAAGGCCGCTGTTCCGTTCACAACGGCTACCCCAAAGCGGACACCGTGATACTCTGCAAACCTCCTCTCAAACTCAGCCTTGCGTTCGCCACCTATACCCCACTTACCACTCTCCAAGACGGCCCTCAAGGCCTCAAGCTCCCTCTCGTCATATATCGGCCAGGATGGAAACTCCTTCCTCCGTACGGGCTCCCCACCCTTCAACGCGAGCTTAGCCATAGTTCATCCCAAAGAATACTTAATACTATTCATGGCATATATCTCTAAGCATAGAAAGAGTATAGGGCATAGATCGCGTTTGACGCTCATGAGGGCTTGTAACATGATGTTATCGTTGAGGGGTAGGGTCTGTAGTGGTGTTGGGGAGGGAGGCTCCTTCTTAAGGATGGGGTGGGTAAGAGAGCAGTTTGTGGAGAAGTTTGGGTTCGACCCCTACCCTGGAACCCTAAACCTTAACGTATCAAAAGAGGAAACGAGGCTGCTGGAGGAGTTTAAGGGGATAGAGATAACGCCTAAAGAGGGGTTCCACCCGGGGAGGTGCTTCAGAGCGGTGGTGATGGGTAAGATACCCGGGGTCGTCGTCAAACCCGAGGTTGAGGGTTACCCTCCAAACCTCCTGGAGATAGCCGCCCCGATCTGCCTGAGGGAGGAGCTGAACCTGAAGGACGGCGACGAGGTTGAGGTTGTGATATTGCTCGAATAGCTGGTCAACCCCTAAACTACTCACCGAGTACTGTAACCCTCACCCTACGAACCCTCGGGCCGTCAAGTTCGATGAAGAGGATGGACTGCCACGTTCCCAGCTGCATCCTACCCCCATACACTGGAATGGTGACATCCGGCTTAACCATGCAGTTCAGTATATGTGCATGTGCGTTCTGTTCGCTCGGCGCCCAGCCGTACTTCGCGTTGTGGCGGTAGTCTCCCTTGACCGGAACAAGCCTCCCAAAGGTTGAGAGTATATCAACCCACAGGTCGGGATCGTGCTCGTTTACCGCTACAGCAGCCGTCGCATGTGGAACCCATACGTTGACTAGGCCCGTTTTTATCCCGCTCTCCCCAACAACCCTCGATACATCATCTGTTATATCGATTATCTCCAATCTCTTCCCGGTTCTTACAGAAAACTCCTCTTTATAGTGCCGCATCAACCTCCTCCTTCAACATTTCCTTAACGTACTTTACACATCTCTCCCTAAAGCGGTCGTAGCTATTCGAGAACTGGGTCATCGTCTTCTCCGTCGCTCCAAGTTCACCCCACTCAGGCGGAGTTATGCCCCTCGTCCCATACCTCTCCGCATCCTCTATCCCGGCCTCCTTAAGCCTCTCCACTAGGTAGGGGGTCAACTCATATCCGCCGATGAATATATCCCTTATATCGTCCCACTCCTCCGTTAGTCTCCTCAACCTCTCAGGGTCGGGTTTGCTGAGGACGGAGTTCCTGTATTCCTCAATCTTGAAGTCTGGTTCTAAGCTCCTTTTGTACACATTCATCTGGTGGTTCGGGAACTCTGTATGCGTCATGTTAGAGTCTCCCAAGGTCAGCAGTGTATCGATCGGCTTCCTCTTCGAGGCTGGGAGGACATCTATACCCCTCATCACCTCCTCAGCCTCCTCATCGGTTAGGCCGTACTTCAACTTCAGGTAGGAGATCCACTTCGGCCTATTCTCCGGGCTGAAGAATATCTCGTACACCCTCATGGTTATGTAGATTCCGCAGTAGCCTATATCCTCCTCTAGGGTTGATATGTACCTCTGCACCTCATCCCTCGAACCGCTGATCACACCCATCTCGGCGAGTAGGTTTATGAAGGGCTCCTTTGTCATCGGGCGCAGATACCTACGGCTGCAGACCGCCCTAACCTTATCCTCCAAGCTGGACTTGGCCCTAACCTCATCGAGGGCTCCAAGCTGCTCCGCAAGCCTCTCGACAACCCTAACCTTCTCCTCCGGCTTATCGATCTTGTCTAGGACCCTAGACAGGAGCTTCTCGGCTTGAACCTCCCTGACGTGGTCGTCGAACCTCCCTCCCATATTCGTCTCGTAGACCGTGGTTAGGCGGATACCCTTCTTCACCGCCTCAGCCCTACCCTCCATCTTCGCCAAGATCAGCCTAACCTCCTGAGAGACCGTGAATGTAACCGTGTTATTCGTTCCTATACCTAGGCTCTCAAGCTTCCTCGTCAGATCGATGGCGGCTGGCGAGCTCCCGGAGACCTTGAAGACTATGTTCGGCCTACCCCTCTCTATGCTCTCAGAGTAACCCCAGAGGAGGTACCGGTCATACCTCTTCAAGAACTCCTGGGCGTCGCCATAGATCCTTAACGCATCCCTCAAGCTATCCTCGAAGCTGTCAGCTATCTTCGGGTTCAACTGGAGGCTGACCATCCCATGGTACATATCCGAGGCTATGGCGATCGGTCTGAAGACCGCGAGGTTAGGCCATATGCTCACCTCAGTCCCGACCGCCGCTATCTCGTCGCCGTGCGCTTCAGGGTTCTCCAGCAACTCCGGGTGATCCTTCATTGCTGTCTTGAAGTCTGGGCATAGGCTCTCACCCTTATAGCCGTCCCACAAGGTCGGTTCGTCATCGTAGGCTATAGCGGCCAAGACTGGGTTAGTTGAGACCTGGACGAAGCCGAGGTGTCTGAGCCACCTCAACCCTAGGGCGTAATCGTTACCGAACTTGCAGAGTCCAGCCTCGCCAAGCCTGTAGTATATGTTCTCTTTTATCAGTCGTTCAGCCGCCTTTATGAAGGAGCCCATTATGTTTCCGTCGTCCAACCCCTCCCTTATGGCCTTCGCAACGTGAGAGACCATCGAGCCTGGGGGTCTATAATACTCAGACATGACCGCCTCCATCTCTGAGAGGAATCCCTCCACAACCGCCCTCGCTATGGGGGCGTCTCCGCTTTCCTCTCCGAGGATTCCCTCCCTCTCAAGCCTCTCCCAACCCTTCAAGACCCTTGTGATCATCCCTAAGGTTCTGTCGGTCTCATCCTTTGAGAAGCCCACCATCCTGCTCTCAAGCCCGATCAGGTTCATCGCGGTCTGTATTAGGGTCTCGTAGGCCCTAGCGCATGATATTATTCTCCTCCTATCCTCCTCTGTATCCTCCCCCCTCATCTCCATGATCGCCTTGTTGAAGATGAAGTTCAGTTGGCGTATTACGTTGCCAACAACCCCCTCAAGCCTACCGACCATCTCTTTGTGAAGTATATGGTCGGCTGCGAGCTTTGTGTGACCCTTGAGGGTTAGGTAGACCATGTGGTCGCTGTGGTCTGTGCTTGGAACCGGGAAGTCGAGCTCCTCAGGCCTAGCTGAGGATAGAACCTTGTTAACTAGGTCTCCTCTCAAGCCATTCATGCCTAAACCACCAGCACAGCTTTCATAGATTTAGTACATTGTTAGAAATATCTCTTACCCTCAAACTTGAATTTTGGGACGGTAAATGGTTGTTAAACTGGTTGATAGCGGGTTGTCACTCCCCCTCCAAACCCCTCAGGAAGTTGTGGATGCACTCCGGCATGTCACGGCTATATCCGCCCTCAAGGACGGCGAAGGTCTTCACGTTAAGTTTTGAGATTAGCCTCCCGATCTTAAGGTAAGCCTCCTTGCTCAACCCGAGGCCGCATAGCGGGTCGAGCCGGTAAGTGTCGAAGCCCGCGGAGACCGCCAGAAGCTCGGGTTTGAACTCATCAATCCTCCTCAACGCCGAATGGAGGGCTTCCATGTAATCATCCTCGGTGGCGTTGTGGCTTAAGGGATAGTTTATGCAGTTCCCCCTAGACTCACCCCCTGTCCCGGGGTATATAAACCCAAACTTATGGAGCGAGATGAAGAGTATGCCCGGGTTCCCATATACGATCTCCTCAGTCCCGTTGCCATGATGGCAGTCGATGTCTAGTATAGCAACCCTATCGACGCACTCTAAGGCTTTAACCGAGGCAACCGCAACATTATTGAAGTAGCAGAAACCCAGAGATGAGGCGCCTAGAGCCCTACCGCTACGCCCAGCGTGATGCCCAGGAGGCCTCATCAGGGAGAAGGCAGCCTCGCCTTCCAGAGCCAACTCCATAGCCTTGATGGCGCCGCCAGCCGACAACCTCGCATAGTTATAAATTCCAGGGAGGTTCGGGGAGTCAGAGTCCAGAAACCTACCACCCTTAATACGCTCAATATACCTCGCATCATGGACAAGCCTCAGATCGCCTTCAGAGCAAGGTTCAGGCTCAACAAAGTCGAAGCCAACCTTCACCAGCAACCTATAAACGTTGTAAACCCTCTCAGGCGACTCGGGATGACCAAACTCCCTATACCTAAGACACCTATCAGAATATACGATGCGCAACTTCGACCACCAACTAACTAAGAGATGAGACGGACAAATAACCTTTTATGGCTCTGATCAGCCTTATTGAAGTTAAAAATAACTTTAAAAGGTCGACCGTAATCTTTGGATATTGCCCATTGATCTCTACGGAGATTCTCGATTTCGCAGGCTTTTTAAGTAGAATAGAGTTGATCCTCGCCATGGAAAATCCAGCTTAAGTTTTCTCTCTGAAACTCCTTTTTAGTTTAGAGAATTCTTAATCCTTAATCCATCTTCCGTAGTGGTCCGTTTTGTCCCACCTGCTTCCGCGTCTTCCTATGGCTCTTAAGTATTTGATGATCCGGTTGCCCATCGTTGCTATTATTGATAGGATTAGCGTTGTCAGGGTTACGAGTTCTCCAGCTTGTTCTTCCAGTGTTTTATCGAAGTGGCATATGATGGTTAGTTTTTCTGCTTCTTCTGGGAATATCAGCATCATTCCAGGTCCGGCTATGAATATTTTTAGAATTTTTGATCCATCTTTGCATTCTGCTTTCCATCCTGGGTAGTAGGTCACCTTGATCCATAGGGCTCCGTCCTTTTGGGGTTTCGTGACGTTTATGGTTATCTCCTCTGGTCCTTTGATATCGAATGTAACCTTCCCCTCCCCTCTCATTATCTGGTTGGATACGTATCTCAGCATATTTACGATCAGTCTCGACCATGTTATGTCTCCCTCCCTCATCCTCATCATCGCGTAATACTGCGGTCTGAGACCTATCCACAGGGCTTTCCCTCCCCCCTCCCTCAAGGCTATCACGGGCCTACCGTTATCCTCCAGGATGACCTCTGCATCCCCCTTTAGGTCTATCGCGTAGGATAGGCTTACATCCTCAACGGAGCTCAGCTCTGTGAGGTTCACCCCTTCCAGTATTGTGTGTTTCGTTGTCATTGTTAGGTTGAATACTGGTTCCGCTATGACGTTGGTCTCCGTCACCGGGAAGGGTTCAGGTATTCCAGTTATCCTTCCCCCGTATATGAGATTACCTGTGTCGAGTATCAGCCCACCGCCATCCCTGACGTAATCGACCAACGTCTCCCTGATCTTCTGCAGTTCCCCAGCGTCCCGGTATATTAAACCGCCCATATATATTGCATTGAAACGTTCTAGGTCGCTTGGCTCTATGCTGGTTATCCGTCTCCCACCATAAACCATAACTATATCGTTGGGGTTTACTGGTGATATCGCCTCGAAGAGCATCGTATACTCCGATAGGTCTCCGATGAAGAGTATCAGCTTGATCCCTGAGTCTATGTACTCCACGAGTGAAGAGTTGAAACCTTCATACTCGAGCGGTAACCCTGAACCCTTGTAGACTAGGCCGTCCATCCCCTCTGTGCAGAAGAACCTCACGTTATAGTTTCTGGAGAAGTAGGGTATGAACCTCTCATCCTTCTGGTCGAATACGTGGAACCAGAACTTCCATGCAAACTCGTTAAGTAGGTACATGCTCTCCGCTGATCCACCTGACGACTGATAGAGCTTTGTGTACATGTTGAGGTCGTATCCCCCCTCTATTCCAACCCTTTCACCCGGCTTTGCGTAGCTCTCTAGGAGCCTCCTCCCCGTGTATAGTTTTATGGTTACGTACCCGTTGAATGGGGTTGTCTCGCTTCCAGGCTCCATGTAGGTGTATAACGCATTCAGCCTCAGGTTACTGACGCCGGTATATTCGACGCCGAGCTCCCTACACCTCAAGGTTCCATCTATAACTTCTATGGTTAACTCTTCAGGCACCCCGTTGCGTTCGGTATTGAACCTTCCCCCACACTCCAGCTGAACCTTCCTAATACTCACATCATCAAACTCCATCGTTATGGAGATTGGTAGGGCGTGGTAGCCTCCGTATTCTCCGCCGTCCTCCCCAAAGCCGAACGTCAAAACTGAGGCTCCACCGCCGCTTTTGAGGTTATAATTTATCGAGGCTTTGAAGGCGGCCTCAGTGTACACCTGGGTGAGGGCGGCAGCCTTTCTCAGTTCACCCCCCGCGAAGTCGGCTTCGGTGAGCTTGTATATCTCGTAGCCGCTCGCTATCTCTATCGCCGGCCTTATGAAGACATCCGTGCCTATAACGGGGTATGAGGGTATCAGCAGGCATAAGATGACGATTGAGATCACGAGGACATCACGTTCCATCCTCCCCTTCAGTGAGGACGAACTGAACACTACGCTTGTAAACCTCTGGTAGTACT
>CAZCOP010000028.1:0-8075 GCA_964499825.1 uncultured Candidatus Bathyarchaeia archaeon
CGCGAACCTTGCGTTGACGGCGGCCTTCATCCTGAGGCGTTCGATGATACCCCTCTACTCTAAGATTGACCCTATATGGTGCGTGGTCTCAGCTGGTTTCGTCGGAAACATCTCGTATGTGGTGACGATACCGATGGTGGCCATTATGGTATTCTGCTCATTCATCGGCCTACACTGGTTCAGGGTCTGGTACCTCGAGCAGCAGACGTCGGGGTGGAGGTCAATAAAGAGAGGGGTGATCAAGCTGGAGAGGACCATACATATACCGAGGCTTGGTGAGCTGAGGAGGGCTAGGAGGAGGCTGACCGTGGAGTTCAAACAGGCACCTAGTAGGCTTGAGGCTACGCTTAACAACCTAGGGGGTTACATCCATAGTTTCGCCATGGAAGCTCGGAACGCGATGCGCAGGCTCAAGCTTGAGGGCTATACAGCGGCCCTGCGGCTCAAGGCTTTGGAGACAAGGCTCATAAACCTAGAAGTTCCGCTCCTAGTCTCGGTGGAGAGGCTCCGCTCGGACATCGAATCCCTATGGAGGTTCCTCGCCGAGCTAGTGCGTGAGGCCTTCTGGTCGCTTAGACTACTCCGTCTGATGGTGGCCCTGTCGGTATATGGGAGGTGAGCGATTTGGGGATACTGAGCAAGTTTAAGTTTAGGAGGGGGAAACGGGTCGAGGTAACGGTTAAGAGAGATCCAAAGACCGATGAGAACGCGGTCTTCGACTGGATCACTGGTGAGGAGATAGGTGAGATAAGGAAGGCCATAACCAACAAGGACAATGTAGTCATAGCCTACGAGGTGAAGTATACAGCTGGTAATATAGTCCAGCACCCAGCAGACCAGCTTGAGGCCACGAAGGACGGGTACATCTTACTGCCAATATGGCTCAAGAACGCGAAGGCCTCTTGTGGAAGGTTGATAGACGCCGAGAAGAAGCTGAACGAGCTGAAGAGAATGCTCGAGAAGAACGCGATCTCCCTTGAAACCTTCACCGAGATGGCTAAGGTTACCTTCAACATGGACCTCGTGAACCAGTCGGAGAAATCTATAATCGAGACGGATGCGCGTCTATCCGAGTTGCTCGAGGAGAAGGATCGCCTCGAGAGGGAGATATACTCGCTTGATGTCAAGAGGAGGGTCGGGGTGATAGGCAGAGTTGAGTATGCCAAGGCGTCGCTGGAGCTGACCGATTCCTACAAGAGGGTTCTATCGCACATCGAGGAGGTTAAAGAACTTAGATCGAACCTGGTGAACACGCTGAACCGCCTCAAGGAGATGGAGGAGATACCGGGGGAGGAGCTTGAGAAGATTAAGAATAGGAAGTATGAGATTCGTATAACGCTCTGATTAGGAGATGATAATGTATGAAGAATGTTGAGAGAGAGGAAGTGGATGAGGTATTGAACATAGATGTCCAGACGGCTTCACTGATGAGTAGTCTAACGAGGAAGGTGGAGATATCGATACGCTTCAAGCATCTGGAGGCCAACAGGTCAAGCAGGGACTCAAGGTTCGTAACGGTCCGCTATCCAATCAGCATATACATAGGCGAGGCGATAAACGACAGTAAGGGCAACGCCATAGTTCCGTTCACGATTGAAGCCAAGACGGACCCGGATATCGCAAACTTTACACTGAGCGGTGACGCCCATATCCGGGGTCCACCTGAGGAGATAGAGTCATGGATAGTCCCTGATGAGGATAAGGCGCCGAAGATCTGGACGAAGATATACCAAGAATCGGTCGCTATGCTGACGATAATGGCGAAGTTCATCGATGTCCCACCACCTCCACCGCCATCCTCATCCAAAGAGTGAAGAGGGAAATAATGGACCGGTGGCCTCCAGCGATGTATCATGAAGAGAGAGGACTCCATAGTAAGACGAGGAAGGAGGTAGTATATCTACTCCTCCTCAAGCAAGATTCAGCCGGAGACGACCTAGGGGAGCCGGAAGAGCCGATTAACTATATGACCGAACCATATAGTGAATACTGCTTCAGGATGGGAGCCCTATACCTGGTACCGAAGCCATACATGCCACTGGTGGAGAGTAATCTGAGGAGGATCAGAGAAAGAGACGGAGGGAGGAGAAGGAACCTAAACTTCAAGTTTCTACGAACCCTAGTGCACTGGGATGAGTACATAAAGCTCCAAGGGATAATCCTCGAGCAGATACATTCGAGGCTGGAGCGCCTCCTAAGGTTATGTGAGGGAGGAAAACTGAGCGGTGGAGAAATCTCTAAGGTTTATGAGAGCCTCATGAGGGTTAGGGAGGTGATCAACGTCCTAAACCTTGAGGGGCTTTATCCCAGGGAAGTCGTGGAGCTCCACGACTTGATCGATATAGTTGGTGAGAGGCTGTCAAAGCTTAGGCTGTGTGAGGTTGAGGTGAGGGTGGAGGAGATTGAGGGCGACCGTTGATAAACCCTTGAACCAGATTGAGGCTAGGACGATCCGTAAAGCCTTAGAGGGTAAGCTGGTGAGGAAGGGGAGCACATACCTGGTCTCGATAGGTGGGAACAAAGTTAGGATAACCTTCCATGATGAGGGAAGGATAGGTGAAGACCTACAGCTTGAGCCGCCCAAAAGGTACAGGCTTGGGGAAGGCTATGAGTGTCCGGAGTTCCTAAGGAAGAATATACCGTCACCCCAACCGAGCTTCATAGATGACGGAACCAACATAGAGGAGCGGGTTAGGAGGGCCCTATACCACTTTAAACAGGTTGGGCTTGTAGGTCCAACGGGGGTTGGGAAGACCCATCTGGTTTACAAGATCGCAGCTGAGGATAGGCTTCCCATATTCGAGATAAACTGCGCCCTCCAAACTTCGGTTTACGAGCTCATAGGTAAGTATGTGGGGTTGGGTAGGGAGAACTGGGTTGATGGAACCATAGTTATGTGGTGCAGGTACGGCGGCATACTTTACGTCGATGAGGCGAACATGATGAAGCCTGACATACTGGCGAAGTTTCATCCCGTGATGGACCAGAGAGGTCACCTCGTGCTAACCGAGAAGGAGAATGAGATAGTTGAGAGGCATCCCTATGGGTATATAGTCCTATCCTTCAACCCCTACAGCGTTGAGTATGCTGGAACGAAGCCCCTAAACGTGGCCTTCAGGAGGAGGGTTAACGCCTGGATACACTTCGACTACTTGAGTGTAGGACCTAAGATAAATGAGAAGGAGGTTGAGGCGCTGATGAAACGGAGCGGCCTGAGGGATCGAAGCCTAGCCTACAAGTTCGTGAAGGTTGCGGCCGAGTTGAGGAGGCTTTATGAGATTGGCGAGATACCCCTAGCACCATCGCTCGGGAACCTGATAAGCTGGGGTAAGCTCGTCCAGGACGGGGTCTCCATAAAGGACGCAGCAGTCGATACGATAATAAACTCGATATCCGATGACCCGGCAATCCAAGCGACGTTGAACAGGATAATAGAGTCGATACTCGAAACCCCGGAGGGGGCTTAACTCCCTTGAGCTTCTACGATACGGCCTGGGCCATAGCCACCATGGTCAGTAGGCGCTCCTATGAGGAGATGAGGCTTCTAGTCGATGATAGAGTCCCCTACCCACACATAAGCTATGTTGGACGCCCGGTTAAGGAGTATGTTCTCCATATACCACTACCCGATAGGCTTGTACCATTCGATCTGAGGGAGAACCTGATCGTAAAGTGGCGTGTCTTCAAGGCTTGTGTCGCCCATGAGGCTGGACACGCCTATCTAACCGACCCACTTATCTACGAGCCTTGGAGATACGGCAAGGACGATAAGCTCTCAAGCTTCACCATAAACCTGATCGAGGATTATAGGGTTGAGAGCTTCCTAGCCTTAAAGTGGGCTGGTTTGGGTGGAGACGTAGCGCTGGCGAATGCTGTTGCTTACCTACGCTTTCACCCACTAGATAGGTTTGATGACGAGCTGAAGAGGATCATGGCCGCCACAGCGTCAAAGGTCTTTATAGGCGCGATTAAGGGAAACCCCTCAAAGGAGGAGAAGAGGACGATAGAGGAGATCTCCAGAATCTTGGATGGAGTGAAGTGGACGAATAAACCGAAGGCTCTGATCTCCGCCGCTGAGAGGATCTATGGAGAACTCTCTAGGTATGGTCAACCAGACGCCCTCCAGAGCTATCCAGTTATCCCCCACCACGATGGAAGATACTCAAGCGTCTTCTTCAGTAGCACAATTCTAAACGATGATGGTGACGCAGACAAAGTCTTGAGAGAAGCGTTGTCTAAGCTGTCGCTGGGGGATCTAGCAGAGAAGATATTCGGGAGTGAAGCTAACTCCGAGGCCAATTACGTCTTCCATAACGAGGAGCTCAGGAGGAGGAGGGATGAGGAGACCCTCAAGCTCTACCAGAGGGATAAATTGAACTTTCTGAGCATAGGGTTTCCGAAGAGCGACTACTCAGAGTATCTAAGGGTAAAGAGGAGGGTCAACAAGGTTATAAGAAGTATACTCAGCACCTTGGCGATGGTGAAGACTGACTATGAGGAGGAACCCCACCAGAGAGCTGGTCTGATAGACTTACACGAGGCGGTGCAAGCTGTAGCCTCAGAGAGTAGCAGAAGCGACATCTTCAAGCAGCTGGAGAGGTCAGCCTCAAGCTCAGCGTGGGCTATACTGATAGATGCGAGTGAAAGCCTCCTAGCGTCAAAGGATACATTGAAGGAGGTCTCCGTATGCCTAGCCGAGGTTGCCAACGGGTTGATGCCCCAATACTCCTGGGGTCTGTATGTATTCAGCGATGTACTCATGATCCTTAAGGACTTTGAGGAACGTTACGATCGTAGGGTCAAGAGTAGGCTTGGCAACCTAATGGTTGGCGGTGCAACCTACCTCCCAGATGCTCTAGAGGTGGCCTCCAAGAGGATTCTCAAGCTTCCCCAAAGTTATAAGGTCATAGTCGTCGTGACCGATGGGCAACCCCACGGCTACGAGAATATCGTGGAGGAGACGGAGAAGACCGTTAAGGAGGTTGAGAAGAGCGGTGTAACCCTGATCGCAATAGGGGTTAGGAGCGCAAAGCCGAAGAGGTACTTCAGGAACTTCTGCTACGTTAACAGCTTCGAGGACCTAGCGAGGAACTTCGTGAGGCTCTACTACTCTATAACCCAGTGGTTTTAGGGTTAAACCGGTGGTTGTCTTATTACCTCTCCACCGCGTATGACTCCGACTGGGGAGAGCCTTCTCCTAGACATCCTAACCTCACCATGGGAGTCGGTGAGGGGAAACCGGCCCTCCTCAAGTCTGAGTAATGTTATATCCGCCGGGAAGCCGGGTTTTAGAGTTCCTATCTCATCCTCCTTCCTGAGAACCTTAGCTGGCGTTGCTGTGGTAGCCTCGATAACCTCGTCTAAGCTCATCCCGAGGAGGAGGAACTTCGTCATAGTTGTGGGCAGGTCGTAAACAACTTTGTTCAGGTTCTTTATCCACAGATCCGTGCTTATCGTATCGGGTTTCATACCCTGCTTGAATGCTGCCTCAGCAACCCTCCAAGAGAAGCTCCTAATACCATGTCCAACGTCGAGGCAGACTCCCCTCCTCTTAGCGTCGAAGAACTCCGGTTGGACCTTCATGTCGCCGTCGAGTAGTCCATCATGAGGTCTACCCTTAAACCCATGGAAGTCCCCGAAGAGGTGTGTGACCACATCTCCATTCTTTAAGTATTTGAGCGTCTCCGGCTGGTAGTGGTTCTCAGCCATCAATATGCAGTTGGCCCTATCCGCCGCCCTCCTAGCCAGCTTTAGGATCTCCAACCCATGGTGGGCCCACTTAATGCCCAATATGGTATCCCTGTTGTGTTCTATCAAATCTAAGGTGTTCTTGATATTGACGAACATGGAGGCGAACTGTTCGTTTTTGGCCGTTATTAAGGTCGGCCACTCCTGGTTCCTCTCATACTCAACCATTCCCAGCGATTCTATGTTGAGGAAGGAGTAGATCCTCACCCTAGCCCTCTTGATGATGTACTCCTTAAACGCGGGGAAGAGGAGTTCACCGACGGAGCCAGCGTCGACTATGGTTGTGCTTCCTTTCATCAAGCATGAGACCTCGGGTTCTATGGAGATGTGGATGATCTTGTATGCGCAGTGGGTGTGGATGTCGATGAGTCCAGGCGTGACTATCAAGCCTGAGGCATCTATAACCCTCTTAGCCCTGCCTGGTGGTATGCCCCTCTCAACGGCCTCAACCCTGCCCATCGATACAGCTACATCCATCTCCTCATGGATTTGCTGGGCCGGGTCTATGAGCGTTCCTCCCTTAATGACCAGATCATATGCGTACTCCATGTCCCCAACCTCAACCTAAGAGTGTCGGGTACTAACTTAATCTTTTCACTTATCAATGGTAAAGATTATAGTTGTGTAGTTCTAAGTCTTCGTTGGAGGTGTCTGGTTTGGGTTTAATAGATATACACGCCCATGTGAGGAGGATACCGGGCCCGCCTCATATGGGTAAGCATTACCCAACCCCAGAGCAGCTGATCAGGATATATGATAAGTTGGGGATAGAGAAGGGAGTACTACTGCCGGCGGTGAATCCAGAATGTGCCTACGTTCCCCAGTCTAATGAAGATGTAATTGAGATGGCTGAGAGATATCCCGATAGATTCATCCCCTTCTGCAACGTCGATCCAAGAGCCATGACGAACTCTCCGGATGCGCCGTTGGGTGAGATCCTCAGGTATTACCGTGACCGTGGATGTAAGGGTGTAGGAGAGGTCTGCGCCAACTTGCCCTTCTTGAGCCCTCTCGTCCAGAACCTCTTCAGGCATGTTCAAGATGTGGGTCTCCCATTAACCTTCCACATAGCCCCGCAGATAGGTGGAGCCTACGGCCTATACGACGATCCGGGGTTACCTCAGCTGGAGCGCTCCCTACAACTTTTCCCTAAGCTCAAGTTTCTGGGCCATTCGCAGCCCTTCTGGGCCGAGATAGGTAGGCTTGAGACCCCGGCCGACCGTTACGGGTATCCTAGATATCCTGTAAGGGAGGAGGGTGTAGTCCCGAAGTTGATGCGTCGATACCCAAACCTGTATGGAGACCTCTCAGCCCGCAGCGGATACAACGCCTTAGCTAGGGACCCGGAGTACGCTGTTAAGTTCTTGAATGAGTTTAAGGATAGGCTTCTATTCGGAACTGACATAACTTCCCCGGATACTCCGACCCCACTGGTCGGTTTCCTCCTGAAGCTATATAGGGATGGTAGGATAAGCGAGAGCGTCTACTACAAGGTTACGAGGGGGAACGCGGTCAAGCTGTTAGGCTTAGATGAATGATGTAGGCGTAGATGTAGGTCCTCCTACCTTATCCATGATGGAACCTCATTATGGACGATTGGTCTAGACGTCCAGTTCATAACCGTTTAAAATCCACCAACTTCTCACGCTATAATTGACCGGTTTACCGGTTTAGGTATCCGAATTGTTGAGTAGAAGTAGAGGTCTAAAGCGTCCAGAGCTGAGGAGTCTGCTCTTAATCCTCCTACTAATAGCCATAATAGCCTCATTCTACATGGCGCAGGAGGTTCAGATCCGCCAGCCCCTAACAAACTTCTCAGTCGTCCCCAGACCTTTTCTCAACTACTCAACTATGGAGTTCAAGCAGGTATCGATGGTTAGGGATGTCTGGAATGAGAGCTTCGAGTATCCAACCAGCAGCCAGAACCACTATTGGCACTCAGGGGTAGGAACGGTCACCGGAGGGGCCACCAGCCTAAATGACACGCTTGATCCAGGCTTCGAGGAGGTCTCCAGCACAAGCTCAAACCCGAACGTTAACCTGCCCTCATGGTTCGCCATCGGGGACTTCAACGATGCAACTGTGAGAGTTCGCAGGTTATCAACTCTAAGCTATGACCAGACCTACTCAGCCCTAGTCGAGACCAGATACACAAATACGTCAGCCATAGACTACGAGTTCACCTGGGAGACCCCTATAACCGTCTACGACTCCTGCGGGTACGATGGGGACAACCTCCCCGACAACACAATAGATGACTCCACGACAAGCCAGTGGGAGCACGATGAGACCGAGACCCACTGGATAATATACGACCTAAACCAGAG
>CAZCOP010000028.1:8175-12714 GCA_964499825.1 uncultured Candidatus Bathyarchaeia archaeon
AGCTTGGGTTGAACAACGAGTCGACCATCCTGAGCATAATTTACATAGTCCCTGTTACGCCGGTAGGTTCCCCCTCCCCAAGCCACTTCACGAACACGACGACAGAGAAGTACATCTATGGGGCCTCAACGGTCTCAACCTTGGACGCTTGGACCTCGCTCTCCCGGAATGTCACAAGTGACTACCAGAGCCTATGGGGAACCCTAGACAACGCAACAATCGTGAGGATAAGGATCGAGAATGACCTTTACAACCCAGTCACGGACTCGGAGAGTAATGGACCCATAATGAAGGTCTACTACGACGCGGCGTCCCTTGTAATCTCCACGGATGAGGAGGAGTTACCCAACGGAAGCTTCGAAGCACCCGGTTGGAGGTTGATACAGAGCAATAAGATGTCATCCCTAAACTACACTAAGGATTCATCGGAGAGTATGGATGGGACTACAAGCTACTACATGGACGTAACGAGCGATACGAGCGGGACTGAGAGCGGCTCCACCTTCAGCGTTACAAAGCACTGCGTGGTCGGTATAGATGAATCGAGCTTCATAAGGGAGGCGAACGACTCCCAAACACTACGCATACACGCATACATAAAGGTTGTCAGCATGGCCAATGTATCGAACACCCTATACAGCTTCGTCGGTTTGAGGGTTAGATTTAAGGAGCTGGAGTTTCCATACGACACCTACGACCTCTACTACTGCATCATGCTTAGGGGTTCACCGCCATCCGGCTCATCATCCGAGAAATATATAGAACTAGTCAAGAGCACGAACCTCCAGACCGGGGTTTGGTATGGGATAACGAGGAACCCGATGGCTGATGGCGGATGGACCAACGTCAAGATAGTCCAGATAGGGATGGTCGTCGCCTTATACTTCGGCTCAACCTCCTCAACCGAGGAGGTTAACGTTGTCGCACGCTACGACCAGATACAACTCCTCCTATCAACGGGAACCTCAACGCTAGAGGAGACTGGGCTCGCCGAACGCTCCACCACCTACACCCTCCATGGGAACTATTCCTTGAAGCTGAATGCGACCCAAGGTTACAGCTTCGCAGGGTATGAGACTGGAGCAGAGAACGAGAATAACACTTACTACGTGGCCTTCCCAAAGTACCTAAACTTCTCGGCTTACTACTTGATCGAGTCCTACAGTGGGGATATAACGATCCAGATATCCCTTGGGATAGATGATGGGCCCGTGTATGGTGATGGATACCTCTGGGAGCTCATCTACTACTACGGTTCACCGTCAGGTGTAAGCCCCATCTTCTCACCATCGGTCTCAACCGAGATAATACAGATCTCACCATCAGTCACAACGTCAACTTGGGTCCGCCTATTAAGGAACTGGACCCTAGACCTCCCGGAGAGCTGGACATACTACAACCCTAGGGTTGAGGCTGTCGGGTTGAAGGTCTGGTGTTCGGGTGAAGCCTCAACCTACTGGGATCTCGTAGCCTTCTACGGAGCCTGGAAGGGCGTTAGGAAGGTCATAGAGCTAGAGTCTAGGAACGACTTGTACGTCAGGAAGCTGAATGTCACCGACTTCTGGACTGTGAGCGGCGACCAACCTGGGGGTGTGAACGACTTCGTCGATAATAGGAGTAACGTAGATAACAGCCCAGACGTAGGGGAACACAGCAACTTCACAGCTATGAAGCATGGTCCAGACTACGTATACGACGTATTAACAGAAGGCTACAGGGAGCTCTACTCTAGCCAGGACTATGTGGACAGGAGGAGCGATGTCGACGGACGGCCTGACAGGGGTACTCATAGTAACTTTACGGCTATGCAGTACGGTCCAGATTTTACGTACGATGTCCTGACTGAGGCGAATACGAACCCACCCCCAAACGACATCGAGGACTACGTGGATCAAACCAGCAATGTGGACGGTAGCCCTGATAAGGGTACTCATGGAAACTTTACGGCTATGCAGTATGGTCCGGACTCAGATTCAGACACACTAGTTGAGGAGATGGTTGAGGGTGAGGAGTATGAGTTCTACTACACGGACACGATGGTCAACACCCAGGCTGGAAGCACATACGTTACAGCTGTACAGCTCACCTTCCAGCCGGAGGAGACCGGATACTTCCTCATCATGGGATATCTAGAGACCAGATCCACAAGCATAAACTCGCTGGTCAGCGTCGAGTTGCAGGTTGACTCAACCCAGTACTGCTACCAGAATTACAAGTATAAGGATGGCGCAGCTCCAGACTGGAACCCCTTCACCGGGATAATCAGGCTTGAACTCGACAACGCCACAACCCACACGGTAAGGATACGCTTCAAGGGTTCAGCTGGAACCCAGTATGCACAGCACGGCTACATAATGGCTTGGGCGGTGCCGGTGGAGGAGAGCGCGGTCTCTGAGGGGCAGTCCTCAACCACGAGCAAGAGCTGGCAGGATAAGTTAACCCTCACATGGACCCCCAGCGTTGACGGCAACCGCCTAATCTTCTGGTTCGCTGAGATAGATGCATCTTCATCCTACTTCTCGACTGAGGCTAGGTTCCGCTACGATCAGGAGGCCGTAAATTGGGGTTTCACCGAGCATGAGAGTAGGGCCTCAGCTAATAAGTGGGTCTTCGCGGGTTTCAAGAGGGTCTACTTGAACGCCTCAACCCAGTACTCCTTCAGCATAGACTACAGAAGTGAGGGTGGGAACTGGTTCTTGGGTTGGAATACAGCCTACATAAGAAGGGCTAGGATATACGTAGTCAACCTAGATGGGCTTTCCCTCCTGAACTACTATAGCGAGGATGACTCTGCAACCCAGCTTGGAACGACGTGGAGCGATAAAGTCACCAACACATACACGCCGCAGGCTGGTGACCACATAATCATGGGAACCATAGCCTGGAGTGGTGGGAGCACGTCAACCTCAGCCGGTTACAAAGCCCTACTGGACGACTCAACTGAGATAGCCAGGGGCTTCACCGAGGAGCAGGATCCACAGGACACGTGGGAGATGATCTTCTTCAAGAAGGTCAGCCTAGCGGCTACCCAGAGAACCGACAGGATCCAGCATAGAAGCGAATCCTCGGATGCCGGAGTCACGAAGTATGCCAGGCTCATCGCGATAGGTCTAAAGCCGAAGTCATACAGGCTTGAACTTGAGGCCCAATTCACCGATGTTGATTATGAGAAGGATTTCAAGGCTCTCTGCATATACACCGGAGATCTGGACACCGAGGATATGAAGGTTGACTGCTGGAATGGGAGCGCATGGATAAACCTGCTTGATAAACTCAACCCGAACGCATGGAATAACGTTACAGTCACGGATTACGTTACCGGCCCAAACTTCACGGTAAGGTTTAGGGATACCCCCGGGTTAGCTGATGGGTCCCAGAGCAGCTGGGAGATCGATGCCGTCCTCTTAAGGCTTTGGGATATACATGACATAACGGACTATGTGGATAGGAGGAGCGACGTCGACAATAGCCCAGACGTTGGAACCCACAGCAACTTTACGGCTATGCAGTATGGTCCGGACTCGGAGTTCGATGTGTTAACGGAGCAGGATCTCGGTGGTGGGACAGGGGGGTGGACAACTCCGGTGGCGATCTATGATGTCTGCGGTGAGGAGAGCGGATACCCAGCTTCAAACACTATAGACGACGACTCCTACACCGAGTGGCGTCACTACGGTTCATGGTGGCACACCAGACACTGGATAGCCTTCGATATGGGCAGCAGCATGTTGATAACAAAGTTAAAGATCAGGACAGGAACCTATGGGCTCCGGGACATTAGGGTCTACATCAGCGAGGACACCGTATTCGACGACTCAGAGGTTGTCATCGACGACTGGGATGTTCCAAGCGGGGGTTGGTCTGTGAGCCCAACCTTCGAGGCTAAGGGGAGGTATGTGGGGCTTGGGAGGATAATAAGCACAGCTGGGGACTGGTGGAACATATACGAGGCCTTCTACGAGTTTGACGCCTACACCGAGAAGAGGTACCAGCTCGATCTTGAGGTTCAGTTCACGGATGTAGACTACACAGAATCGAATGAGTATCTATGCATATACGTCGGTGACACGGGGGACGAAGACCTATACGTAGACGTATGGACAGGCTCAGCTTGGGTGAACATCAGAACAGACCTATACCAAGGTTGGAACAACATCTCGGTCCACCAGTACCTGAACGGCCCAAACTTCACGGTGAGGTTCAGGGATGGGATTAGAGGACTAGACCTGATCCAGGATAGCTGGGAGATCGACGCCGTCCTACTGCACCTGTGGACGCCATCTGGACCGAACTATGAGCTTGATCTTGAGGTCCAATGGGTCGATGTAGACTACATAGAGGCTGAGGAGGAGCTCTGCATCTATGCGGGTTCACTCGATGAGGAGGCCCTACGCGTCGACTACTGGACTGGGAGCGGATGGGTAACTCTAATAGAAGCTTTACAACCTAACAGCTGGAACAACGTATCAGTCTCCCTCACCGGTTCAACCTTCACGATAAGGTTTAAGGCGGCATCCGAACTCAACGACACAGTCCAGG
>CAZCOP010000028.1:12814-16108 GCA_964499825.1 uncultured Candidatus Bathyarchaeia archaeon
GAGGGGGGATACCAGCTTGACCTTGAGGTTCAGTTCACCGAGGTCGACTACACGCAGCTCCACGAGGAGCTCTGCATCTACACCGGGGACTTGGATGATGAGACCCTAATAGTAGACTACTGGACTGGGGATACCTGGGTGACCCTGATCAACGGTCTCTCGCCAAACTCGTGGAATAACGTCACCGTATCCCTAGACAGCTCGGTCTTCACGATAAGGTTCCGTGGAGCCGAGGATGTGACCGAGGATCGGGATCAGGATAGTTGGGAGATTGATGCTGTTCTGCTCCATGTCTGGACTGATGGCGGATACGAACTCGACTTGGAGGTTCAATTTACGGATGTTGACGCCTACAACAAGTATGCGAAGCTATGCATAAAGACTGGTGACATGGACGCCGAGAGCTTGATGGTCGATTATTGGACCGGTACCGGATGGGAGAACGTAATCAGCAGCCTCCAACCATACCAGTGGAACAACTACAGCGTAACGATAACGAGTTCAGAGTTCACGATAAGGTTTAAGGGTGGGAGTGAACTTACGGACCCAACCCAGAGCAGTTGGGAGATCGATGTTGTAGCCCTATACCTGTGGGATAAGTATCCATTCCCGAGCATGTCCAGGGCAAACAGCACAGCCGCTAACCAGTGGTACTACAAGTGGTGGGGCATAAGGAGGATATTGGTTATAAACTCAACGGGGACCTATGAGATAACGGCCAACTCAACGGCGCAGGGTATACTCTCCTTCTACGATGAGGACTGGATGGTTGAGGATGAGGGCTCCCTCAACGACTTCGACGGGTATGTGAAGTACAACGTCACAGACTTCCAATTGACGGCCTACGGGAAGGACATGGAATACCTAGACAAGGTGTTGGTTGAGTATTACATACTCATCTGCGGACCGGCTGGAAGTATAAGGTATTTCAACAACTCAACGGCGACCGCCGCCGTCGATCCAGACCTGTACGGGGAGGAGTGGTGGATCATGGACAAGGTTGGAAACGAATACAGAAACTATATAGCTTCAAACTCGACAAAGATAATCGATTACGGATATCCATAAGCCACAATCCAATTCAGGAAGGTTGATGTTATGAGCACCCATAAGGATGTGAGTAGGCTCTACCTGTATGTTATGTTGATCTCCCTGATAATCTCGGCCGCTTCATCCCTGACGGTCCAAGTACTTTTCCTAACAGAGATATTGTCCATACGTTATGGGAATCCGAGCTTCAGGATAGCGAAGGTCTGGTATCATAGAACCCTACGGACAGTCGAGTTTTACATTGAGAATAACGGGACAGCAGACGCCCACGACGTGGAGGTTGAGGTGAACGGTTATACCCAGAGGGTTGGGACGATCCTGAAGGGCGATGTAAAGTTCGTCTGGTTAAGCTTGGAAACAGCGAATGTGGACTGGGACTCTCCAAGGTTCAGGATTACAGTGAAGTGCAGGGAAGGGGTCTCGAAGAGCTTCACCTTTGGCTGACAAAACTTCGGTTTGGATAATAACATCACGCAACGCTGAAGACACTGAAGAGAAAAGGGATTCACCGTGTTAGGAGGATTGTACCCCTTCCCTCACTCCTCCTTCTTGAGCGCCTCCAATATTCTTACAACTTCATCTAGAGGCCGGTTCAACTTTATCCTCAGGTAGGTTAGGCTGTCCCCCTTTCCATCCGGTGGATGGCTTGGGGTTTCCTTCTCCTCTTTCTTAACGTTCTCGCTCAAGAGTTTGTTGAGGTTCTGGGACAGTTTATCCATCTTGTTCAGGAGTTTATCCATATTCTTCTCATGTTCAGTAAGGGTTGCGATGAGGAGGTCTAGGTATCCAGACCTACCCCTGAAGTCTCTATCTATATCTCCAGTCATCTCCGGTCATCCCCAAACTTCTTCTTGAACTCACTCAGGATTATCGATGGTATCCTGAAGTAGGTCCTCCTACCCCTCCTGAACTTATCAAGGTATCCCATCCTCTCCAGCTGGTTTAGGTAGGCGCTCTCAGTGCTCCTAGTTCTCCCAGTTCTGATGGCGATGTCCGACGCTGTTGCCTCCTGCAGCTTATCCATGACGAGCATGGTTCTCCTCAAGCTGTCGGTAAGTTTGAGAGTGTATATGTATATCATCGTCTCGTTTGAGCCTGTGATGAGCATGCTTTGGGCTTCATGGCGCTTGGTTAGCCCTCGCGGGGATACCCGAGATGGAGTCTTCTCGGAGAGCATACACCGTCGTAACATCTTCCTCACGGTCTCTAACTTACTCTCTATACGATCTAACCTTCTCAGTATGTCATCGCCCAAAGCATCTCATCCCCTTAACCCTCTCTTTGAGGTTGACGCCTAAGCCTTTCTGAAGGGCCAGATTATCCGCTTCCTATCCTCTGAGAGCTTATCCCTAACGAAGGTTAGGTACTTCCCTATCTTCGTGAGGCGGTTGCTTATCTCCTCATACTCCTTCCTCTTGTGCCTCAGGGTCTTCTTCAGGATCGGTATCGCGACGTTGAAGATCTCCATCAAGTCTGCCGGGTTGTAATCCTCCAGCCTGTGGGCCTTGACGGAGCCATCGGTGAAGGTGTAGCTTATCACGCCGGAGCCGTTGAGGAATACCGCCTGCAGGTTTCTCGCCTCATCCCCATCGAACTGCAGAGCCTTGGCCGGTATTCTAACCTCTATGTCATAATCCTTCATTATATCTACGAAGTAGCGGATCAGGTCCATCTTCAACTTCTCTGAGTGCTTCTTCAACTCCTCTAACTGGAGGAGCTCATCATTTGTATCCCTGACAGCCTCTATCAACTCATCTATCGGAAAGCTTGGAGCCTTAACGCCCTCAACCCCCTCCGTCACCTTCTCCAATTCAGACTCGGCCTTCACTCTTGACACCTCCTAGATTCGGGCATCCTAATACACGCTTGTGAACCAGAGGTACATAGTCCCGCCGTACATCAGCGAACTTGAGGTCTGGTTCAAGTCTGCCACGGACTCGCTGATCATTATCTCGATCTTGACCGCAACCTCACCTCCATTAGCCGCTATGTATATGTAATGCGAAGCATTCAGCTGGTTCCCGTTGGCTGGTGGTCTAGTCTCGTCACCCAGCCATGCGGCTACCCAATTGGTTCCATTCTTAATGTAGATCGCCAAGTACTGGGTTCCAGTTGAGCCACTTGAGAAGTTCAACCCAACCATGATTACCGGAAAAGCCTCGTTATTCTTTATGTGGAAGGCGTCAGTGTAATTGATGCGGTATCCAGGAGCCCACTTACCCAGGGATAGGTTGTAGAGGCCCA
>CAZCOP010000029.1:0-15634 GCA_964499825.1 uncultured Candidatus Bathyarchaeia archaeon
TCCTATGACCTCTTTTCCCTCTTCAGTTATCGTGTAATATCCCTTTTGGGGGGTTGAGACGTATCCTGCGAGGCGTAACGTGAGCAGGTGCATATTTGCGGAGCGGCCTTTTAGACCTGTCCCTTCTGAGACTTCCTTCAGGGTTAGGGGCCGCCCAGCCTTCCATAAAAGCCTAAGTATCTCGATTTTAGCCTGACTGAACTTCTTTATCTTCTTAAACCTCCTTTTTCAGGTTATATGATTGAACTTATAGTAGATAAGTGTTACCGGCAGACTACACCGTTTTTTTTGGACTTTAAACGATACGTTGAGATAACCTTATGGACCCTCGGTTTTGAGGTATTTTATTTATTTTTGATATGTGCACGGGGATAACAACCCTTTTAAAGGGGAGGGTGCCGAACTAATATCTACTTGTTGAGGGTGCTTTATGGCAGTACGGTTGAGGGTGGACTGTTACGAGGCTGGCATAGGGGCGGTTGGAGGCCTCGCCACATTCCACAATAATCTCTATCCCCGTCTTCTGAGTAGGGGCTTCGAGGTTAAGACCTTCTCCATGAAGTTCAGGGATGACCTCCCCACAAGAGAGGATTATAGGGGCGTCATAATAAGGAGGCCCTCATCCGACGTGGATTTGGACGTCGCGTACGCGTGGACCTTCGACATCCTCCACCAGTATGGGATAGACGTGGATTATCTCTCGCCCTCCGAGATTTATCTCGTGCCAAGATACTTCACGAACTTCGCTTCGGTTCCCTCCTCTTACAGGATGGCTTTGGCCGACCTCTTCTCACCCCACGACTGGATGTCCTATTTGAGGAGCGCCCTCTTCGCGTGGATGCATCCAGACCTGACTCAGGCCATCTTCATCCACTCGACGGAGCCCGGTAGGAGGGGAGGGGTCTGGCACATGAACATTAACGGGACGACTGAGGAGCTCGACTTCAAGGACTTCAACTTCAGGGTTAAGGGGGAGTTCTCCGAGTCCTTCTACAGCGGGCTTAGGCTGATAAGGGACTTGGAGTTTCCCTTGCTGTTCAGGGTGCTGCGGAGACAGCCGGACTCCGTCCTCTTCACAGTCAGCAAGATTCATAGGAAAGAGTATCTCCTAGGGTTGAGGGCTCACGGCGCCAAGTTTGGGAAGGTTGAAGACAAGGTCTTCGCGATCTACCATGGCGTCGACACCGAGCATTACAGGCCCCTCAAAGGTGTTGAGAGGGAAGGGTTCAGGGTAGGGTTCATAGGGAGATGCAGCCCGGTTAAGGGTGTAGACATAATTCCCAGCCTAGCCTCGATCTTGAAGGATAAGATACCCGGCCTGATGTTTCATATAGTCACGAAGACCGATGTTAATAACCCGTACTACTTAGAGCTCCTCGACCAGATTCACAGGATGAAACTGGACAGGGTCGTCTACATCGACAACACCTTCTACAACTCCGACGAGAAGGTTAAGGTGATAAACTCTTGGGACCTCTTCCTCTGTCCGTCGAGGTATGAGCCTCAGGGACAAGTGGACTTGGAGGCCATGGCGTGCGGCGTAGTACCGGCGGTTGGACTTGGAGGCTTAAGAGAGAAGGTTGTCGACGGCTTCAACGGTATATGGATCAACCCGTACGACGTGGAGGAGACGGCGGAGAAGATATACCAGTTCTATAAGGGGGAGTATAAGGGTTTCAGCCGTGACGGCCTCAGTCAGAACTGCAGGGAGACGGCGGAGAAGATATGGGACTGGGAGAAGAGGGCGGACGCCCACGAGGAGGTCTACACCTACCTGCTGGACGGCAGGGTTGACGAGATTCAGAGGGACCTGGAGGATATCCTCCTTCCGAAGATAGAACTTTAAGGGGACTCACTTCTATTTTATTGAGGGTCACGGATGCCGTTCAATGAGTTAAGGAGGGATTATCTTCTAGACCGGTGGGTCGTCATAGCATCCGCCCGGAGGAGAAGACCGACGGACTTCGTTAAAGAGAAGGAGATGAAGAAGATCTCTTCATGCCCCTTCTGTCCGGGAAACGAGCATATGACTCCCCCCGCAGTTCTGGTCTATCTTCCCTCCGAAGGGGGTGTCGTCAGAGATGCCGACGGCGACGGGTTCCGTCATAAAGGGTGGATCGTCCGGTGTGTGCCGAACCTCTACCCCGCCTTCACTCCTCCTGAAGGAGATGAAGAGTGGAGAGTTGAGGGTTTTGAGGGTGGGTATCCGGTTAGGAACGCGGTTGGCCACCACGAGGTTATCATAGAGTCCCCGAACCATGATGAGCATCCCGGTTCAGCTAGGGTCTCCCAGCTCGTCCACGTAATCAACGCCTACTTAGACCGTTACGAGAGCCTCTCCTCCCACCCCTACGTGAGGTACGTCTCGATCTTCAGGAATCACGGGGCTGACGCTGGAGCTTCCCTCTCCCACGCCCACACACAGATAATAACAACCCCCTTCATACCTAAGCTCGTGGATTTGGAGTTGAGGGCTAGCAGGAGGTTCTGGAGGAGAGAAGGCGGATGCATCTTCTGCGACATCGTAGGCAAAGAGAGGGATGGGCCAAGGTTCGTGTGGGAGAACAGAAGCCTAGTAGCCTTTACTCCTTGGGCGAGTGTCCACCCCTTCGAGTTTTGGATAGTCCCGAAGAGGCATCAGTCCACGATCTCAGAGATGACTCTGGACGAAGTTCACGACTTAGCTGAAGGCTTGAGGGTCTGTTTAGGTGGTTTGAGGAAACTCCTCAATGACCCCTCCTACAACCTCGGCTTCCACATGGTCCGCAGAGAATATTATCACTGGCATATAGAGGTCTACCCCAGACTCTCCATATGGGCCGGATTCGAGAAGACAACCGGAACATACATAAACGTTATGCCTCCTGAGGATGCGGCTGCAAGTTTGAGGGAAGCCGTCCAGGAGGAGAGCGAGTCCCTCAAGCCCTGACTCAGTCGGGACGGGGCTCCTTTCCGTTGGGCAGAGGGGAGAGACGGGAGGGCTGATGATCCTTCCCACGAAACCCTTTCTGAGATCAGTTTTATAAATCGTTATGAAGTATTCTCCATCTATGAAGATATACATATTAACCGACCTTGAAGGGGTTGCAGGGGTAGTCATACCATCCCAGACAACCAAAGGAACGAAGGATTACGAGGAGGCCCGTAGGCTCTTAACGGCTGAGGTTAACTCAGCCGTAGACGGGATACTCTCCGCCTCTGGAGGAGCTGAGATCTACGTTAACGATGGCCATAACGGCGGGTTCAACCTCGTCTTAGAGGATCTCCATGAGGAGGCTAAGATAGTTCATGGGGCCCCACGCCCCATGGCCCTGGGGGGCCTAGACGAATCCTTCGACGCTGTCTTCTTAATCGGATACCACTCGATGGCTGGGGCTAAGGGGGTTCTCTCCCACACCATGTCCTCCCGATCCATATATAGGGTCTTGTTGAACGGCTCCGAGATTGGTGAGATAGGGATAGAGTCTCTGATAGCGGGTTACTATGGTGTTCCAGTCGCCTTGGTAACGGGGGATGAATCTGCAACCAAGGAGGCAAGAAGTCTTCTAGGCATGGTTGAGACCGTGACGGTTAAGTGGAGCCTCGGAAGAACCTTCGCGATCTCTCTGTCGCCGAAGAAGGCTAGGCGCCTCATAAGGGATGGCGCCTCCAAGGCCGTAAAGTCCATATCTAAGTTTAAACCTTTGAGGGTTGAGCCTCCCTACGAGGTTGTGGTCGAGTATCTCCTAGCTGAGAGCGCGGAGGTTAGGGCCAAGGTTAAGGGAGTCGAGAAGGTAGATGAGAGGACGATAAAGGTTAGGTCAGACGATATAATAGAGGCCTTAACCCTGGCGGGGATGTGCTGAGCCAGCTCACTTAAGGGTTTCGCCCTCTACACCTCCACGTCTCCTCGAATAACTACGTGAATATTAGAGGTGCACGTCAAAAAGAAGGTTGAGGGGTTAGGAGTCTTCTTCGAGGTGAGGAGCCGTTGTCAACCGTTGCGTCCCTTCTCCCGCCGATCTGACCGTCTGTCCTCCCTTCCGAAACGCATGGGCGGTAATGGCTAAGAGTACATTGATAGAACTTTTCTGATCCCGTTGAGGGTTACGTGGTACCGTTTGGTTCCTCCAACAATCCTCGCCTCGATGTAGTTGGAGGCCGCCAGCTTCCGGAGGTTCTCCTCGACCTTGGAGGGGTCCATAGCCGTCCTCACAGCGATCTCCTCTATTGAGAGGGACCTCTCGGGCATGGTTGCTCCGATGTTATGTAACATGCATAGGAAGTACGTCTCATCCGGTATCGGGGGGATTCTAACCTTCATTTCCGAGGGTTCTCCTCCGCCGCCTCGTAGACCTTCAAGGTCTTCTCGGCGACCACGTCCCAACTATAAATCTCGGCTATCCTCCTTTTAGCATTTTGGATAAGATACTTTGAGTACTCCTTGTCAGATAAGACCCTGTTGATCCCCCAAGCGATCGATCGAGGGTCTCCGGGGTAGACGAGAACCCCGGTCCGGTCGTGCTCGATGATCTCCGACAGCCCGCCGGTGTTGCTCGCTACAACCGGAACCCCCGCGGCCATCCCTTCCAAGGCGACTATGCCGAAAGGCTCGTAGGATGAGGGGACAACCAGCAAGTCCGCGCTGATGGTCAGCTCAACCAGGTCTCGGTCGGGAAGGAAACCTAAGAAGCGGACACGACCCTCGCAGCCTAGAGACCTTGTTAGAGACTCAAGGTAACTCTTAGACCATCCCTCGCCGACTATTAAAAAGATGGCTTCCGGATGCTCCTTGAGCACCATAGGAACAGCTCTGATCATATGTTCAACGCCTTTCTGGGGGACGAGTCTCCCGACGAAGAGGACAAGCCTCTCGTGGCCTCCGATCATGTACCGGGCTCTAATCGCCTCCCGATCCACGTTTCTCTGGTACTGCTCCACATCCACAGCGTTGGGTATCACGTCGATCTTTTCCGGTGGCAGGCGGAAGTGGTCCTCTATCTCCCTTTTCATCGAGTAGCTAGCCACTATGATCCTCTTGGACTCGTACGTCAACCACCACTCAAACCCGTCTATGAGGTAAGAATCCGGCGTGTGGAGGCCTTGAGCCCTCCCAACCTCGGTGCTGTGCACAGTTGAGATCAAGGGGCGGTTCAGGTAGTGTTTCGAGGAGATTCCGGCAGGCGCGGTCAGCCAGTCGTGCACGTGGATCACATCGAAGTCGACCTCCTTGCTTACCATGGCTACCCTCTTCTCCATGAAGTGGTTGAAGATCAAGGTCCAGACTATGAAGTCGGGATGGCCCAGCTCCACCTTGGTGCGGTAAACCTTTACGCCGTCAACCTCCTCGTAGAGGGGTGCCCCTGGAAAGTCTAACGTGATCAGGTGGACTTCGTGGCCTTTCTTCGCCAGGGCCCTCGACAGGCCGTAGCAGTGGCGGGCGATCCCTCCGACGATCCTCGGGGGAAACTCCCATGTTACCATGCATATCCTCATTTAGAGCACCGTGAAGATCGTTTAATCCGTATCTGAGGAGAAGGCGGGTTTGACGTGGTCGACGGTTAGGTTCGCCTTCACTCGATTCTTCACGCCGACCATCTTTCGGCCTCTAGATTCTATTTTCTCTTGGTAGCTCTTAACCGATCTGGGACCTCTGGAAAAGCATGCCTGCCATGTATCATGGAAGATTTTCAGGTATATATGCGTTTTGAGGATGGTTACGTTTGATGTTTGGGCGAACAGTTCTGGATAGGTAAATGGCTTACCCCCTCCTACCAGCACTCGTAAGCTCAACCTCGCGGTCCCAACCCTTGAGAACAGAGAAATCCAGCAGAATATCACCCCTCCGAACCAAAGAATCGTTGTAAACACTCTAATCCATCAGAAAACCTAAATATTAGATCTACAATCAAAAACCAAGAACATAAGTAAAAACTTGTGTATGCGGCAAAACAAATTTTTACATCTTATGCGCGTAAAAGGGAGGAAGGTAACCGTTCAAATAGAAGCCTAGATTTCTCTTCTGAGTGCGACTAAGATAAGAGGATGGGGTTTAACGTTTTCTGATAAATCAGTTTGGAAGTCAACGCGCCGGTAGGACATGAATTGACGCAAGCCATGCAGGTAGCACAATCTGTTTGACCTATAGGCATGTTAAGTTCGGCTACAACCTCTGTCTTGCTGCCTCTATAGGCGAAGTCTAACACTCTCTGACCTGAGATTTCAGCGCATGCACGAACACATCGCCCGCAAAGGATGCAGATATTTGGGTTTCTTATTAAAACATCGCTGGAATCATCGATTGGTTTGGCTTCTGTTAGAAGTTTAAAACTAGGTTTATTAATTCTATACCTGCGAATCCAGTATTGTAGTTCACTCTTCCTAGGCAGAACCTCATAGTGACATTCGGCTAAGATCATCTCCAGAATTAGTTTTCGGAGGGCGTTAAGTTCTTCATCTTCAGCTATGACCTCCATTCCTTCTTTCACTTGAGTGCAACATGCAGGTAAAAGCCTCCTTTCACCTTTGATTTTTACTAGGCATAATCTGCATCTCCCGGCTGGGCTCAGCTCAGGTTTGTAGCATAAATGTGGAATTTTAAATCCTAGAGATATTAGGGTCTCCAGTAAATTGGAGCCTTCTCTGGCTTTATACAGTTTTCCGTTGATCTTTATGTTTACCATTTTCGGCTTCGGCTTCTTTTCCGCATCGAAGAACGTGGCGTATAGATCGGTCTTCTCAGCTACGCTGTTAAGCGTATAGCCGTTAATGTTCGGATCGATTCCCGTCCATTCAAAGGGAGTGATTAGAACAGCTTTTCCATGTGAGGTGAGGTTTCCAACACCTACGGTTTTCATAGTCTTTATCACTTTTTTATCGTTGAACACGGTTTTCACGCATTCGTAACCGCTTTCGCATGCAAGGACGATAATGGTGTTTGCTTCTCGAAATAACTCCTCTCTGTTCACTTTGTGTTTCTTAACAAGGTTTATGAGGCATGACTCGCTAACGACTTCTTTCCCCACCACATTATAACCATCCTCTTTGAGCATGTCCTCTAGGATTCTTGCTTTCTCTAATCCGCCTAGACCGCAGTATTTGATGCATAGATCGCAGCTCCATACCACTATCTTGTCGTCCTTAGTTAGAACTTGTTTAAGTTCCTCATAGGACATGGAGCGAAGTGATATTATCATCTTTACACCTTCAACATTATTCTTTCTTCTATGGTGGGTTCTCCAGTTCCAACCTTGTGCTTGCTCCCAACTTGTTGTTCGTACTTTCTGTAGGGGGTCGTAAGTTCGAATGTGCCTTCATCTGTGTCGATCACCATCAGCCCGACGTCTTCCGTAGCATTTATCACCTTCTTATCTGGGAAGGCTCGTGTTATGCAAGCCCATCCAGCTGAACAAGCAAGCGATATTATAACGTTCACTTCCGAATCTAACTTTACCTTTCGCTTTAACTCTCTTAATGAGGGTTCAGAACAGGCGTAAAGAACAACGATTACATCCGTCACCTTATAGCCATCACTTATTAATCTAAATCTAAGCTTGTTCGCCCCGCGCAGTCCACCGCTGCCACATATACGAGCGCAACCGTTACAGCTTATAATGGCAATTGAGTCTTGCTTGTTAAGTTGCTTAGCTATATCCTCATAAGGTAAAACTCTCGAGAAGATCATTCTTTCATCACCTGCACTCCCGGCATCTTCTTTGGGAGCTTCATTATCGCGTTAAACGGGCAAACTTCCACACAAGTGCCGCACTTAATACACTTGTCCTGGTCGATTATGTACGGCGATCCCGGATTACCTATGATAGCTTGGGCAGGGCAGTTTTTAGCGCAAAGTGCACATCCCTTACATCTATCTGGATCGATTTGATACTTTATTAGGGCTTTACATACTAGTGCTGGGCATGTCTTCTCCCTTATATGCATGAGGTATTCATCTTCAAAGTATCTGAGGGTTGTAAGCACGGGGTTCGGAGCTGTCCGACCTAAAGCGCAAAGGCAAGTCTTTATCATAGCTTCACCTATCTTTTTCAGAAGCTCTAGATCCTCCATCCTTCCCATGCCATCAGTTATTCGAGTTAACGTCTCATACATTAATCTGGTTCCTACTCTTCCCGGGATACATTGTCCACACGATTCAGCCATCGTGAATGATAGGAAGAACCGAGCTATGTCGACCATACAGTTTGCGTTATCTATCACAACTATGCCGCCTGAGCCCATGATAGCTCCCGCTTCCTGAAGCGTTTCATAATCTAATGGAAGGTTAAGCATACTTGAAGGAATGCATCCGCCGCTTGGTCCACCTACTTGAACAGCCTTAATTTCTCTGCCTTCCTGAGGTCCTCCAGCTATTTTATACACTAAATCCTTTATGCTGGTGCCTATTGGTACTTCGTACGCTCCAGTCCTCTTAACGGAGCCAACTACGCAGTACATTTTTGTCCCCTTGCTTTTTTCAGTGCCCATAGCGGCGAACTTCTTCCATCCATCACTCATTATTGTTGCTACGTGAGCTAGAGTCTCCACGTTATTTATCGTCGTCGGCTTATCCCAGAGACCCTTAACCGCCGGATAGGGCGGCCTCTGTCTAGGAGTTGCTCTCCCACCCTCTATCGCAGCTATCATAGCTGTCTCCTCGCCGCAGATGAATGCTCCTGCACTCAGAAAAACTTCCACATCAAAGTTGAAACCGCTATTAAAAATGTTTTTACCCAAAACCCCATGCGTTCTGGCGTCTTCGACAGCTTTTGAGAGTCGTTTAGCCGCTAGAGGTTTCTCTGCCCTTACGAATATAAAGCCTTTCTGTGCCCCTATAGCATAACCAGCTATTATTAACCCCTCGAGAATTCTATGCGGGTCAGATTCGGCGAGAAGTCTATTCATGAACGCACCTGGGTCGCCTTCATCGCAGTTAGCGATAACATACTTCTCATCACCTGGTTGTTCTCGACATATTTTCCATTTAAGCCATGTTGGGAAACCGGCTCCCCCACGCCCTCTAAGCCCAGCTTTTTTGATCTCATCTATTACTTCCTCTGGTTTCATGCTTAAACTTCGTTTAAGCCCATAATAGCCCCCGAGGGCTATGTAATCTCTTATCGATTCAGGGTTTACGATTCCACAATTACGAGAAACCCACTTAACTTGGTACTTCCAGGGATCAAGTTCATCAAGTGTTGGGACGCCTTTCTCTTCACCGTTTACTCTGAACCTTAAAGCGTAAGCTTCCAAGAAGTTTCCTGAAAGATATTCGGAGACTATTCCCTTAACGTGTTCCGGCTTGACGTTAGCGTAAATAGCTGGTGGATAGCCTATCTTTGCAAGTTCGATCCATGGATCTATGAAGTCGAGCCCCATGCATCCAACTATCGTTACCTCAGCATCGATGTTTCTTGATCTAACCTCCGCTAATACGCTTTCATAAACCTTCTCAGCACCAACAGCAACTGTACAACTCGCTATTGGAACCTTAATTTTGAAGCCTGTCCTACCGTATATTATCTCCTTTGGTAGGGTTAGCATGTACTGTTACCTCTTTCAAAACTTTCCGTGCATATTCATCGATAATTTTCTTTAATAATGCCGGAGTTACATGTCCGTAAAGATGTTTGTAAGAGCCATCGCTACTCATAATCATGACTACTGGTGCTAGGCTACAACAACCGAAACACCTAGCTGGTTCTAGGCTGAACAAGCCGTCTCTGGTTGTATGTCTATTAGAATCTAAGCCGAGGAGAAGCCTGAGAAATTCATAGTTATTTGTATTCCCCTTTGCATGGCATGCTGTTCCCTTACACACTAGGATTATGTATCTTCCAGGCGGTTCAAGCTTAAATTGATGGTAAAACGTGGCTACACCATACACTTTACTCAATGGAACGTTTAAGGCCTGCGATATCACTTTTAATGCCATCTCTGGAAGATATCCATATCTGTTTTGAACAGCTTGTAGAATATTTATTAGGTTATTTCGAGTGGTCTCGGAAGTTATCTTTGAGACAAATAGGTAAACTTCACTCTCTGAGGGCATCCTTTGGATAGTAGGAGTCGCTATGGTCTTGTGCATTCTTCGTTATTCCCCTCCTAAAGGGCCTCAGAGAACCCTGAAAGGAGACTTCTCCTTCCTCTCAAGCATCTTTTTATATTCTAGGGGGGTGATTAGATCGTCAGATTCACTTTCAAGATCTGAAGCGATTATTACTATCCATCCCTTCTCGTAAGGACTCGAATTTATGAGCTGGGGATTATCCATTACTTCACGATTTATCTCTACTATTCTACCGCTTACAGGAGCGGTAAGGTCAAAAGCCATACACTCGCATCTCATAAACTCTAAGTTTGCGTAAAGTCTTCCATAAACCGTGCCGAAGACCTCATCAGCCTCTACTCTATTTCCAGTGGTTATATTCTTCGCGATCTCAACAAGAGCCACTCCCTCTTTAAGATGTTTTTGGGCGTAGTCTGTAATTCCCACCTTAAAATTCCGATCGGAAGTCTTTTTAGCCCACATATGCTTCCTGGTGTAGTACCTATCCTTTTTGATAATAACCTCTTTTCCTTCGCGTTGCACCACATACTCGTTTCTTAAATCTTTCAATTTTGATTCAGATACCCCTTCCAGCATCCTCTTCACCTCAGCAATAATGATGATGGGTTTAAGATATTTACTTTATGTTATTAAATTAATATTGTATATATGCTATTATTAATAGTAAATACTTTAAAGAAAATACGTATAAATGTAAGTAAATAATTAATAAAGTCTTGAGGTGTAAATGATATGGAGTCTAGGAAGGTTCAGCGTGTAGGTAGCTCCACCCTAGCTGTTTCTCTTCCTACCGAGTGGGTGAGAAAAGTAGGCTTGAAAAAGGGCGATACGGTCTTCTTTGATCAAGAGGGAGACGGGACTCTAAAGTTAATGGTGCCTAAGCAGGTAATCGAAAAAAAGCCCATAATGGTTGAGGTGGATGCAGATCTCTGTGAAAACCCTGAACTACTACGTAGGATCCTATCAGGAATCTACATTCTCGGTTACGACGCGATTAAAATATCCTCGAAGACGCGATTAAAAAGGGAACAAATAGAGGTTATCAGAAAACTTACCCGCGTCCTCATAGGAATAGGCATAATGGAAGAGACACGTAACACCGTCATGATAGAATGCTTTATAGATGCTGCTAGATTTCCCATTCATACATTACTTAGAAGACTTTACATAATAGCCTCCACAATGTATAAGGAAGCTATAGACGCATTTTCAGAATCAGACATCAGGCTGGCAGAAGAGGCTGTGCAAAGAAGACAGGAGGCAAACACCATGTTCTGGATAATCATGCGTCTACTAAATACATGTCAAAAGGATAGAAGTGTGATTAGAGTAATGAAGATGGAAGATTCCATGCAGATTTTATGGTATCAGCTCACTGCTCATTTTTTGGATCTCATCGCTGAGTGGGTGGATAAATTCGCTGGGAAAGTTATCGAATTAGGAGAAAACCGCAAAAGAATCGGAGCAAGCCTACTGAACGAAATCCTCGAACTCAGCAAAAGTTCTTACAGTATCTGCCATAAAGCCATAACAAGCTTCTTCTCCGGCGACATAAACTTGGCAAATGAGGCTATAGAAGCTTACAACAGGGTTCAGAAAGAGGAGGAAGAACTGCAGAGAAAGATATGTACCCATGCATATCTACATAAAAAGTCCTTCCCTGTAAGTAAATATTTTAAAGGTAAGGAACCAATAGACCCATGTATGATCGCCCAGATAAGTTTTATAATCTGGAGTGTTAGAAGAATATCTGAACTGGGATCGGAAATAGCAAAAGTAGCCATCAATAAAACTCTTTGCAAAAACACAAGGTTATGTAGGGAAATTCTAGGATAGGAAGAAGTAGAAGATCGTGTACACACTGGCATGTAACGAAAATATTTTTCGAGTACCTTCAATCTCTTACCTCAGATAGGTACGCGGCTTCCTTAAGGAGGAGCGTTAGCTATTTATCACATGCCGGATAAATATCTAGGAGGGAGGGATATCGAGGATGGTGAGGCTTAAACTCGGGATGATTATACCCCTCAGGGTGGATGTCGAATCGGAGTTTAGGAAGGTTCAAAACCTTGGTTTCCCAACATGTCAGGTATCATGCTGGAACGTGGACCTATACAACGACGAGATGGCGGAGAGGCTGAAGTCCGCATCTGAGGATTACGATGTGGAGATAACCACGCTCTGGGCAGGTCTACCCGGGAGGTACGTGTGGAACTTCATCGAGGGCCCGAGCACTGTAGGCTTGGTTCCTCCAAGGTGGAGGAGGGTGAGGATGAAGGCCCTCAGGAAGGCTTCAGAGTTCGCCAGGAAGGTTGGAGTTGAGAGTGTGACAACCCATGTAGGCTTCATACCGGAGGACCCTAAAGACAGGAAGTACGTGACCCTCATACCGCTGCTGAGGGAGGTTGCAAGGTTCTGCGGTGAGAACGGTCAGAGCTTCTGGTTTGAGACCGGACAGGAGACCCCGGTGACGCTTCTAAGGACGATCGAAGATGTCGGAGCGGAGAACCTCGGCGTAAACTTCGACCCAGCTAACCTGCTGATGTATGGGAAGGCAAACCCCATAGATGCCCTCGACATAATAGGGGCATACGTCCGTGGAGTCCACGCTAAGGATGGTGAATATCCAACGAATGGCCGTGAACTTGGGGAGGAGAAGCCTCTCGGGGAGGGAAGAGTTAACTATCCAGTCCTAATACCGAAACTCAAATCCCTAGGATACAGGGGTGCGTTGACCATCGAGAGGGAGATAAGGGGTCCACAACAGATAAGGGATATAAAGAGGGCGAAGAAGATCCTAGAAGCGCTCTGTTAGATCGGGCTACACCAGTACGCAACCTTTATGGTGGAGGAGTTATGCCAGGCGGATACATGGGTAGGATCTTGAGGGTCAACTTAACAGATGGGAGTTCAGGGATGAATCCCTAGGTGAGGTCACCCTATCGGGGGACAGGCTGTCAAATAAGACCATTTGAGGATTCAGATTCAACCATGTGGATCTCCTCGAAGATATCTCTAAGGGCACCGTATATCATCCTGTAAACCCTGTAGTATCTATCGTATATCCGCCCGGCCTCCACATCCGGCGTGAAGGACTCTTTGATTCTGTAGATCTCCTTGACGGCCTCCCTCGCGTCGCTGTAAACCCCAGCTCCAACCCCGGCTAGGATCGCCGCCCCAAGGGCTGCAGCCTCAGTTACATTTGGAACCACAACCCTGCGCCTCGTTATGTCAGCCTTCAATTTAAGCCAGAACCTCGACTTGGCCCCTCCACCTATAGCCCTCAGCTCCGTTATTTCAGTCCCCTGCTCCTCGATCGCCTCTATATTATTCCTCAACTCGTATGTTAGACCCTCCAGTATGGCCCTTACAACCTCCCTCCTCCCATGGGCCAGCGTTAGACCTAAGATTGTACCCCTCGCTTTCCGGTTGAATGTCGGCGTCCCGCTCCCCTCGAAGTATGGGAGTAGGAAAAGTCCCAGTGAGCCCGGTGGAGCCTCCGAGGCCTCGCTGGTGAGTACGTCGTATACGCTCAAACCCTTCTCCTCGGCTTCCCTCCTCTCAGCCTCGGCGAAGTTATCTCTGAACCACCGCAGTATGACGCCGCCGCAGGGGTTGAACCCGAACATGAAGTATTCATCCTCGATTACGTAGCAGTGAACGGCGAATCCCTGGATGCGCAGCTTCTCCGTCAGAGTCAAACCCGGCTGGAGGACCCCTATACACTCAACCGTTCCGGTTGCATCCATAGCCGGCCCAGTCTCAACCACTCCGGCCCCGAGAGCCCCGCAGGGCTGGTCGTGTCCCCCAGTTACAACCAGAGTTCCCTCAGCTAGACCCGTCTCCTCCGAAGCCTCATGGGTGACCTCCCCAACCGGGGTTCCTGATGGGTATACCTCCGGCAGTAGGCTCTCATCTATCCCGGCCAGTTCGAGTATCTCCGTGGACCACCTCTTCCTCCTTATGTCGAGCATCATGGTTCTCGTGGCGACTGAGAGGTCTACGGCTGCCTTACCGCACAGCTTGAAGTTTACGTAGTCTTCCCAGCATAGGAGCTTAGAAGTCTTCCGGTATAGCCTGGGTTCATTCTCCCTCAACCACTGTATCTTTGGAAGCGTGTAGATGGGCATGTATGATGTTAGGGGTTGACCAGTTATCTTATACATCTCCTCAGCCCCGAAGTTCTCCTCCCACCACCTAGTCTGCTCCTCAGCCCTAGCATCGAACGTCGTCATGCTCCAATAGAGGGGGTTTCCATCCTTATCGAGCGGGATGAAGGCCTCACCTAGGACGCATGTGCTTACCGCCGCGATCCGTTTAGGGTCTATCCCTCCCCTGATGCTCCTCTTAACGGTCTCAACTATGGTGTTCCAGACTTCATCCGGGTTGAGCTCGGACCACTCCGGCCTTCTGTGGTACAGTTTATACTCTCCATAAGCCGATGAGGCCACCCGACCGTTCTGGGTGAAGATTATAGCCTTACAACCGGTTGTTCCAACATCCAAACCCATAAGGTACATAATATCCCCTCCCGAGGGCGACTCTATACGGCGATTAACTACTGGTTTACATGGTTGGATAAAACTTTTCGGCATGAAAGCCTCGAGGATTCTTGGAGACCGGAATTTTGCGGTTCAGCTGGTTGAGCAGATCCTCTCCATGAAGAAATCCTTGAACCTACCCTCGTCCACATCTATGCAGACCCTGACGTTCCGCCCATCCGGCCTTGGCGGTAGGGGTAGGGTTTGCCCGGTGGACTCCAAGCCTCGGGTCTCAACGACTATCCTCATATCCCTCATCTCTACGAGGGATTCATCTATCGAGACGGCGACCGCTAGGGGATCGTGGAGGTATGTGTAGTCTCTACCTCTATACCTCAGGTAGCACTCAACCATCGATGTTATGGCGTCGGTGAGGGGTGTACCCACCGACGATATCCTCTTCAAGTCGTCACGGTTTATGGTAACCCTCAAAGTCACATCTAGTGGAACCATGGTTATCGGCATTCCAGAGTTGAGGACTATCCTCGCAGCCTCCGGGTCGCAGTATATGTTATGCTCTCTGAAGGGCAGGTTTAAACCGTTGAATAGCCTGGTGACCCCGCCCATCATGAACACCTCCTTCACGTTCTCGACTATCCGCGGCTCCTTGATTATCGCCGCTGCAAGGTTCGTTAATGGACCAATCGTTATCAGGGTTAACTCACCCTTCATCTCCATTATCTTTGAGGTTATGAAGTCGACGGCGTGTGTGGGGTTCGGCTTTAAGGCCTCATCGCCCGGTTCGAGTATGCCCTCACCCTCACGCCCAGTCCAGAAGATATCCCTCTCCATCAGGAGCGGCTTCCCCACCCCAGCCATAACCGGTACATCCTCAACCCCCGCCAGCTTGAGCACCTTGAGGGCTATCCTCGCTCTCAAGTCCACATCCCCATAGACCGTGGTTACACCCTCCAGCTTCAGCTCATCCGACCTCAATATTAGGGATAGAGCCAGAGCGTCATCCACATCAGACCCTATATCGGTGTCCAGTATCACCCTCCTCTCCATAACGATCACCGAATAGCCAATAAGAGCTATGGGATAAAAA
>CAZCOP010000030.1:0-1144 GCA_964499825.1 uncultured Candidatus Bathyarchaeia archaeon
AGCCACATCGTGAAGATCCCGCCTATCAAGGAGCCTAGGAAGGCGGCCAAACCATAGATCATGTTGGTTGCAGCTGTGTAGTTCGCCCTCCTACCCGGAGGGGCTGAATCCATTATGTAAGCTGTTAAGCTGACAATCACCGCAGACATTGGGAAAGAGAGGAGTACGTTGATTAATAGGAGGTGGAGCCATTCGGTTGCGAAGGCGTACAGTAATGGGAAGAGGAAGAATGAGGCTCTACTAACTATGAGGGGAAGCCTCCTCCCAACCCTATCTATGAAGGAGCCGAACTTAGGCTGGGTTATGCTCATCAACAAGCCAGAGACGGCGGAGATTACCGCTATCTGCCAGACGGCTGCGTGGACAACATTGACGATTACATAGGGGAAGAGGGGCCAGCTGAAGGCCATGGTGAACCAGTAGAAGCCGTTCACTATCAGGAAGGTACAGAACCTCTTATCGAGGATGGGTGAAACGATATCCCTCCAGCCCGGGGTGACCTTCCTCACCCTGGACTCCTCAACGAAGAGCACTAGGAGGGCTGTGATGAAAGCAGCCGTCGCCGAGAGTGCGAAGGGTATTATGAAAGAGCCAGCCGTCAACTCAGCCGGTTGGGTGTAGGCGGTTATGGCCACGATCAAGGTGGCCCCAACGCTGGAGAGCCTACTCACACTACCTATCTTACCGAGAACTCTGCCACGGGTCCTTATGCTCGTATAATCCGCCAATAGGGAGCTCCAAGCTGGGGCGGCGGCCGACCAGAATATCGACTGGGCAATCATCAGAACCAGCAGCTGGAAGGGATCCCTGAAGTACAAGAAGGCGACGATGAAGCATCCGCTAAGGAGGTAGCCTATGGCAACGAGGAACCTCTTCCCAAACCTCTCGGCAACCTCACCCCACAATATCTGTAACGTGTTCTGGCATAGGTTCCTAGCCGACCTCATCAACCCCATCTGGTCGAAGGATACTCCAAGAACAACGGCGTAGGGGAAGAGGAAATTGAATAGGAGACTGTCTGAGAAGTACATCGACGCTGAGGCCCCATAGAGGACAGGCTTCGGCTTTAACCCGCCATCACCATCGCCGTCGCCGCCGGGGTTACCTTCACAACTCAAGCCTAGATGCTCCTTCAATCCCTAAC
>CAZCOP010000030.1:1244-15479 GCA_964499825.1 uncultured Candidatus Bathyarchaeia archaeon
ACTATTATAAAAGCATCCAGATTGTTTAGAAAATAAGCAAAAATGTTTTAATTGGCATCCTATCATAATAGTTTGGTGCGACATGGTTAGAATAGCCTTCGCATCAGAGGAAAGCCATGGGTTGGATAGCCGAGTATCAAGCCACTTCGGGAGATGCCGATACTACATCTTCGTAGATGTTGAGGATGGAGAGGTGAAGAAGGTTGAGGTCAAGGAGAACCCATACTTCGACAGCCACATACCAGGGGCAGTTCCACAATTTATAGCTGGTGAGGGCGCCGATGTAATAATAGCTGGGAGTATGGGTCCGAGGGCTGTAGACTGGTTCATGAGGCTTGGGGTTAAACCGGTTGTAGGGGTTACGGGGAGGGTTAGGGACATCCTGAACGACTATCTGAGCGGTAGACTGGAGGCCACGGAACCTCATGGTTATGGGAGAAGACCCGAAGGCTTTTGGTATAGGGTTTAGGGGTTAACAGCCCTTGAAGAGGCGAAATGAAGAATGCAGATCCGCTATCCAAGGCTTTTTGAACAGGGCTCCATAGGGAAAGTTAAGGTCAAGAATAGGATAGTCTTCGCCCCCATCTCAACAAACCTAGCCGGCGTTGGAGGAGAGGTCACCGAGGGGATGATAGAACACTACCACAGGATCGCCGCTGGAGGGGTAGGCCTAGTTATAGTCGAGAACGCATGCGTACACTTCCCTGATGGGAGGCATGGGGCAACCCAACCGAGGATAGACTCGGATAAGTTCATCCCAGGTTTATACCATCTGGCCCAGGCCATACACCTGGCTGGAGCTAAGGCATGCATAGAGCTGACCCACCCGGGGGGTGTAGCCGACCCAGAGGTTACGGGAACCCAGCCCATAGCTCCATCCCCCATCCCGATCGGTGCTGGAAAGATCACCCCAAGGGAATTAACCGTAGATGAAATAGAGGAGTTGGCCTTGAGTTTCGGGGAGGCCGCTTTTAGGGCTAAGAGGGCGCTCTTCGATATGGTTGAGATCCAAGCTGGCCACGGACTCCTGATAAACCAGTTTCTATCGCCACTCACCAATAGAAGGACGGATGAGTTCGGTGGGAGCCTCGACGGCAGATTCCGCTTCTTAAAGATGGTAATCGATAGGATTAAGGAATGCACCGGGGAGGATCTCCCTATAAGCGTTAGGCTCGGCGTTGAGGAGTTTACGGAAGGGGGGATAAACCTCTCCGAGGGGAGGGAAATAGCAAAGAGGCTTGAAAGAGTCGGGGTAGACGCGATCCACGTAACCTTGGGGAAGAGTGGAAGGGAAAAACGCCTCGAACCGATGCCGTACCCTCAGGGGTGGCGTACATACCTCGCCGAGAAGGTGGGAGAAGAAGTGGACATACCGGTCATCACGGTTGGAGTTATAAGGGAACCATGGTTTGCTGAAAAGATCCTCGAGGAGGGGAAGGCAGACTTCATCGCGTTGGGGAGGGCGCTGATAGCTGACCCAGAATGGCCTAGGAAGGCGTTGGAGGGGAGGGAAGCATCCATAAGGAGATGCATATCATGTAACGAGTGTGTAAGAGCTAGACATTATGAGGGCCTTCCAATCCGTTGTGCGTTGAACCCAACGGTCGGCCTGAGCGGAAGCCTCACCATTCTGAGGAAGGCGGATGTCAGGAGGAGGGTTCTGGTTGTCGGGGCTGGACCGGCTGGGATGGAAGCAGCGAGGGTCTGTGCATTAAGGGGTCACGAGGTCCACCTTTATGAAAGGGAGGAGAAACCCGGTGGAGCCTTGAATATGGCATCCAAGATCCCGGGGAAGGAGAAACTCAAATGGGTTGTGGAATACTACATCCATGAACTTAGAAGGTTAGGGGTCCACCTGAGGGTGGGTAAGGCTGTGGATAGGACGGTGGTAGAAGCGTTAAAACCCGACGTGGTCATAGTTGCCACGGGGGCGGAGCCCATCATTCCGGATATACCCGGCGTCGATGGGGAGAGGGTGATCCCGGCGCAGGATGTCCTTAGGGGAAACATCATAATTGAGGGTGTAAGGGTGGTCGTTATCGGCGGCGGGCTTATAGGTTTAGAGACGGCTGAGTACCTCGCGTTAAAGGGTAACACGGTCAAGGTTCTCAAACGTTACAGAACAATCTCCAAGGATATTGAACCCATCTACGCCTCGTACCTCCTCACAAAACTGGAAGAATGTAAAGTCGATATTATGTTCGGAGTTAGGGTTATGAGGATCGAGCCAGATAGGGTCATCATCAAAGATGATGAGGGGAGGATCGAGAGCATCCCTTATGATTGGGTCGTTCTGGCAAGGGGGCTTAAACCTTCTAGAGATATCTTAAGAGAGTTGGATGGGTTTGATTGCGAGATATACATGATCGGGGACTGCCTGAAACCTGGTAGGATATACGACGCCATCTTCGGAGGCTTCGTAACAGCGCGGCAGATATAACCAAACCTCAAGACTTTACAAGTTCCGCTATCCTCCTATTGAACGCCTCAAGCTTCTCCTCTAACCTCTTCATCCTATCCTCAGACTCCTCGAATATCTCGGTGAAGTCCATCTTCTTCATCATGTTGGTCAGCCTCTCGATCCTTGAGGGCAGCCTCTTCACCGCTAGGCTCCACAGCTCCATCGAGGCCTTATCGTCTGATACTAACTCGAGCGCCTCCTCCGGACAGTACTCTACACATTTCGGCTCTCCACCGCAGAGGTCGCAGGCTACAGGTACACCCCTATTTGGGTTGAAGGTTAAACCGCCGTAGGGACAGGCCTCGATGCACCACCCGCAAGCATCGCACTTCTCCTCATCCACCGCTATAACCCCATCCTCCAGCCGCCTCATAGCGTCCCTCGTGCATGCGTTCACGCATGGAGCTTCCTCGCAGAACCTGCAGGTGAGGGCCACGTTCAGCAGTGGGAACACCCTGATAACTCTAATCCTAGATATGAGCGGGTTCGGGACTCCCTCCTTCTCCAAGGCGCAGACGCACTCACACAACCCGCAGCCTATACACTTCTCAGGGTCGACTGAGATGAAGGGTCTCAAACTGGCACCAGTCACTCCCTCTCACCCCGAAGCGTTCTTACCGATCAGAGTGAACCCCTATAATACTTTGTTGATGGACATCCGACGCATTTGTATGCTTCGTAACGCTCGCATAGTCCGCAGTCGACCCCGCAGGGAGCTCTCTCCCTATCCTTGGTCACGAGGTTTAGGCGTACCCTCAGAAAGGGTGAGAAGAGGATCGTCCCTATGGGATAGAACTCTGTCCTCCTAACCCCGGGCATACACCTGAGGGAGCACCTCTCCATAGACTCGCTCTCCAGAGTATCCTTATCCTCTGCGATGACTAACGCGGCTAGGTTATAGCCAGCGAGAAGGGTGAACATGTTAACAACCCTCGGGCATTCCCTGAACCTCTCTAGGCATTTATTCAAGGCTTCACGGCTCTCAAGCTCGAGTAGAATGAAGGCTGCGTGTAGGTTCAACGCATCTGTGTTGAGTTCCGCCGATATGCGGATTAACCCCTTTGAGAGCAGCTTCTTAACCCTCCTCTTCGCGCCCATTATAGTGTACCCGACAGCGTCACCCAGCCTCTTGTAGGAGGCCCTCCCATCCCTTAACAACTCGGAGATTATCCTCCTATCAACATCGTCCAACCCGCGCACCTCCAAGTTATTTTTTAACCGAAAAATCTGTATTCTGTGTAGTATTTAAGTGGTATCACCCGGAGGTCCTCAGCTGTTAGGTTAAGGCTTTATTAAAATCCTATCCGTTACTTTTATTGGTTCAACTGCTGGTGCCGATGGTGGATGGTAGGGTTTACGTGATCTTCCAGTTCGACGTGGAGGACTTCATAACGCCTGAGACCGACGATATCCTGTTAAGGTTGGCCCAGATCATGGAGGGCTTCGGCATTAAGGCTTCATTCTGCATCGTCGGTGAGAAGGCTAGGGTTATAGAGGGGAGGGGGAGGACTGACGTAATTGAGGCTCTTAAGAGGCAGGATTTAGCTTACCAATCGAACCTACACTCAGTCCACCCGGTCATAGCGGAGTACCTAATGGATAAGGGATGGGATGACGGTGTGGAAGAGGTCAAACGGCGTGAAGCCCCGGGGATTGAGGATCTGAAACGCATATTCGGGGTTGAGCCTTCGGCCTTCATACAGCCCGGTGGAAGCTGGGCTCCGGAGACCCCGTACGCCATCAAACTCATGGGTGTGAGGGTCTATGCCGACGGGATATTCCAGAGTGAACCCGTATGGTTCTGCGGTGAACTGTGCATAAGGGCTGCACAGCACTTCCCGGAGCATTCTAGGATGGAGGACCTCAAGGAGCTAACATCCAAGTTTGATGAGATGTATAACTCAAAGATGGAGCGTGGGGGCGGGGTTATAACGATAGTCCTACACCCCTGCATGTTCCTCACAGAGAATTTCTGGGATGCCATAAACTTCGCCGGAGGCATAAACACACCTCCATCAGAGTTCATAGAGCCGGATAAGAGGTCTCAATTGGAGGTTGAGGAGTCCCTAGAAACCTTCGAGAGGTTTGTAGGCCACATACTGGACCGTCCAAGGGTTGAGGCCTTAACCTTCCGTGAACTGCCGAGTCTCTACGTTAAACCGGATGAGAGGATAATAAGCCTAAATGAGGCCTTCAAGCTCGCCGAGGAGGCGTCGGGAAGGAATGACTGGTACATAATCGGGGAGTTCTCGATCTCACCAGCTGAGGCGGTCCGCCTACTCGTTGACCTCATCGTTGAACACCTCTCCACCGGAACCGAACCCAGGGATATCCGGGTTAAGTTCACACTGGGGCCAACCTCCAAACCCCTAGGCTCACCGCAACCCGTAAAGATGGAGCTGGCGGAGCTCCTTGAACTATGCCGAGCGGCGAAGGCCTACATGGATTCATCCGGGAGGGTTCCCCCATCCTTGAGGGTTCGTGGAGTCAATTATGGACCCGGAGATATATTAGGAGCTGCGGCAAACGCCGTCCTCCATTACTCTAAATACGACAATTTACCGAGTTCCCTTAAGGTTCATGGACTGCAACCGCTACCGGAGGTTGTTCATAAATGGAGGTTGAAAGATAGGGTTAGGGCCCAGTGGGGCTGGATTATCTTCCCCAGAAGCTTCAGGTCTAAACGCATAGAGGAGATGACCCTCTGGCAGTCTTGGACTATGAGGCCCGCCATGCCCTTGGGATGGAAAGGTTGATATTACAGTCAAATTTTGTAAGCTTCCGGCGTCTAGGTTAAGGCTTGCGAGCTTCATCCACCTCAGTTAGGATATTTGTATCCCCAGCAACTTTGCTATAGCCTCACCCAAAACGGCTCTCTCATCGTCGGGGTCTAAGTTTAACCCACGAATCTTCTCCAGTTCAGCCCGTGCATGCTCAGCTAGGCTCGGCGCAGGTCCATCAGTCCCGAAGAATACGCGATCGGAGCCTACAGTGCTTACAGCCTTCCTGATCTTCTCCGTGAGGATTACGCCGCTAGCGTCTAGGAAGATGTTCTCGTACTCTTCAGCCATCTTTATGAACCTATCTATCAGGGCTCCATCCTTACAGAGATATTTACCCAGATGGGCTACTATTATTTTAGTCTCTGGGAATTTCCTCGCCATCCTCTCTATCAGGTTGTACCTCCCACCGCAGTCTATCAGGCAGGGGACATCGTACCTCCCCGCGAGGGCTAGAACGGGATCAACGACGTAGCCCTCCAGTGAACATTCTCCCACGTGGAGCTTTATCCCTTTAAATCCTAGTTCCTTGATCGCCTCCTCTATCTCCACGATCACCGCCCTCTCGTAGTTTGGTAGGGCATAGACGTAGGGGATTAGGCGGTCTGGAAACTTACCTACGGCATCCTCAGCCATCTCGATGGAACGCCTAGTTGTAGTGGACATTGCGAAGATAACCGACTTATCTATCCCAACCTCATCCATAATATAGACTATAGTCTCCGGGCTGTACTCCGTCTTGTTGATGTCTCCATGCTTTAGGTGGACATGTGAATCTATAATCAATGAACGCCTAGGCATCACTCCTCCCCAATGATGGCTTATAAAAACTAACCTTAGATTTAATATTTAAAGGATGGGTAAGTAAATGGATGGGAGCCCGGGGAAGGGTGTACCATGGCGGTCTTCAGGGATTTAGTCGTCCTTAGGAGGGTTTGGAAGGTATACGGCTTCGGTGAAGCCGCGGTTGAAGCCTTGAAGGGTGTGGACTTGAACGTTAGGAGGGGTGAATACGTAGCCGTCTTGGGGCCAAGCGGCTCCGGGAAGTCAACCCTGCTGAATATAATCGGCGGGCTGGACAGACCCACGGATGGACTCGTCTACGTAAACGGCGAGAACTTGACGAGGATGAACGAGTTTAAGCTCGCAAGGTTCAGAGCTGAGAATATAGGCTTCGTCTTTCAGTTCTTCAATTTAATCCCAACCTTCACAGTTCTTGAGAACGTTATGGTTCCAGCCGAGATCCTTGGTCTGAGTAGGGAGGAGGCAAGGAGGAGGGCTGAGATTATCCTCAGAATGGTTGGGTTGGAGGAGAGGCTCCACCACTTCCCAAGCCAGCTCTCCGCCGGCGAACAACAGAGAGTCGCCATAGCGAGGGCCTTCGTGAATGAGCCTACTCTCCTCCTCTGCGACGAACCGACCGGAAATCTAGACCCAAAAACGGGGGCTAACATAGTTAAGCTCCTAGCTAGGGCGAATAGGAGATATGGGATAACCATAATCGTCGTGACTCATGATCAGAGCATAGCGAGTTCAGCTGATAGGGTTGTTGAGCTTGTAGATGGGCGGATAGTTAGGGAATACTTACATAGCCACTTTTGAGTTTAGTGCGCCGTAATTGGGGATGCTGAACCCTTTTTTGGTGCATTGACCAACATGGCCGCTCATCACCTTTTAGAAACCTAAATAAGTATAATCAGAGTTAAATGGTGGTTAAGGTTAAATTTAGAGGGATTGCCATGTCTGAGGTAGGGGAGCTGCTCGTCTATATAGATGGTGAGTACTACCCAAAATCTCAGGCGAAGGTTTCGGTTTATGACCACGGTTTCCTATACGGCGACGGGGTTTTCGAGGGGATCCGCTCCTACAGCGGGGTTGTGTTTAAACTCAGGGAGCATATAGATAGGCTCTACAAATCTGCACACGCCATAATGCTGAGGATACCGCTGACCAAGGAGGAGATGATCAAAGCGGTCTTGGAGACGTTGAGGAAGAACAACCTAAGGGATGCCTACATACGCCTCATCGTCACAAGGGGCATCGGGGACCTCGGATTGGACCCTAGGAAGTGCCCCAAGCCTTCGGTCATAATAATAACTGAACCCCTCATACAACTCTACGATGCCGAGAAGAGGGAGAAGGGCTTAAGCGTGGTAATCTCGTGGGTTAGAAGGGACTCGGTGGATGCAACGACGCACGAGATAAAGTCGCTCAACTACCTTAATAGCATACTCTCGAAGATAGAAGCCATAAACGCTGGTGCAGATGAAGCCCTGATCCTCGACAGTAGGGGATTCCTCTGCGAAGCAACAGGGGAGAACCTCTTCATAGTTAAGGGTGAAACCATAATAACGCCGCCTAGGTCCAGTGGAGCCCTACCTGGAATAACCGCTAACGTCGTTAAGAGGATAGCTAAGGAGCTCGGGTACTCCGTTGTCGAGAGGGATATAACCCCAAGTGAGCTGTATTCAGCCGATGAGGTCTTCCTAACCGGTACAGCCGCCGAGATAATGCCCATCACCTCAGTGAATAAGAGGATCATCGGTGACGGAAAGATCGGCAAGGTTACAAGGAAGCTGCTTGAGAAGTTCAACGAGGTTACGAGGGACCCGAAAGAGGGGATACCGATCTACTGAAATCCGACTGTTCACTCCTTAACCTTAACGAACTTCTTTTTACCACCACTAGCGAAAGGGTTTGTATACCTCTTATAGACCTCCACCAAGCCCTTCCTCACTAGGCTGGGGATGGCGCCCCTCATCTTGGGCGGGATGTTAACCGTCATAACCTCCCCATGCCTCTTTATAAACTCGTAGACCTCACGCTCGAACTCCGTCAGAACGTTCAGTGACACTCAGCTCACCCCAGTTTAGATGCTCTAAACCTCCTCACTTTATTAAACCTTAGCCCATCCTTACTCTCCTCTTCCATCCCTCAAAGCCCTAAAATAGACCAGCACGCTCACGACCAGCGATGACAATATGATCAGGGTGAGTAGATCGTAATTTACCGACGCCACAACTCCGATGTAGATTAAGGAGAGGCACTTCATGAACGAGCCGATTATGGTTAATACCATGTAAGATGGAAAACTTAAACCCAATACTCCAGCTGCAAGGTTGAAGGTCTTGTACGGCAGGTACTGAACCGACCTACAGACTATCGTGGCAACGTTCCCCCACCTCTCTATCCACACCTCAACCCTTCTGAGTTCACACTCACCGATGAGAACGTATCTCCCCCACCTCAACAGGAGGGGTCTACCTAGCTCCCTGCCAACCCAATACCCAAGGGCAGCCCCAAGTGAGGAGCCGAGTCCACCCATCAAGGAGGAGATTATGGGATCCATCTCTGAAGCTCCCACGGGCATGAGGATGACCTCCCAAGGGATTGGGGCGCAGAAGCCAGCTAGGAACATCAATATGAAGAGTCCTGGGTAACCTAGGCTCCACATGAGCTCCAGCAGTGTGAGGATGACGTTCTCAAACATTCCGGAACAGCCCTCTTACCTCTTTGATCACTCCTCATCATCGTAGAGGGTTTCTATCTTTACTCGTTGCCATGAGCTGTCGACATCTCTCCCTAACTAGGGTGTGGACGCCTTATGGTAAACCAGACGATCAACATGCGGAATCATCGGCTCCCTCATCGACCTATACCATCTGAACCACTCAGCACGGTCTACACAGGCTTTGAGCGGTCGGTGTAAACTCCGTTCGGGATCACAGCAGCCTTCTCGCCCTCCCCCACGACGACGCAGCCTATACCGAGCTTACTCTTAACATCATTATTCACCTTCATCGATTGTGAGAAGGGCGGGAGGCACATCCAGTCTGGCGTCAAACCCTTCGGAACACAGGAGTTGAAGCCTTCAGCCATCGATTAACTCTCCCCACTCTCTAACATATAGACGACAAATGAGTATATAATCTTTAAAATCGTCTAAAAATTGGATGTTTAAATCTTCCAGTCCACATCAACCAATTCTGAACCCGTGTAAACCTTGATTATGCTTATGATCACTATCAGGAGCCAGAGGGGGGAGTAGAAGAAGTAGAAGAGGGCGAAGTCCACAGGGTTGAATGAGTAATCCATCCTCCGCGAGATGGCGTAAAATATGTAGGAGTAGATGCCGAGGTTGCCCATCGACACTGAGAGGTTCTTAAGCAGCGAGAGGCTTGTGGATGTGAAGGCGATTGGCGGCAGCAGGATGCTTGTCCTCGTCGATGCAAGCAAGAGGGAGACGTAGATAGCCTTAACGTAAAGCTCATCCGGGATGAAGAGGTTTACGAGTAGTAGGGGTAGGAAGGGAAACAACAGTAGCAGCGAGGGGAGAAGAACCTTGGGATACCTCCTAACGATAACCACAAGGTCCCTGAAGTACTCCTTAAGCCATAGAGCTGCACCGATCCCCCAACGCCTCCTCTGCTTGAACCATTCACCCCACGAACGCGGAACCACCGTGTAGACGGCGAGGTCATCTAGAAACTTGAACCTAACACCCTCCATGAAGGATCTTATGCCCATATCTAGGTCCTCTGAGATCACCCTTCGGAAACCCTTTAGCGCCTTGAAGGTTTCCCTCCTCATCGCGAAGGCTGCCCCGTGGAAGCCTAGACACCTCTTTAACGTCTTAGAGAATAGCCAGCTCGTGAAGCTGAAGCTTAGGAAGTCGTAGGTTACCATCCTCGCCAGGAAGGAGTCACGGATAACCTTCTTCTTAACCTCCACAATCTCCGCGTCCTCGAGCTCCCCCGATATCCTCCCCAGAAAGCTCCCGGGGTTTCCATCTATCTGTACGTCGGAGTCTAGGAAGAGTAGGATCTCCCCATCTGATTCCCTCACGATCCCGTTTAACACGTTTGCCTTACCCTTCCTCTCGCCGTTAAGTATGAACTTGACTCTGCCGTTAAATTCCTTAGCCAACTTGAGGCTGTAATCCGTCGGTTCATCTATAACTACGAGTATCTCTTTATCCTCGTAAGGATCGTTTAGGAGGTTGACCAGTAAGGGTTTGAGTAACTTTGACTCCCTATAGACAGGGATGAACACGCTTATCTTAGGAACCATCTTCCCCTGAATCTCCATTTTACCAGCTTTAAAATTTAAATCTTGAGATTTTCCAAGTTTTATTCTGATGGGAACGTTAGCCGAGAGGGCGTTGAAGAGCCTACTTAAGGTTCTCCTGAGAGGGAGAGAACCTGAAACGTCAGAGCCTCCCTAAAGTTTGCAGTAGGCTGAGCCGATGCTGGATCTGTAACGATAACCGGGAAGATGCGGTACGTCCTGAATAGCGATTCCTAGAAGGCCGTTAGCACACCACAAACTGACTCTTCTGGAGGAAAATTAATTATTGCTGATCACATAGGTTGGATGGGGATGGTTAGGTTGAAGAGAGCTATTAGGTTTAGTGTATCGATAAATCCGGAGTTGCTTGAGAGATTCGATAAGGTCATAGTTGAGAAGGGATACAAGACCCGATCTAAGGCTGTCAGGGACCTGATAAGGAGCTTCATAGTTGAGAGGGAGTGGGAGAGGGCTGAGGGTGAGGTCATGGGTTCCCTAACCATACTCTACGACCACGAGGTGAGGGGGATAGTTGAGAGGCTGATAGATATACAACATAAATGGTTCCGGAACGTCATATCCACGATGCACATCCACATAGACGAGCGTAATTGCATGGAGATACTGGCCTTGAGGGGGTTACCGAACGAGATTATAGAGATCTCAAACGAGCTCATCAGTTGTAAGGGGGTTAAGCACGGCAGACTCGTGATGAGCTCAACCGGGAGGGACATAACCTAAACAAGTTGGTCATGCCTACTTCAACGGGGTTGCGCACTTAAACTCCGCGATGTAGCCCTCCCGGGTTCTGATGGTTATTGTGATCTCTCTACCTCTATAATTCGTCCAATCCCAGATGCATCTGAAGTTTACCGTTGAGTTTACCGCCAGCTCATAGGGGAGGCTCGGCGTAACCACATCCACATGGTAGGCTGTGCCGTTATCAAGGGTCAGCCTAACCTCCACAACCTCCACCGGTATAATCGAGGAACCGGCGTTCTTGACCGTTACGTTGAAGCCCTTCGTATCTGATGGGTTGAAGGTGGCGTTCATCACCTCAAGGTTTACGTAGTTCGGTATGACAGTCTCATACTTTGCGGTGTAACCCTGCATCGTCCTTACCGCGACGGTTACCTCCTTACCTTGGTATCTGGACCACCTCCAGATGCACTGGAACCTTTGAGGCTCACCCGGCTTCAAGCTGTTAGGGAGTGACGGGTTTGTGTTGTTTAACCTTATGGCTTCACCCTCAATTATTATTGTTATCTCGGTTAAGTTTACGTAGGTGGCTGAGTCCTCGGAGTTTAGGATAGTTATGTTCACATAGCTCGTTATGTTAGGTTCTAGGGAGAACTCTGTGACCTCCAGCTTAGTTAAGGGTAGGGTCAGCTGGAAGGTTGCCCCTGAGCCGTCGGATATGAAGACTAGAACCTTAACGGCCTCGCCGGAATAGTTGGCCCATGACCAGTAACATTTGAAGGTCTCGCTCTCACCCACCTTAATCGCATATCCTTCAGATGGGATGTAGGGTTCCACGCTGTCCAAGTTGTGTGTGGTCCCATCCTCGGTCAGTATGGATATCCCGGTCACCCTGGCATCCTCCGGCGAGAAGGATGGATTTATGAGTGATATGTTAATGTAGGTTGGGTTTTGGGGTGAGAGTGACGCATCTGATATCGCTATGAGCGGCCTTTCAGGTATGGCTAAACCGAGGGCTAGGTAGTATCCCATAACCCATAAGCAAGATAGGAACGCTCCAACGAGCAAGGAGGCTACCAACAGAAGGGTGAGTGTAACCTTACCGATCCCTTCCAAATCTACTGATTACCCCTTAGAGTTACTTGAAAGACCTTAAGAAGTTCTCGAGGCGTTCAAGCCTTGAGTTTGTGGCGTTCAATGACCTCTGCAGGTCGCCGAACTGCTCCTTCAAGAGGTTTAGGTCATCCCTAACCTTCTTCAATTCATCGCTGAGCTTCTTCAGGTCCTCGAGTGAGGCGACATTATACCCTTCAACCGTCCCACGTATCACAACATTATGAGCACGGTAAGATGCCTCTTCTTCAACCACATTAACCACCTAAGAACCTTCAGCCCACAGTATCATACTCATAACCCTCTCGGATAAATAACTTTTGCTGAACGGCGACGCGGCTGGTTTGCCGGATCAACCTTATAGGCGTGCATCGTATAGGAGTATAAACCGAGATAGGTTTTAGGGATGGTTAGGAGGGTGAGGGTGTTAATCTTAGGCTCAGGCTCCGGGATCCCGATAGTTGGACACTTCAACGAGTCGGTCTTGGTGGAGGCAGAGGGATCAAGCTACCTAATCGATGCCGGTGAACCATGCGCGGCTGTCATGCATACGAGGGCTCTACTGGAGTTCTACGGCGTATTAGACCGTTTCAGGGTTGAGACTCCAAAGGTTGATATATACTCGATCCGAAGCGTCTTCATCTCCCACTCCGACGCCGACCACGTGAGCGGCCTACCCATGCTACTACAGGTTATGCACCTATGGCAGAAGAGGGGGGAGAGGTTCAGGTTTAAACCCGAGAATAGCCTATCCATATACCTACCGGAGGACTTCATAGAACCCTTTAAGGCTTTCCTCAAGGCGGTCCGTTTAGCAGAGTTGAGGTATCGGCTTGAGATATCGCCGGTGAGGGAGGGAGAGTTCTACAACGATGGAAGGGTTAAGGTCTCAGCCTTGAGGAATACCCATCTTAGGGATGGCTTCTCCTACTCCTTCCTCCTCGAGGCTGAAGGAAAGCGGCTGGTCTACTCCGGTGATCTCAGGAGCATACACGAGTTGTATCCCCTCCTGAATGGTGAGACAGACCTCGCCATAGTTGAGTGCGCCCACTTCGAGCCTGAGGAGCTTTTCACCGCCCTCAAGGGGAAGGCAATAAAGAGGCTGATCGTGAACCATATACATCCGAGGCTCTACGGACGTGAGGGGGAGATGGAGAGGCTCGGAAACGAATTGCTCAACTGTGAGGTTAGGGTTGGACTGGACAATATGGAGATCATGGTATAGGCAGGCGGCCTCCCCTTCATTCCTCTAGGATTATGGGGTTTGACCAAGCCATCCTACCCGTGTAATCCTCAACCTCAACCCTGATGTAGGTCTCACGTCCCGTCGTGGTGTATTCGGCCTCCCTGAGAGGTCCATTCAGGGATGTGAACCTCCTCCCCATGCTCGAGTTCGCTATGAATGTTATGGCCCTAGCTGGTGAGGTCTTTACGTGAACCGAATCTTCATTCACCTCCATATCGAGTATCTGGGGGCCATTACTGGAGTAGAATAACCCGCTTCTCAGGCTTTCCATTATCGAATCGGCCGATAGCTCCTCAGCCTTAACCATGACCCAGGCGTAGCATGCGTCGACGGGCCTGTAAGGGTTGAAGTGCCAGTGGGCATCGTCAACCGCGAAGCCCAGGGTTTTTATCCCCCTCACGAGTAGGTCGTCCCAGTGGGTTGTGGAGTATCCTTTGCCAATCGAGAATTGACATGATGTGTTGTAGATCTCTATGCCGAGGTATCCGTTTAGCTTGGATATGTCGTTGACCGTTAGGGATGACCAGTAGGGGTGTGCTATTATGGCCTCTCCTCCCTGCCTTTTCGCCTCATCTATAACCGATTGCGGATCCATATCCGGCTTGATCTCTTCCGTTATGTTTAGGGCTACGAGGTGGTAGCTTGTGCCAACCTCAGACCTACCGGTGTTTATCTCCTCACCTGGGAGGAGCAGGAAGTCCTCGAACCTCCTGGCTTCCCCGCTAACGTCGACCAGAACGTTGTGGTCCGTCAGGAATAGGAAGTTGTAGCCGCTCGCTCTGTAAAGGAATGAGAGCTGATATGGCCCTAGAACTCCGTCTGAGTAGATGCTGTGAGCGTGGAGGTTCCCCTTGAACCAGGAGCCATCC
>CAZCOP010000031.1:0-1133 GCA_964499825.1 uncultured Candidatus Bathyarchaeia archaeon
TCTTTGAGGGTTTCAGCCGCCCTCTCCAATCCTTCTGGAGCCTTCATTCTCTTGCATCTTACGGTTCTGAGTATTGTTCCACCTTGGTTTATTATGCCGCTGACAGATCTTAGACCCATCTTTCTGACTTGTCCCTCTATAAGCCCAGCGTAGCCTCTCTCGAATCCTATAACTTCTAGACCATTATAGATTGCTGATCTGACTATGGAGCGGATAGCTGCATTCATTCCTGGCGCGTCTCCACCCGCTGTTACAACTCCGATCCTCTTCATGGCTTAGACCTCTCAGATTTGAGAATTTAATGATTGAGAATATTAAGTTTTTATTTTTGGTTGTGTTAAGGGGTTATTAGGTGTTTTGGTTGGTTTGTAAGGTTTCGGTTGTGACTACAACTTGGAATGAGAGGGAGAATGTTAAAAGGCTTATCTATGTTTTGAGAGACGTTCTTAAGGATATACCTCATGAGATCATTGTTGTTGATGATGATTCTCCTGATGGAACTTTTGAAGTTGCTAGGTCTCTTGCTGACGTTGCTGTTAAGAAACGTAGAGAGGGACAGAGTAAGGGTTTATTATATGGTATGAAGCTGGCTAAAAACCCGATTATAATCACGATTGACGCTGATCTTGAGAATGATCCAAGGCATATCGGCAGGTTAGTTGCTGAGATGGAGCATTATGATCTTGTTGTCGCCTCACGGAGCTGGTTGCCCCGCTTGTCCGAGAGAATATCATCCAAGATTCTCGGCGGAATTTTAAGCGTCAAGGATGTTTTTTCCAACTTCAGAGCCTATAGGAGGGAGATTGTTAGCTCATTCAATCTTAGGGGTGGGGAGACTTTCGGAGCTGAGTTCTTAGTTATAGCCAAGAAAAAGGGGTTTAGGATAGGTGAGATCTTCTATGAGCCTCCACCAAGGAGGGATGATCCAAGGATTGGGGGAAGGTTAAGGGCTAACTTAAGGATCTTCTGGGCTTTAATTAAATCCTTAACTATCTACTTATTCACATAGTCTAAAGAGGTTTAGGGATTTCTATTATAATTTTGAAAGTTACCCTTCGACATTGCTTTAGCATTAAAGAACCTCCATATTTGATTCTCCAACAGTCTTCCACATAAAGGACAGAAGACAGCAT
>CAZCOP010000031.1:1143-15158 GCA_964499825.1 uncultured Candidatus Bathyarchaeia archaeon
GGTGGAGTGATGTCGTTAGGCTGCTTGAGGAGGTCAGGATGGTGAGGCTGGAAGTCTATGAGCTGATCCGCCTTCTGCGGCTAAGAGGCTCTGGAAATTTTCCTCTAGGGTCTCGAGGCGTTTTGCGAGGTTCTCAAGCCTCTCCTCATAGTCATAGATTTCGCTTAGCATCCCAACCTCTAACTGTCCTGAGAACCTAAAAGAGGGTGGAGGAGATTTGAACCGGGAAGGTGGCGCCGGGGGTGGGATTTGAACCCACGCGGCCCCGAGGGGCCACAGGCTCTCCCTCTCCGGCTCCAGGCTTGGGCTCCCTCTTTCCTTTGTTAGGTCTGCTCCCTACCGGATTTCCCGCCTTTGGCTCTAGGAGACCCCGGCCTCCATATCTCTGATTTTATCGGTGCATTTTAAGGGTTACTCTTCCCTTTTCTTTTTGTGCCACATCTTTGGGTATGTTCCCTTCGGCATTAGGACCCTCATGTTCTTTGCCACTATTCCATGATTCATTTCGAGTATGTTCTCTGTTGTGTTTGTCGCTTTTGCTAGGGCTACGGCTTCCCCCTTTAAGGTTAGTATCGCTATCGTCTCTCTTGGTTTTATCCCTGTCTCGACTGCGACTACCCCTGGGGCTGTTAGGTGGGCTCCATGGCAGATAGCATCTACGGCTGAGTCCCTTATGTATATCTTTGGTGTTAGCTCCAGAGCCCTCTCCATCGGGAGTATGGCCCTCCTTATGAGGGAATCTTCACCTGTCTCTCTCCACCTCTCGTATAGGTATGCCAAGTCGTGGAGGGTTATGCTACCCTCCTCTGCGAATGGCCCGGCCCTCGTCCTCCTCAACTCGTGCATGTGTGCACCGCACCCTAGAACCTCCCCGACATCGTGTATCAACTTCCTCACGTAGGTTCCGGCCTCGCATCCTATCCTTAATAGGACGTTTCTCCCATCCATCTCCATCATGTCCATGTAGTAGATCCTCCTAACTCTCAGTCTCCTCTTGACTGAGGCCCTCAGGGGAGGTCTCTGGTAGATTGGGCCTTGGAACTCCTCAAGGACTGTCTTGACCCTCTCCTCAGGGATTTCTGAATGGAGCTTCATCACGCAGATGTACTCCTTCCCAGCCCTCAGTAGGACCTGTATAACCTTAACGGCCTCCCTTAGGGCTATCGGTAGGACGCCGGTCACCTTCGGATCTCCCCAGCCCCTTCAGGGTTCCCGGGCTTCTAGGGTTCCGCCGTGACCAGCATGCTCTACCTGCAGTATTCTCTTTATCCAAGCTGTTATCTCATGGCTTGTTGGGCCTGGGGGTTTGTCGAGGTTTATCACACCGAACTTTAGGAGTTCTTCTACCGGTCTCTCCTCTGGTTTATGACCGTACCTTGGATCAGTCTCTGCATCTGCTTTGATTATGAGCTCCCTCTTCACCTCCCATGGGGCTGTTAACTTCTGCATCACCCACTTCTCCCACGAATAATGAGATCATACTTTCACGATAATAAATGGTGGCGTGGGGTTTGTCACCCCTCCCTTTTCTCCCCAGCCTCTTCGAGCTTCTCCTCGGGTTCCTCGATCTCACCCGCCTCGGCTAGGGCCTTTATGACCTCCTCATCAGTGGCCCTCCTTCGGATATTTATCCTCTTCTCAGTCGGTTTGAGGTGTTTTATGTTCGCCCTTCTCCGCTTAACCCCTGTTATGCTCTTTGGGCCGGTGACGAGGACGAAGTTCTTGTCGATTATGTCGACTATCACGCAGCGCCTCCCAGCCTCACGGCCAGCCACCTTAACGCAGATCCTACCAACCTCAATCGCTGGCAAGATTTGGGTCCTCCTCTTTTTCTGAAGAAAGATTGACAAATCATACTTATACTTATCGAGGCTTAGGCGGTCTGTCCAGCTGATCCTCCAACTCATTTATGATATGGCTACTATGGCTATGTAGAGCGATATCGTCGTTACGGCGTCCGCTAGGGAACTCTCCACCGGTATCACGAAGTTATCTGGGTTTAAGGCTCTCTTGAAGGTTGATATGGCTATCGAGAAGACTATGAAGACCATGACCGAGACCGAGAGTATGTTGGTGGCCGAGATCTGGGCCAGAAGCATCAGGGAGTTAACTGGGTTGAGCATATTGCAGACAACAATTGCCATCATGAAGTATAGGATGAACATGATGATCGAGGCTGCCCATGCATTCAGTATCTCTGTTACATGCTTCCTAATCGATCGGAGGGACGGCTCGATCATCCCGGTGAAGAGCTTGGTTGTGGCTGTAGACCCGACTATTGAGCCTGTATCCCCAACAGTATCGATCAAGGCCGGATAGACAAGGTAGATCTCAGGTCTACTTCCAACAGCCTCTCTTATCCCGCTTAGGAAGAGTCCCGTTACACTCGTTATCACGGTTACGGAGAGGAGCGTCAGGGTGAACTCTTCAAGGGTTCTTATGAAATATTTATCCTTGAAGTTCTTGTATAGGGATGCCAAGACGGTTGAGAGGAAGGCTAGATCGATCAAGACAGTGAGGTGGAAACAGAATCCGCCTGAGAAGAACCCCCGAAGAAGCCTGGTGTAGATGAACGTTACGATTATATCAGCAACTGTTGATGTAACCGGGTAGACCATTATATCTGGGTCCAGCCTCCTCTTGAAGGATAGGAAAGAGGCGGCTATGGTTGTTGGCGATACTATTAGGAGCGAGAGGCCCATAGAGCTGAGGGCGATGGACAGCATATCCAAGTAACCCCTCAAAGTTGCCCCCCAGATCACCAAACCGATCAGGAAGGAGACCGATCCCAGCATTAGGCAGCTTAAGAATGCCATAACCGTTATCGAGGATAAGAGGAGGTAGAAGTCCCGCGTGTTCTCGCCATAACTCGGTTTTATTATTCCAAGGTGTAAACCCGTGCTTAAGCGTCCGCTGAGGATCCCTCCTATGGCGCCCTTAAGTGTTAGCATTCCGGGTAGGAGGATTATGGCCCATGGGATCGTTGAGAATACGTCGATGTTTATGGCTAGGATAAACCCTGCTAATAACCCGCCTAGGTTGAAGGAGAGCGATAGTATGGACTGTCCAAGACGGTGGAGAATTCTCGATGTCTCTGCCTGGGGCGTCGCCATCCCCCTCGCCCCCGTTCATCCAACACCTCCCTCCAACATCCATTGAGTTCCTCATGGGATCTCCCGCACAGACCGCGGTCGGCGGATACTCGTCTTCCGGTCTACCATGTTTGGTTATGGTTATTGTTTTACGGTGGTCTGTCCATTCGGCTTGGACGATCACCATTACGTTCCTTTCCATCCCTAAACCAGTTGTTTATGCCTCTTTTATTTGAGTAGAAACTGCGCTTAAAGGTGTTTTGCTCGCCGTCGCCGGTATGAGCGCCTCTAAGATTGTCCACCTTAGAGCTTTATAAGAGAACCGCAAGATATTTATTAATGGAATGAGTGCATTAAAAGCCTTAATGAGGATATAAGTCTAGGAGTGAGGCGGTGGGATTGTCAGAAAACAACTCCGTGCTGATTGGGCGGAAACCCGTGATGAACTACGTCTTGGCTTGCATAACCCTCTTTCACAGCGGAGCCAAGGAGGTAAGCGTTAAGGCGAGAGGGCGAGCGATAAGCAGGGCCGTCGATGTTGTTGAGATAGTTAGACGCCGATTCCTACCAGATGTTAAGGTGGAGAGTATAGATATAGGGACCGAGCAGCTGCAGCCGGCTGAGGGAAGCAACACGGCTACCAACGTCAGTACAATAGAGATAACACTGACACGTTGAGGTTTCAGGCGTGAACCAGAACTCCGCCCCCCTCCTTTATTTTGCGGGGGGTTTAATGGTAAGTGAGAGCGGAATTATGTCAATTCTGCCTGAAGAGTGGAATATTATGTCCCAAATGCCGGGAGAAAGTTAGAAGGGGCGAGGTAAGTGAGACTGATATTAAGATCGCCCGCCTACTCCTAACTCTCGAAGATAAGTATCCCCCGCTTCAGAGCGTATATTTCCATAAAGCCATAGAGGCTGATGATGTCCTCGCCATCCTTGTCGGGCGCGGTGATGTCGCCCGCATGCTCAGTTATGGTGGGAAGATAATCAGGTTTATAGGGCAGAAGTTTAAGAAGACTGTTAGGGTCTTAGAGTATAACTCCGATGAGAGGAAGTTCCTCGAGGACCTATTCGCCCCAATGAACATTATAACCATAAACAAGATATGGCTTCCCGATGGAACCACCGAGACCCGGGTTATACTTAAACGCAGTGGGAGGAGAACTCCAACAAATACAGAGGCGTTAAAGAAGATAGCGAAGAAGATACACGGCATAACCCTGAGGATTGAATTCGCTGATTGATGGCGGAGTGAACCATGAAGGTTGACAAGCTAGGAAAGTGGCGTAGAACCCATTATTCGAGGGATATAAGGCCCGAACTTGACGGTGAGGAGGTTATAGTCCTAGGCTGGGTGAGGGACATAAGGGACCTAGGCGGCATAAGGTTTATAATCTTACAAGATAAGGAGGGAACGGTCCAGATAACCGTTCCGCAGGATAAGGTTGACAAGGAAACCCTCAGGAAGGCCGACTCCCTGCAGAGACAGTACTGCGTAGGTGTTAAGGGTATAGTGAAGAGGATGAATAAAGCCCCCGGGGGGGCGGAGGTAATCCCAAAGGAGATGAGGATACTGGGGATAGCGAAGCAGCCTCTCCCGATAGATATAACCGGCCGAACCCCGGCGGATATAGATGTCAGGCTCGACGCGAGGATAATAGACCTCCGCAGGGATGAGAACCAGGCGATCTTCAGGATACGCCACAAGGTTCTAGAGGCGACAAGGAACTTCCTGATAAAGCAGGGCTTCATGGAGATAAATACTCCGAAGATAATAGCCTCCGCAACCGAGGGTGGGGCAGCCCTATTCCCAATAGCATACTTTGAGCGTGAGGCCTTCCTTGCGCAAAGCCCGCAACTATACAAGGAACAACTTGTCATAGACTTCGAAAAGGTCTTCGAGATAGGGCCGACCTTTAGGGCTGAGAAGTCGCATACGAGGAGGCACCTGACCGAGTTCACATCCATCGATGTAGAGGAGGCCTTCGCAACGGCTGAAGACGTGATGAAAGTTGCTGAGGAGCTAATGCATCACGTATGTAAGGTTGTTAAGGAGACCTGCAAGGAGGAGCTTAGGACGCTCAAGCACAACGTCGAAGTCCCAAGGCTCCCATTTAAGCGGTTAACATATGACGAGGTTCTCCAAGATCTGAAAGATGTGGGCATTGAGATATCATGGGGTGAGGACATCCCAACGGCGGCGTATAGGGCTCTCGGGAAGATGCACCCATACTTCTACTTCATAACCGACTGGCCAACGAGGTTGAAACCCTTCTACATAAAGCCTAGGGATGATAACCCGGAGATAAGTGAGGGCTTCGACATGATGTGGCACTGGATCGAGCTTGCCTCAGGTGGGACTAGGGTTCACGATAAGGAGTTGTTGATAAGGAGGTTGAAGGAGCAAGGTCTCTCACCGGAGTCCTTCTCCTATCACCTGAAAACCTTCGACTATGGAATGCCACCTCACGCCGGTTGGGCTATAGGTCTGGAACGGGTTGTTATGATGTTGACGGGGAGGAAGAATATACGGGAGGTTGTCCTATTCCCTAGGGACAGGTTCAGACTAACCCCATGAGATTGCTGGGCCACATTTAGAACCCCGACCTAACTAGATTCCTCGGCTTCATTACCTCCCTCAGTAGTATTGTTCCATACACACCCCTATGCAGAACGAAGTCCAACTCGACCATCAGCTTCCCAAGGTTTAGGCTGTCCTCAGAGACCTTTTCAACAGTAAAGTCCATAACTTGCGCTAATACCGGTCTCAAGCTCCCAGGGGCGCTTGCATCCCGCATGTCCTTAATGTTGAAGTCTCCCGGTTTAACTCCCTCAGATTCCAGTATCTCCCTCTCTATATCGCCCTGTATCCCGTCGGATGGGCCCTGCTTGAAGCCGATTAGGGGGATGGCTATGCCCATTCCATGCTTGGCGATTTCGCGGTTTATCTCTTGTAGGTCTCCGCTGGATGCCTTCACGGAACGTTCAGTTGGTAGACCAAGCTCATCCAGCTCCAAAATGTAATCTCCCACCTGTGCTTTATTTAATGGTACTCCTTCCCTTATCCTTCGGCTTAAGAACCTATTGTACAGGTATGACTGGTAGGCTTGAACCATAAGCCTGCGAAGTTCAACCGGAAGCCTCATGAGGGCTCCAACGTAGTCTCTCGGATACTTAACGAGGTACTTCAGGATCGCTCTCTCGTAACTTAGATGTCTTGGGAACAGCTTGAGGGCCTTCCGGTATTCACCAATCCCTGACAGGTACCTCGCCTCTTCGGTAGCTGGATCCTCAGATCCCCCCCGATGTGATAAAAATAGCGAAACGGCTGTCTTGTAATCCCCCTTCACGATGGAACGTCCTATTAGATGGGTTATCGGCCTCACCGTGCCGAACCTCTGGTGTCCGAAGTAGTTTGGCAAACCACCATACCTCTCTAGATCCTGCACTGTACGGTCTATCCTCTCCCTAACGACTTCTGGTTTTAATTTTATAGACCTGATTGTTACGTGGAAGTGGTTCCCGAATAGGTTCCTCTGTGATATCGCCTCATTTAGGAATCTGAGAGGCCTTATAATCGTTCCATCAATCCTCAGTTTTGGTAAGAGTTCGAGCTTCACGGTGCTTATCGTGATGAACTGGGCTGTGAGGGCCCTCGTATCCTTTATCCCGGCTATGTGGATCATCCGCCAGTTGATGCCGAGTTTCTCCGCTATCCTCCTCACCGTGATCATGGTGTCCCTATTCCTCTTCACCATTATGCAGAGGAGGTGGCGTCCCCAACCCCTTAATCCACCCGGTTCCTCAATCTCGGATAAGTCAACCTTCGCCGTAGTTCCGTCGGTAAGTATCTCCTCAACAATGAAGTCCTCTGGGGTCTGCCGTATCCTGCCACCCACACCTGGGGTCCCGGTTGAATAAACCTCAATCCCTAACCTCGCCTCGAGTTCCGGTGGCTCAGACAAAATACGTGGTCTCCTATCTAGGTGTAGTTTCCAACATCTAATATAACGGGAGCCTCCCAGTGACCTTATCAACCAAGGCTGAGGGCGCCGGGCCGATCCCCAGAGAACTCTTAGTCCCAGGTTCCAGCTCGGTTAAGCCCATATCGGTTATGAGGGCTGCCGGTAAGCCGAGAGCCTTGGCCTCACCCTCAAGCCTGATGAGGTCTTCCTCGGAGTTGACCCTTACGACAATCTTACGTTGACCCTCCCTGAGCCACTCCCTCCACCAATCCTCATGGTTCCTCCTAGCCTCCTCGGCGGCCGCAACGGCTGCGTGGCTTGCTTGGGCAGCTGCCTTTCCAGCGCTCATCTCTAGGTCGCCCCTCAGCACTATCACCTGTTTATACCTGAACCTCGTCATCTCCCTAACCCTTATCTCCCTCATCTTAATATTTTGGACTGTATCAGATATAAGGGGTTATCTCCATAGTTTGTGGGGAGCCAGCCTCGTGGTGCGGAGAGGGGTTGTTGACGAAGCTGAAGAGGAGGGTTCAGTCCTGGATGGCCGCCGAGGCGGGGGCAGCCCACAAGTTAGGTTTAACGCCGAACCATGTAAGTGTAGTTGGGATAACGCTGGCTATGGCATCGGGGTTCACCTACTGGCTATCGGGTGGTGATAGGGTGCTCCTGATGGTCGCGCCCTTGCTCCTTCTGGCATCCGGCTTCTGCGACGCCCTGGATGGGGTTCTAGCGAGGCTATACGGCGAGGCTACAACATTCGGCGGCTTCCTAGACTCCCTCCTAGACCGCTATGCAGATGCAGCCATCTACTGCGGACTAATCCTCGGTGGTTTATGCGACCTTACCTGGGGGCTCATAGCGCTCGTCGGCTCGATACTGGTCAGTTATACCCGAGCAAGGGCTGAGGCCGCTGGGGTTCCGATGGAGACTGTCGGCCTAGTTGAGAGAGCTGAGAGGCTCCTCATAATAGTCTGTGCAAGCTTCATCAATCTGTTCTGGCCTGAAGCCTTGAGGTGGAGCATCATAATTCTAGCTGTACTGACCCACATAACCGTCCTGCAACGTGTAATCCACTTTAGGGGCAGGTTATCTTCCAAGTAGGTGTATGAGATCCTACAACATCTCCACTCATTCGTCCAAGAGTAGATTGAAGATTGAGAGTGTGACGTAGAGGGCCTCCTCAGTCCTAACGGTTTCAGTCGCCTGTTTAGGTATCGTATTCACCACGAAGTCGGCGAAGTCCCTCATCTCAACGTCCTCCTGAGCTAGTATTTCCCTCAGGCCCCTAGCTGGCGCCCCGAAGGCGATGAGAACCTTCCTTGACCTCCTCCAGGAATCCCTCAGCTCGTCTAAAACCTTGTTTAGTGGATCGCCCCAGCGTGATGTAGCTATAACTAGGTCGAATCCTCCTTCCCTCGTCATCCTACCCAGGGGTCTTCTGGAGATCCTAACCGTATAGCCCCAGTAGGTTTCTATCTTCCGAGGGTCGGCCAGTCCGACCCTCAGTCTCCCCTCCTTCTCCAGTACCTTGACGGTCACGCGTACACCCCTATTTATCCTCAGGTTTGGTATTAATGCCGGCTCTTCCACCCCTATGTCAACGAGTGAGCCCTCCCTCGTCTGTGATACTACAACTCCCTCCCTGAACTCTCCAACCTTCAGTTTCTTAATCTTATCTGTGAGGGGGTGGTGTGGCGTCCGCAGGGGTGGTAATATCCCTGCGTATCGCAGCTCAGGCCTTATCTTGAAGAGCCTCCTCCTTAGGTACTGAGGGGTCTCCATGTATGCCAGGATCGTTGCGATTAGATTAATCTCCCTCCTCTGGTCTGTTTCCAGTTCATCCGGGTATATCACCACCTCGTCGACTCTGAATATGGCTAGGGCCCTGCCTATCAATCCAATCTTTGATGTCTTCTCCCTGAGGTGGGGTACATCAGAAACTAGCGAGGCGGGTATGGCTACCGACACGCTTGGATGCCTCTTAGGTGGATTCTCCCTACGCGTAACCCTTCACCTATCCTCGGCTGTGGAGTTCCTTCAGGGTCTTGCTTATGCTCCCATCACACCATCTAGCCGCACGGAGTATCCTCTCTACATTCTCCTCGATGAACTCCACCCCTTCACTTTCACTTATTACCGAGTAAGCCTCCATAAGCTTGATGGAGTTATATGTATCTCCACCGAGTTCCTTCAGGGATGGGTTACCCCTACCTATAAGTTCCTTGAGGGATCTTAACTCCGACACCGCCATCTCCAAGCGGGACCTCAACTCCCCCTCGTAGGGGCTGAACCTAGACTTTAACTCCTGAACCCTTATCAGGTTTACGGCTACAACCTTAACGCTGGCCCTAACCTCGGATAAAAGGGCTGAAATCTCCTCGTTTCGTCTCCTTCTAAGGAGCGGCAAAAGGGACACCCTCATCTAGAGAATAGATAGATGCTTTCCACCTTTAAAAGTTTGGAGTTGAAGGCATCGGATTGGTTTAGGCTGTGGTTAGATGGGAAGTTCAGCCCTACGCTTCATAAGCCACCATAACCCCATAACTCCAACCTCGCTTATTGAAGCCTTAACCTCTGCTATGCGTCCAATAATCCTCCTCAAGGGTTTGAATACCTGAGAGCTTAGATGAAAAACTGGGCGTTCCAGTCAGGAGCTATAACCTCTCGAAGAGCCTAACAATCATCACCAGCAGGTAACTCTCTAGGTTAACTCTCGAGCTCTCACAATAGTCGCACCGCTCAGCTATTCTGTGGTGAATGTAAGCGACAAGTTATCGAACATTAGATACGGTGGTCAGTAGGATTCTCACATTCTACCGCCAACATGAGGTCTTACAGCGTAACCTCTAGATCGACCGCGCCTTACAGTTCTATAGCTTATCACGCCTACCATACCGGGATCACTGAGGAGGATGATGCTCCATGTCATCTCCACCAATGTACTCCTCGAATAGCCTGTCGGCCTCATCCGGTGGGATGATCTTAACTGGCCTCTTGAAGGCGTAGGCTGAGATGGGCAGTATATGCCCGGAGTCACCTCTCTCGAGGGCTATCTTCGTCGCCCTTATTACATCCATCATAACTGATCCAGCGTTTGGCGCATCGAATGTGCTGAGTTTTATATCCAAGTATAGCGGGGTTCCGCCGAAGTATAACCCCCTAAGCCAGAAGTAACTGTCCCTCCTGTTACCTAGGAAATCCACGTAGTCGGTTGACCCAGCGATTATCGAGGCTTCGTATGGTAGTACAGCCCTAATGGACTCGGTCTTTATCCACCTCTTCACATCTCTAGCCCTCTCGAGGGTGTCTAGAGATTCGGTTCCACCCCCGACATCGAGCTGGTACGTCTCCGATACGTGTATACCCCTCTCACTTAACATCTTCAGCAATGTCTTGTGGAGTATGGTTGCGCCAACCTGGTCTGTTAGGTCATCCCCGATGATCGGTAGCCCAGCCTCATTGAACCTATGGATCCATAATGGGTCACTGGCTATCCTTGTTGGGGTGGCGTTTATGAAGGCGCATCCAGCCCTCAGGGATTCCTCTGCGTAGCGTTTTGGAGCATCGATCGAACCGCTTGGGAGGAGGTTAATCGCTATCTCAGCCTCGCTCTCCTTGAGGCTCTGGGCCACATCCACCTCCTTCGAGTAGTCTATCTTAACCTCCCCTCTCAGAGTCTCACTTATCCCATCCATGAGGGGCCCCCTCAAGACCTTCACGTTCAACTTCGGAACCTCAGCAAACCTCCTGGCGTTGTTCGGTGGGCTAAATATGGCCTCCGATAGGTCTCTCCCAACTTTTCCAGCCTCAACGTCGAAGGCACATACGACCTCTATATCCCTGGGGTGGTAGCCGCCCAAGTATAAGTGCCTCAGCCCTATCGCCTCCTTTTCATCGTCTATGTTTCGGTAATATTGGATACCTTGCACTATCGCCGAGGCGCAGTTCCCGACACCGATCAATGCAACCCTTATCTTAGGCAAGGATTATCCCTCTCAACCCATATTCACCTTATCAAGATAAAAGTCTGCAGATTTATACCCCCAAACAGTCAAGCTCCATATAAACTTTATCTTTATCCGTTGATAACTGGATGGTGCGAGGTCGGCGGTATGGCTTCATCCTTCCCGAAGGATTGGTTCCCACAATACATGAACTACCCCCAGATATGCTATTACAGACACGATAGGAGACACCTCCTACTCCTAACAACTGACGACGACAACTACATGATCTACTCATCCATCTTCAAGTCCTCCGAGAGGTACGGCTTCAAGCTCTCAGCTGGGATAATCGTTAAACCCTACGTTGAAGGCGGACCCTACCCAGAGATGAAACCCCCATACCCAAGCGAGGTCGAACTGAGGGAGATGTTCCTAGCCGGACACAGCATAGTCGCCCACGGATACAACCACGATAGGGAGCTTTGGCAGGAAAGCTGGGCCGATAAAGAGGAGGGATATAAATCCATAGCTGAACAACTCATGAAGGCTCGAGACGGCATATTCAGGATTACTGGACACCCTATAATATCAACTTGGCTGCCGTGGTCGCTCGACCATGTAAACCGCGGACATGGCGAGGTCGCTAGGGAGGTTGGGTACGTCTATTGCGCCCAGAGGCAGCCTAGAGGCGAATTCCACCACTGGGAGTTGGATGTACCATCACGCAGTATCGAGGTGTTCCAGAACACCCGTGACGTCTGGGATGTATACGGTCAGGTTATGAAGGATATCAAAGCCAGAAGGTTGTACACGCACCTGTGGGGACATGGACGCCTAAACACGGACAACCTTGAGGAGAACCTTCTGAAGCTATCGGAGGATCGTGATGTGATGGGGTTCCTATGGTCTACGAGCGTCGAGAGGGCTGTCAGGTACATCGTTGAGAGGAGGTATACCCGCATAGAGGACTGGAGCGTTGAGGATGGCCTATGGACGTACCGGCTCAGCATGGAACTACCAAAGGACCTGAGAGGGGAGCTCTATGGGAGGAGGATCTATAATATGCCCCTAACGATATGCCACCCAAACCTCGAAGGTGGAAAGCCTCTATACGTCTATACGGAGGAAGGAGGAGAACTGACCAGGTTGAAGTCGTGGATTCGGGACGGCAAACTCTATTACGATGTGGTTCCAGGGAACCAGAGGGTCATAGTCTCCCCAGAACCCCTAACCGAGCCGTCAACCCCTGAAGCTAAACTATACATTGACGAGTTGGAGGTTCGGAGGCCCTGTGATGGCGAGCCGGTTAGGGGAGGCTACGCCATCCAGATAATCGTTGAGGGCGTCGACCCGAAGGCTCAGATAATCGAGTGGAAGCTCACAGTTATCGATGGGAGTGGCCGATACTACAGGGACCACCTAGGGAGGGAGATAAAGGATTACAAGCTCCCGGTGAATGATTGGCTCGACAACAGAAGGGGTAAGATAATATACCCGATAGAGAGGGGATACAATAAGGATGAATCCTTCACCATAATATGTGATGTTGTGAACGCTCATGGGGTGAGGGTGAGCGTTAGGGAAACCATCTAACAAAAGGCTTGAGGCCGGTTTCCCACCCGTCATGGGATGTATCCATCAACCTCGAGTCGGCTCCTCCCCCTCAGGTAGACTACAGGTATTCCCTCCTCTCTCAACCTCCTCCTCATCTCCCTATCATTTGTAGCTACGGCGCATCCCATCTCCATGGCAACCCTCAAAACGACGTCATCGAAGGTCTCACCCTCAAACGTCTCAACCTCGACAACCTCACATCTCCTAGCCACCTCCAAGGCTGAGGAGGCTTGCATCCTAACCTTGTCGGATCTGCTCCTAGAGAGTCTCCTCAACTCCCTCAGTGTGGTCGATAGAACTATCGGCTTATACCCCCCTAATAGGGCTCCAAGCTCCTCGAATATGTCGATCCTGAACTGGAAAGGTAAGAATAGAAAGTTGGCGTCTAGGATTACGCATATCATCTTAGATAAGAGATAGGCCTTCCCCCTCTTAAAGGATGTGAACCCCTAAACGTTGTGGCTGGGTTCCGCCGACCCGTGTCAGTAGGCGTTTATCCTATCCGCCTCCTCGTGTAGCCTCTCCATCCCACACGGGACAACCCTCAACCTCCTATCCTCAGCGGCCTTCAAGATGTACTTGTACACGTACTCCAAGTTCTCGAAATGGACGAACTCCGTGTTGTGCGTACCTATCACTATACACTTGATCGGGTAGTCCATCGCCAGCATCAAGTCAAGGTTTGAGTCGATTATCCAGCGGTAGGTAGCCCACAGCTCCTCACTGACAGGGCGGTCTGGACGTAGGTCCATGGGCCACCAGCCCTTCCCCTAGGCCTTGGAATAAGCTCGCTGGTACCCGGGATCACGTACAACTCGAGGTCCCCTGAGAGCAGCCTATTCCTCCGGTGGCAGTGGTGTGGGTATGGGAACAGGCCAACGGTGCACCTATCTGGCCTCTCCGGGTCGAAGCGTCCAGGAGCCGGCGCATGCCACTGCCTATATCCCAACTTAACCAGTATCTCCGGTGTGTCGTTTGTCATCGAGCCGCAGCAAGCCGTGTAGTTCGTCGTTGAGCAGTGTAACGCCTCCTCCCAATCCTCCTTCGCCTGCGTCAGGATCTCCATCTGCCTCTCCTTGGGGTATTGACCGAGGTCATACTTGTAGGTTGGATACCTGAAGCCTGGAATGTTCGGCTGTATCCCCAACTCGAAGCCCTCGGAGGCTAGAGATGTCAGCAGCTCCGAGTGGGCTTTGGCAGCCTCCGGTGTGGCGTGGAACCCAACCCCGTCGACGATGCCGTGGCGTCTCGCAAAATCGGCGAACCTGAGTATCGTCTTCTCACTAATCTTCCATGATGATGGCCCACCGCAAGCTGGGGACTTCGCAGCCAGCGGCTCGCAGTCCACAAGGATTAGGAGGAATAACCTGTCATCCATATCCATCCCTCCGCCACCA
>CAZCOP010000032.1:0-14607 GCA_964499825.1 uncultured Candidatus Bathyarchaeia archaeon
AACTCCCGTCAGCGGGTCCAGAGCCCGCCATGCTTGACCGCTACACCACCGGGCTCTCCTAACCTACCGCTATTTAATAATACTCTCCGAGGGTTTATCTTTTTCTTTTCGTTTAGCGTCTTCTTCTCCGTCTTCGGTATGGTGTGGCTTCCCATGTCTCCCATGGTATCTGTATGTATGTTGTTCTGGATAGGTTGTTCTTTGTGTTGACTTCCTTTATCTCCTTCTCGGCCTTTTCTAGGGTTCCGGCCTTCCCTGCGTTGAGCCTCAGCGACCCCTTGAACAGCGTTGTGTATCCGTTCCTTATCTCTATCGTGTCGTCCGTCTCAACCTTCTTTATCTGGTCGTCCCATAGGGTTAGGAGGACAGCCCCGGTCTCATCTCCGACGAGGGCTTCAGCTATCTTGTGCTCTCTCCCGCTCCTCCTGGATGTTATAACTCTAGGCTGGCTTACATTCACAACCTTAACGATTATGTTTATATTCTCTAGGTTCGGTTTTAGGGAGCCTACCTTTATGTACTCGGTTGATGTTGAGGACGTGCACATACCATTTACCACATGTTACGAATAGCCCATATATGCGCCTTACTATATAAGTCTCATCTTTAGGCGGGCTTAACCCTCTCCCTTATAAGGCCCTTCCTCCTACGGCGGATGTTGAGGGTTATCTCCCTAGCCCTCTTGAGTGACTCCTCCACAGCCTCCTTCTCAAGCTCCTCTATCCCCATAGCCCTCGTCGAGTTCTTGTAGATCTCAGTCGGAGCCTCCCTCTCACCCTTCAAGAAGTTGAAGAGCGTTGTGTAGTCGAACCTGACCCCATCTATGGATGCTCTCAGCCATCCGTAGCTCTCAAGCATGTCGATCATCGTCCGGAGTAGGTAGTGGGAGGCCTCCACAAACAGTCCGGAGTCTATCAGCGAGCGTGTCCTAAGGATCATCCCCTTGAGGAAGCTGGGCTTCCCGTAATAGTTCAGCTTGTTCCTCACGTTCACATGTAACTCCTCGATTACGCTACCCCTCTCATTTATCGTCGTTATAGCCTCATTCCATACAGCCTTGAAGGCCTCCAACCTCTCCTCCGCATCCTTCTGATCCACATCGGCTAACCCGGATATCCTGAGGTAGTCCTCGTAGAACTCGTCCATACCGAGTTTTTGGGTTGAGTCCCTAAGGGCTTCAATGAAGTGGCTGTTCGATATCGGCAGCATATTTACCTCTATCAAAGTCTTCAGGATTGACTCTAGCCCGACCGTTGTGTACGCCGATGCGCTCTGGAGGTCACCCTTGTTGTTGGCTGATGTCGCCCTGCTGAGGTAGGTATCCGCCTCTATAAGGTAGTTCTCCGTCCTTATCTCAACCCTCTCCGGCCTCCAGTAGGTCTTGGCCATCCACTCCTTCGTGTTCGTTAGGAGCCAGTTCCTATCGTATAGAACCTGTGCCTCGTACAGTTTCTGGTCTATCTCCGGCGGAACCCCCTTTAGGAGCCACCTCTCAGGGACATGGTCCAGGTCGAAGAATACCTCATCCAGCTCCATCCGTTCAACATACTCGTAGTTGAATTCCCCACTATCGACGATGAGCAGGTCGACATCACTGTTCACCGTTGCATCCCCACGGCTCCAACTCCCGAATAGACCTATACTCGAGGTTGACTCCCTAGCCCTCAAATCCTTCAATAAACCGTCTATGACGTTATGGATCCTCTTCGGCAGCTTAACCAATATATCTCCCCTTTACTTTCATGATGAAAATTAGAATATAAAATATTCCATCCCCTTCGTCTTGGCTGTTATGCCGTTAACGCCGACTCCTCTTAATCCGCTTCAACTCGGAGAGGATGGGCATCCTCATCAGATGCTCCCGGGTTATCTCCTCCCAGATTATACCCTTAGGCCTAGGCATACGCCCCGCAACCCTGATGATCCTGGTCGGCGTGATGATCGCGTCAACAGTCAAGTCGTGCGGTTCAAGCGGCGCCTCATCGATAACCTGCAGGTCATGGACAGTCGTGAAGATGGGGGTTTCCTCATCTACCAGGTTGAGTTCCCTGAGTATTGCATACTCCATCTCGCTGTAGCCTCCACCCTTACCTATCCTGACCCCACTCTTGGAGACGGCTACGGAGCCGGCAACTACCAGGTCGACCTTGGGTAGGCTCCTCAACGGGCAAAGCTCACCGTAATTGAAGGCCCCCCTGATGGATGAGGCCCTATCTATGGCTCTATCCGGTATCCTATCCGGGTTGAGTATTATGAAGCCCCTACTCAGACGTGGAGACGGCATTATAAGCAGCTTCCCACGGCGGAGAACAAGCCTCCTAACCGTTCTCTGAGGCGAGTCGGGGTTAACCTTGACAACCTCAGCGTCCTCAAATTCAGCCTGGTCGGCGAGCTTCAAGGCTGCAACCTCAGCTCCTACGAAGTTCGGTATCCTACCGAAGGCGGGCTTGGGGAACCTCGATACACCCCTCTCCTCCAGGAGACTCCAGATCCGCCTCCTTATACGCTCCTTAACCAGCGATGGGTCAGCTGGGTCTCCCGTAGCCCTAACCCCCACCAGCTATCGGTTATAGGTAATTATAGGGGTTGTGATAGAATATATCTCTCGTTCAGGTGTTGAGTACCGTTGGGGGAGGGCCTGAGTTGGCTGGCGGGCTGTACTTCATGGGTCACGTCTCGATGGATAGGATCGAGAATGTGAATGGCGTGAGAGTTCAGCCTGGGGGCGCAGCCCTCTACGCAGCCATGGCTGCCAGAACCCTAGTTGACAATGTCTACCTGATCTCGGTTGTGGGGAGAGACTACAAATTCATGGACATCCTGAAGCGTTTCCACAGGAGGTACGTGAAGGTCTTCAATATGCCCTCAACCAAGTTCACGGTTAGATACAACGAAAGGTGGGAGGCCAGCTACGTTAGGGTCGACTACGGGGCGGGGGCAAGGATCTCAGCCTCCATGGTTCCAACAAGCCTGATGGGTTCGGGGAGCATAATCCACCTTTCCCCCATGAACCCTAGGAAGGTTGAGAGGATAATAGACAGGGTTAGGGAGGCCTCCCCAAAGACCATGATCTCGGTTAACACATGGATGGGGTATATAAAGGGCGGTGGGAACCGGAGGATACTCAAGGACATAGCCTTAAAGGCCGACTTCTTCATACTTAACGACTCGGAGGCTAAGGCCCTAACCAGAACTGACTCCATCTCCACAGCCATAAGGCTCCTGAAGGCGAGGATGCTCATAGTAACCCTAGGAAGCCTGGGGGCGATAATAAGCAGGGAGGACGGCGAGATACAGATGGTTCCAGCCTTGAGCTCCCCGGTTTTGAAGGTTGTCGACACAACTGGAGCGGGGGATGTGTGGTGTGGAGCCTTCATAGCAGCCTACAAGTTGACCAATGACTTGATGAAGTCCGTTACGGCGGCCTCGATAATATCCGGTATAAAGTGTTCAGGGTGGGGGTTCACCAAGATCCAAGATTTAAGGTTTAAGGATGTTGATGATGTGATAGAGTATGTGATAGGTTTGAGGGAGGGTGGGTTGCAGAGGAGGATATCAGACTACTCCTAACCAGTAAACTCTTATCCCCAAACCCCGATATTAACACTTGCATAGGTCAGCTCTCACCCAAGTTTGGCATGAGTGGTTGATGATGGTAATTAAGGAAGTTTGCTCCCTCTGCGAGGAAACCTATCCTTACTACGACCTACTTCGCTGCTACAGGTGTGGAAGGCTATACTGCAGAAACTGCGTAGTGTTCAGCGAGGAGGGAGTTCTATGCCTAAACTGCGCAAGGAGGATGGTCTCACCAAGTAGGAGATCCAGAGGCAAGTACTCCCCGCTGAACCTATACCTAACCAGAAGGGCGAAGTATGGGGAATACGTCACTCTGACCTTCAAGAGGATAGAGGAGATAATAGGCGACAACCTACCGCCATCAGCCTTCAAGAATAAGAGCTGGTGGAGCAACGCGAGGAACCGCTCACAATCAGAGGCATGGATATCCGCGGGATGGAGGGTTGAGGAGGTGAACCTGAATGAGGAGCTCGTTGTCTTCAGGAGGTTCAGGGAGGCGCAAGCCGGGGTGGAGGTGAAAAGGAGGAGGACGAGGCGAACCGGAGCCTCCATCAAGGATTTAGCCCGCAAGAGGAAGCTTAGGAGGCGTAGGGGGCCGTCTAAGAGCAGGATAGCCATGATACAGGCCCGCATCAAGAATATAGAGCGGCGTAGACTCCAAGCCGGGAGGTATAGGGGCAGGTTTAGGTGAGAACTGTTCCATTTAACCGCTCTCCTACCTCCAAGTGAGGAAGTAGAAGGATTGAGGTCGTATGTGCGGTAAGAGAAGTGAAAGGCCGAAGGCTCTAGCCCTATTCTCTGGGGGTCTGGATAGCGCCTTAGCCGTCAAGCTCCTCCTCGAGCAGGGAATTGAAGTGGAGGCTGTAAACTTCACAACCCCCTTCATGGTTCAGGATGAGGCTGTCGACAGGCTGGGTGAGGAGCTTGGGGTGAAGGTTCACAAGCTACCCTTAGGAGAGGAGTACCTTGATCTGGTCCTAAATCCACCCCACGGCTACGGAAGCCAGATGAACCCATGTATAGACTGCCGCATATTGATGTTAAAGAAGGCTAAGGAACTGGCTGAGAAGGTTGGAGCGCAGTTCATAGTCACCGGTGAGGTTCTGGATGAGAGGCCCTTCTCCCAGAGGAGGAGGACCATGCTCCTAATAGAGAGGGAGGCAGGCCTGGACGGTCTAATCCTGAGGCCGCTATCAGCAAAGCTCCTACCCATAACCATACCTGAGAGGAGGGGGCTGGTGGATAGGAAGGAGCTTCTGGCGATCAGGGGGAGGAGGAGAACCCCTCAGCTGGAGCTGGCTGAGAGGATGGGCATAAAAGGTTACTCAACACCATCGGGTGGATGCCTACTCACGGACCCAAACTTCGCCAGGAGGTTGAGGGAGCATATAGAAAAAGAGGGAAGTCTCACACTGCGAGACGCCGAACTGTTGAGGGTTGGGAGGCACTTCAGGATAAACGGCGTGAAGGTTATAGTCGGCAGGAACGAGGATGAGAACCGCCGGTTGTTGGAGTTCGCGGATAGGTATCGACTACCATACATGGAGGTGATCAACTATAAGGGACCCATAACCCTGATTAGGGGTGAAGCCCCAACGGAGGTGGTGAGGAAAGCCGCGGCAATAACTGTGAGGTACTCCGACGCCCCGAGAAAGGTCCCAGTTAGGGTTAGGTATAAGATCAACGGTGAAGCCCTCATAATTGAGGCTGAGGCCATAAGCGAGGAGGAGCTCGAGAGGGTGAGAGTCTAACATACACCAAACAGCCTAAAAGGTCAAGTTTTAACTATAACATACAACATATCCACCTATACCTGCGGTCGGGTGGCTTGGTTAACATGATGAAGGCGTTCAGGTTCTACGCCCCTAAGCAGCCCTTAAAGCTTGAGGAGCTTCCTAAGCCTGAACCCGGATCCGGCGAGGTTCTGATCAAGATAAGGGCGAGCGGCGTCTGCGGAACCGACGTAAACTACGTGAAGGGGAAGATCCTACCCTACAACACACCGATAACCCTTGGACATGAGATATCCGGGACGATAGAGGAGGTTGGGGATGGAGTTGAGAACCTGAAGGTCGGGGATAGGGTTGTAGTCCATTATATTATATCATGCGGGAGGTGCAAACAGTGCATTCAGGGGAACGACAACAGGTGTAGGAATAGGGTCTCGATAGGCGCCCACATAGATGGAGGCTTCGCGGAGTATATAGCTGTACCAGCGAGGAACGCCTTCAAGCTGCCCCAAAACTTAACCTTCGAGGAAGGAGCTATAATAGGATGCGCAGTCTCAACGCCCTTCCACGCCCTATTCACCGGGGGATTCAAAGCCGGGGACACCGTTGCGGTATTCGGCCTCGGCGGCATAGGGATGCACGCAGCCATGTGGGCTAGAACCCTTGGTGCAAGCCTAGTCATCGGGGTTGACATATCAGACTTCAAGCTCAAGGTCGCCGAGGAACTGGGGGTAGACGTAACGGTGAACCCGAGGAGGGAGGACCCCGTCAAGGTTGTACGGGATGTAACTGATGGGTGGGGCGTCGATATAGCAGTGGAGTGTGCAGGCGTCCCCGACACTGTTAGATACACGCTTGAGAGCGTCAGGGGTAGGTCCAGGTATGAGACTGGCAGGGCGGTCCTTGTAGCGGTTCAACCCGGACCTGTGAGCGTTGAGTGGATACGTGAGGGACTCGTCACGATGTCTGGAGATCACACAATGGACGACTTGAGGAGGATCCTAGCGTTGGCTGAGAGGGGCCGCATAGACCTAATCGAGACTATAACCCATAAGCTTCCATTTGAGAAGTTAAACGAGGCCGTAGACCTATTGAGGAGCCAAGCCGAGGATGTGGTGAAGGTGGTCGTAACCCAGTGAACCCGGATTTAGATCTGAAGAGGAGATGAGAAGTTTGGTTAGGGTATTAACAATATATGACTCCCGGACTGGAAATACGGAGAAGGCCGCCCTGAAGGTTGCTGAGGGCGTCAAGAAGGTTGAGGGGGTTGAGTGTAAAATTCTGAGGATCGACGACGCAAGGGTTGAGGACCTACTGGAGGCTGACGGAATCATAATAGGCTCACCAACCTACTATGGGCTGATGAGTGGAAAGGTAAAGGAGTTCCTCGACAGGAGCGTTAAGGTTCACGGCAGACTGGAGGGGAAGGTTGGGGCGGCCTTCACATCATCCGGTGGAACGGCATCGGGAGCCGAGACAACCATACTCTCAATCTTGAAGGCTCTACTGATACATGGAATGATAGTTCAGGGCAACTCCCATAATCAACACTACGGCCTAGCCGTTGTGGGCGCCCCCGACAAGAGGGAAGAGGAGCTCTGCATCAGCTTCGGCTCGAGGGTGGCTAGGCTGGTGAAGAGGGTAGCCTCCTCGGAGGGATGAACACCCTTGAAGGCTGTAGTCCTAGCGGCCGGCGAAGGGGTTAGACTACGCCCCATAACCTACACAAGACCGAAACATCTGATCCCGATAGGCGGCAAACCCCTCCTAGAGCACACCCTAACCTCACTGAGGGAGGCTGGGCTGAGGGAGATCCTGCTCATCGTCCACTACAAGGCTGAACGGATCAGAGGGTACTTCCAAGATGGTTCTAGGCTGGGTCTAGAGATAGAGTACGTATACCAACCTGAGATTTCCGGGACGGCGGCCGCGGTCCAGATGGCGGAAGGATACGTGGATGGGGAGTTCCTCATGATCTACGGGGACCTATTAACCTCAACAGAGGCCATAAGGAGGGTGATAGAATCGCATAGAAGGATCAAGCCTTCAGCAACCATGGCTCTAGCCCCAGTTGAACATCCGGAGAGGTATGGGGTCGTAACCCTTGATAGGGACGGATTCGTAACCGGGATAATCGAGAAGCCAGCTCCGGGAACCGTCAAGAGCAACCTGATAAACGCGGGGATATTCATACTACCGGAGGCCATATTCGACGAGATAAGGAGGACCCCGCTATCCCCGAGGGGTGAGAGGGAGATAACAGACTCCTTAACGCTCCTGACGAGGAGAGGCGGTAGGATCCTCGGCGTCAAACTCGAGAGCTGCGATTGGCTAGACCTTGGTAGGCCGTGGGACCTCCTAGAGGCGAACAGGCGTGTCCTGTCGAGGATTGAGGGTGAAGTAAGGGGGTCGATAGAGGATGGAGCCTACCTCAGGGGACCGGTATACATAGGCGATGGAGCGAGGGTTCGCTCAGGCTCATACATCGAGGGGCCTGTATACATAGGCGGCGGGAGCGATGTCGGGCCGAACTGTCACATACACCCCTACACCAGCATAGGTGAGGGGGTTAGGATAGGGAACGCCGGCGAGGTTGAGAATAGCATAATCATGGATGGAACCCGGATAGGGGCCCTCTCCTACATAGGCTATAGCATAGTGGGGGAAGGCTGCACCATAGGGGCCGGCTCCATAACGGCAACCATCCGCTTCGACTCCAAGACTGTAAGGATGAGGATAAAGGGGCAGCTTGTGGATAGCGAGAGGACAGAACTCGGCGTGGTGATGGGGGATAACGTTAAGGCTGGTGTAGGCTCAATCTTCATGCCTGGTGTACGGGTTGGATGTAACAGTTGGATAGGACCCAACACGGTCGTGTACGGGGATGTCCCCCCGAACTCCTTCCTGATGGCTGAGCAGAGCGTAACCGAGAGGGAGCACCCTCAGGAGAGTTGAGAAAGGAAGAGTAATAAGGCCGTTCTCGGAATTTAAAGGGTGGTGTTACTTAGATGTCGATGGCGCAGAGGAGATTCTTCAGCGAGATATCAACACTAGTCGACAAGACCGTCAAGGTCACAACGGTGGATGACAAGACCTACACGGGAACCCTAGCCGGGATAAACCCGGACAACCTGAGCCTATGCCTTGTGGATGCGAAGGATGAGAAGGGCCAGCCGATACAGAAGGTTGTCCTCAGCGGGAACATAGTCGCCCAGATACTCCTAGTCGGGAAGGTCTTCGACCTAAGGGGTTTAGCTGAAAGGCTTGAGAAGGTCTTCCCCAGGATGGTTAAACTGTACGAGAAGGAAGGGTTCATCTGGGTTATGGATAGGGTTAAGGTTACAGAGAAGGGTGTGGTTGAGGGTTCTGGACCGGCGGCTGAGAGGGTTCAGAGGGTATACTCACAGTTTGTAAGCGAGATGGAGAGGGGTTGAGGACGGCAACTACAAGCATCCTAGACATGATTTGGTAGCCTAAACCATCCACCTTAAATCTGCTCCTTACAGCCCCCTTGAGGTTTAAGGGTTAACCTTCACTCCGGTTCTACCACGACAGCTGTGCCGGTGGCCGATATCAGAACAACGCCAGCCTGCAAGCCGAGGTCTGAGGTCTCTATATCCAGCCCGACCACCGCGTTGGCTCCCATACTTCTAGCCTTGGCCTTGAGGCGTTCTAGGGCCTCCTCCCTAGCCTTCTCGATCTCCGTCGTGAAGGCTGTAACCTCACCACCAAACATCGATTGGATCCCGGCCACAAACTTGCCTAGGACCCCCCTGGTTCTTGGGGTTAGGCCCGTAACGATTCCTAGGATCTTCGTGATCTTGTATCCCGGAATGGTTGGGGTGGTCGTCACCATTACGTCGGTTGTGGCCGATGCTATAGGCGCGCCGCAGTTATGGCAGAACCTAGCGTTCGGTTCAACCTCAGCTCCACACTTCCAACACTTCAATTTCAGTCTATCCTCCAACTAAATAGGAAGATATCCCTAGAAACTCAAAAAGTTTTTGGGATATCTATTCCATTCTAAAATTAACCGATTATCTCGACTAGGCTTCCTAGGGCTATTCCTGGGAGTCCCTTCCTGAAGCGGGCTCTTACAAGGCCGTTCTTCCCGTGTGTTGCAACTATCTTCCCTATGCACTTCCTCTCACCGACGGGCCACGCAACCTTTCTACCTATCAACTGGCTGGCCTCACTGAAGGACCTAACACCTGGGAAGCGTAGGAGGCACTCCCTCGACCTCTGGGTTTTGGGGCCCCTCCTGTAGTTTACAACAACACCGCGCAGGGCATCTGATCTAGACATCTGAACCACCCTCCCCGCGGGGTTTCCATGAGGTTTAACCGATCAGTCGGGTCAGGGTCTATATCAGGTGGTGGTGATAATCCTTCAAGAACGATTAAGAGTGTGGAGGATGGATATAAATTTATAGGGTTGCGGTGTGGATGGAGGGTTTGCATGTCTAGTAGGCTCAGGGATAGGTTGGAGAGGATGCTGAAGCTCATAGAGGAACTTAAAGCTGACGCCTCAAGGGGGGTTCCAATAATCGTTGAGGGCTTTAGGGATGTTGAAGCCTTGAGAAAGCTCGATGTCAGAGGGCGTATCATACCAGCTAAGGCCTCTGGGAGAACCCTGATCGACCTCGTGGAGGAGGTTGAGGGCTTGGGTAAGCCTGAGGTCATCCTACTATTAGACTTCGATAGGAGGGGTAGGGAGTGGACGAGGATGCTAACCAGACAGTTTGAGAGGGCGGGGATAAGGGTTAACACGAACTTTTGGAGGCTTCTATCAAACCTCTCCGGGAAGGAGGTTAAGGATGTAGAGGGCCTCCTCTCCTACGTCAAGACTCTACACAGAAAGGCCGGGCGGGGTATGGAATAAAATATTAAGGACGAAGCAACCTATTATAGGGAGTGGTTAAACCGGCGGGTTATGGAGAATTTAGAGGTGAAGATCATGTCATCACAAGCTCTCACAGTCAAATACGTGATATACGCGAAGTTTGAGGTTGAGGGTGTAGTTGAGAAACCGGATGTGATAGGGGCGGTATTCGGGCAGACTGAGGGGCTGTTCGGCCCAGAGCTTGACCTTAGGGAGCTCCAGAAGTCCGGTAGGATAGGGCGGATAGAGATAGAGATACACTCGGAGAAGGACAAGACGGGTGGGAGGATAATAATCCCAACAAGCTTGGACAGGGTTTCAACCGCCATAATAGCGGCTAGCATAGAGAGCATTGAGAGGATCGGGCCCTGCCTCGCGAAGGTCACCCTCGAGAAGATAGAGGATGTTAGGGAGTCGAAGAGGAAGGCCATAATTGAGAGAGCCAAAGAGATACTGCACAAGTGGAATATGGAGACTAGGCCTGAGGCTGAGGAGGTCTTCAGGGAGGTATCGGAGATACTTAGGACTGCAAGGGTTGAGAAGTATGGACCGGAAGGATTGACGGCGGGTCCAGACATAGACTCATCTAAGGAGATAATAATAGTTGAGGGGAGGGCTGACGTGATAAACCTATTGAAGAACGGAATTCAGAACGTGATAGCTCTTGAAGGGGTCAAGATACCTAAGACTATAATAGAGCTGACCAAACGGAAGGAGGCAACCGCCTTACTGGATGGGGATAGAGGAGGGGACCTAATCCTGAAGGAGCTGCTGCAGGTGGCCAACATAAAATATGTTGCCAGAGCCCCGAAGGGCAGGGAAGTTGAAGATCTCACGTTGAAGGAGATAATGACGGCCCTCCAGAATAGGGTTCCAGTTGAGGAGGTTAAGGCAGGTAAGCCCAGACGGCGGAGGCAGAAGGTTCTCCTACCGAGGGAGGTAGTTGAGGCTGCAAAGGAGCTTACCGGAACCTTCGAGGCTATCCTATTTAACGAGAAGATGGAGGAGGTTGAACGTCTACCCGTCAGCGAGTTGGCTGAGAGGTTGAAAGAGATAGATGGGATTGACACCGTAGTCTTCGATGGAATAATCACCCAGAGGCTCTTAGATATAGCTACCGAGAAGAAGATAAAGTACCTAATCGCAGCCCGTATATCCGGGGTCGTTAAGCAACCGCTGAACGTTAGGCTCCTAACATTCGACGATCTAAAGATGCCGGACTAGCCCTCCAACTACCACTACTTCTTTTGGAGCCTACTCAGTAGGGCGGCGGCCATCACCGGCAGGATCACGGTTGCATCGCCCTCTATCATCAAGTGGTCCGCATCTTCCCTTATCTTGCTCCAGGAGATCGCCTCCCGTGGCCTTGCCCCCGATAGGCTTCCATCCCACTCCACGGCTGTGCTGATGTATACGGCGTAGTCTAGTCCTTCCTTGAACTGGTTCCACCAGAGCGTGTGGTGTTTTGATATTCCACCACCGATTATGAGAGCTCCTGTCCTCTTCGCCGTGAACACTATCTCGTTCAGTTCACTCTCATCCCTCAGCAGGTCTATCTTGAGCTTGTGGTCTTGTGAGAAGAGCCATATCTGGTATCCGACGGCTCCATCTGTTATTCCGGGTACGTATACGGGTATACCGTTCCTAGCAGCCCAGTATAGGATTGAACTCTCGTTGCATATTCTCCTCCCGATCTCGCGGCATAGCTGTCGCGTCGAGATCTCCCTAACGCCCTCATCCCACAAGGTCTCTAGTAGGCCCCTCATCTTCTCCTCGATTATGATCCCGTAGCTCTCATTCGGGACTAGGATGTTGCCGAGCCTATTTATCCCCCTCTTATGTAGGGTTACGTCATCCATCGAGAATAGTCCCTTAAAGTAGCTCCTCCAGCACCTCGCTAAGTCGTGGTCTAGGGTGCCGCATGTTGTAACTAGGACATCCACGAGCCTACGCTTCACGATCTCCCTTATCACACCCCTAGTTCCCGTCGCCACGATGTTGGCTGGGAAGGAGAGGAACTTGACGCACTCCGAGTCCTTAACCATCCTCTCCAGTATCCTCAACCCGGTGGCTATCTTGCCAGCAGTGAAGCCCCAAGCCCCCTCCATCTGTGAGACAAGCTCGCTGACCGACATATCCTCCGAGAGTTCATAATCCTTGACAGCTTCCCTCAGCATTCCAATATCCCCTTGATCATCGTTGATAATATCGCCTAGATGGGGAATAAAAAGGGTTTTATCCTAGGGTTCTCCGGGAAGAGGTCTTATGGGTTCAGGTAGCGGAGTATCCCAATACGCTCCTCTCCCGGACCCTTCGGCCTCAACCTTTCCTGTGTAACGCCGAACTGCTTCAGTATCCTCAAGACCGCGGGTATTACCTGCTTCTCGATGTAGTAGTCTAGGTCAACCTCGTCGTAGGAGGCTAGGATGTAGGGTTTAGCCCTCTCGTAGAGCCTCCCGGAACCCTTCACGATCACGTATCCAACCTTGTCGCCTAGGGTTATATCCCAGCCCTCCCTCTTCAACATCTTCGCAGCCTCAACATGTGGCGCTCTAACCTCGTACTTCTCTATGGGTTTAGTTAGGGTCTTCCATATTACTAGGTCCTTGTATGGGTGCTTCCCCGCCTTCAGGTCTGAGATGAACTTGTGTACGAACTCGACGGCTTTGTCTACATCCTTCTCTTTCAGGATTATCTCCAGAACCCCCTCCTGCACGTTCCTCGCTATAGATGCCCAGTCTCCCCTAACCACCTCAAGCCCTACTATGTCGAGTTCTCCGTTCGGGAGAAGCCCGCAGTAACGCTTCTTGGCCTCCGTGAATAGTATCCGGGTGTATACCTTGTCCGGTTTTATCTCGAGTTTAAGGGTCTCCCCTATCATCCTCGTTAGGGACTCAACCTTCTCCGGATCATACGTTATGAATATGCTGTCTGTGTCGCTGTATATCACCTCCAAGCCCATCTTCTTGGCCATCTCTATCGTGCTCAGTATTGTCTTCCTGCCCCACGCCGTCGTAGCTTCAGCCACAGGCTTCCTATACCACCTCGCCCCTATCCACCCAGCGTAGCCGTATGTGGCGTTTGTGATGACCTTTATAGCCTTCTGGCGTGCATCTAGAACCCTGTACTCGACGCTCTTCGGATCGGTCTTCCTAAGCTTGGCCCTAACCTCATCCCTAGCGGAGATCAAGCTTGAGAGAACCCTCTTATAGAAGCCCGGGGGCTCCCTCCTGAATCTATGCCCAACCTCGGGGGCTGTGTATGCTCCGGACGGAGGCTCAGGCTCCGATGGTGGCAGGTAGGTGTCTGGTGATATGTTATACTCTATCATGATGTTCGGGTACATAGACTTGAAGTCTAGTATGGCTATGTTCTCGTGTATGCCCGGCTTCGGTTTCAGGACCATCCCTCCCACATAGGGGATGTAGGGCCTCTCAACCCTCTCCGGCACGAGTTCACCAGTTTTGTAGGCCTCCCTAATCAGGAACCATTCAACCCTGAAGCCTACGGCGGCCCTCCCTATCTGGTCCAGCGGCAACCCGACGAGCCTTGAGAGTTCCATTGCGTAGTCTGAGAGAGCCTCGTACAAGCCCATTATCGACTCCACGTTCTCCATGGAGTACTTGGCTAGGGTTCCCCTCTTCTCGGGGTCCTCCCAGTAATCGGCTACCTCCACATCCTCTATGATGGTGCGCTCCTCAACCTTCATTACGCCTAGATAGTCGGCCACGTTCTCCAAGGTTTTCACCTTGACCTCGTAGAGTTCGTCGGCGAAGTCAGCCAAATCTAGGTTTATCCTCCCAGTTATTGAGATGTGGCCGTATACACTTCTGTGAGGTTCGGTTCCAACCCTATCGACCGAGAACTTTATCCCAAGCCTCCTCGACCGCTCGGTCAGGTACTCCCAGTCCATCCTGTTCGCTCCGTAGTTTACGATTATATCCGGGTCGAACTCCTTTACATACCCCATGAAGGCCTCTATAACTTTTCTATCGTCGCTGTCTTCGGCTAGAAGCTGTCTCCTCACCCCATCATTCGTTGCAACTGATAACATGACGACCGGGCTTCTACCAGCCTTTGGAGCTCCCTTAGGGCTGTAATATACGGCTGAGAATCCTAAAACCCTCAGTTTCGGCGTATAATCCCTCTCCACCCTCTTAGGGGTTGACCTAGCTAAATAGACCCTATCAACCTGGATGTTGAGCTGTTTCTCCCCCTTAGGTTCGACCTCCACCTCGTACCATCCGCATGGTTTTAGGTCGTTATCGATTAGGTATCGCATCGAGTACCTGATATCGCCCTCTAGGCATCTATCCACTCCCTTAACCTTTGATATCCCCCTCGAATACTTGGTTATGACATCGGGGTTTGAGCAGGTTATCTTTATAGCCTTGACTGGTCTCCCGAAGAACCTCCTATC
>CAZCOP010000033.1:0-4718 GCA_964499825.1 uncultured Candidatus Bathyarchaeia archaeon
GAGAAGATAAGAGACAAACTAATAAAGACAGTTGAGGAGAGAGTTACATCCATAAACCAATATTTGGGAAGGACTGTGAGCTTCGAGGAGTTGAAGGAAGCCTTAAAGAGAGGCTTCGAGGAGGCATACGGCGTTAAGCTGGTTCCCGGGGAGATAACAGATTTCGAATCAGAGCTAACTAGAAAACTCAGAGTTGAGAAGTACATGTCTAGGGATTGGAACCTCAAACGTTGAGGCAGCTCTGTACTGTGGAGTCCGTCAAGAGGCGGCCATAAAAGGCACTAGGAACAAAATAAAAATCTAAAAATATGGGGAGACTCTCCTCCTCAGCTCTCTGAAAGGGAGCCTATCCTAGAAGTCTCTAAGGCTTTCTGGGAACCATTCTCTAAGGCCTATAATGACGCCTCTCAGAGATCAAGCTCTCATGAAAAAGTATAGGGGGTATCAAATTTAGGGTTAGAAACACACATAAATTGACTCTGGAGATAAGCACTCGCCCGCTCAGAAGTCTCCCCAACAACGTCAGTACCATAAGCTATAACGGCGACTATCACCAATCAGAAACAGGTTTTATTTCAAGCACCCTTCAAAGAGAAACAGGGAAAACATAAGTTTTCGGGTGGTGGACCGGGCGGGATTTGAACCCGCGACCTCCGCCGTGCGAGGGCGGCATTCATTCCAGACTGAACTACCGGCCCAACCTTCCAGTATGTAGCTCTAATTAATGATTTTCAGGGGATGATTTAACCTTTATTGCGGTTCACCGTCCAATTCTTGAACGGAAAATGTATCGGCTTATTATATCCTTTAAAGCGTTGTCGGGCGGTAGCTCAGCTTGGTAGACTTCCGAGCTGGCCGTTGGTGGGCGGCTGGTATTTATGGCGCCATCCAGCCTTTCGAATGCGCCAATGAGAGGAGTTCTACACGTGAGGATGTTAAGAGGCTTAGGCTGGATGATAATGGGCTTACGGGGGAGAGGGAGGGCTACTTCTCGAGTGGTAGACCATCCCGTTCCACTGGACACATCCCTAGATGACTTCAAATACTCCGTCTCGTCGGTGATTAAGCTTCGCGGTTGTGAGGGTTAAACTCGCTTCTTTGGTGTGTACAGCTCCTCGTTCGGTCTTGGAAGCCTCTCCTCAACTGGTGGAAGCTCCGGCCCACCCCTCTTAGGTTCTGAGAGGTAGTAGTACGCCGTGCTCGAGTAGTCGTTGCTGAGCCTATTCGCATGTCCATGCTCTATCGTGACGAGTATGCTCTTATGGAACCTTATTGGGTCCTCTATGTAGTAGCGGTAGACCGTCTGCTTACCCTTCCATGGCCAATCCTTTGTCCCACTGTATAGTATGACCCCATGGTATGGGGCGTTATACTCCTCCCTCGGGCCATAGGCGCAGTTGAACCAGTCCTCGGTTCCAGTTCCATGTATCGACGGTGGCCACCTCTCCCCATCTATGAAGATCATGTCGTCGCCCTCGCCGTACCAGTCGTTCGGGTTCCTGTGGAAGCAGTCTATGTCGAGGTGTGCACCGCAGTAGATCCCGTTTCCGTAAGCCTCGAGGATTATGTAGTTTCCTTTCCCATCCCTATTGTAGTAGCGTGGATCCTTCTCCATGGAATCCCAGTCCAGGCGGTCCAGGTAAGCCCACCCCTTAGTGTCGGCCTCACGCCTCCACTGGACATGGAAGTAGGCGAGTCCTTCAACGGCATCCTCCGATCTGTACCTCTCATAATCGATGTGGAAGTAGTGGTTGTAAGCCTCCTCACCCTCATTCTCAACCTCTATGAGAGCTCTCTCCTTAAAGGGCATCGGCCACCATGAGTTGAAGCCTTTACCACTCTGAGGGCTCATCTGGAGCGGGAGGGATACGAAGTTCCTCCGGATCCCGTGTCCCATACCGAAGAAGTCACCTATCGGACACTCAACGCTCGGCTCTCCACATTCATCCCAGTATATGCGTAGGACTATGCGCCGTAGATAATCCTCCCTCGGTATTCCCAGGGTCATCCAGATGTGCTTTATACATCCTGGACCCTCAATCTCCGCTAGAGTTCTCCTCTCGCCTCCACCTATCCTGAAGAAGTCGCGGTTTCCACCGGTTCTATCATAGCTCGAGACTCTATGGCTTGTATAATCCCTCAGGCGGGGAAGGGATGCTAAACTCGAATATCCAATCATAAGAAACCCTCAACCATTCATCCCTCTAGTAGTGATATAAGCCTTACGACGTGATTTTCCTAACCTTTAACGTGAGGTTAGCTGCTAGTTTAATGGCCTCCTCCATACTCCTAGGGTTCGCAACACCCCTACCAGCTATATCGAAGGCTGTTCCATGATCAACCGATGTCCTGATGAAGGGGAGGCCTAGAGTAACCGAGACAGTCCCGTAAAAGTCACGCGTCTTCGCTGCTATATGCCCCTGGTCATGGTAGAGTGAGAGGACGGCGTCATACTTACCCTCCAGGGCTTGGTGGAAGACCGAGTCAGCCGGTATTGGACCGTAAACATTGATGCCCGCATCCCTCAACTCATGAACCGCAGGTTTTATTTCCTTCTCCTCCTCATCGCCGATCAGGCCTCCATCACTAGCATGGGGGTTTAGGGCGGCCACCGCGATGCGCGGCCTCTCGATACCCATCCTCCGCATTTCACGCTCCATCCTTAAAACCATCTCTACAATTCTACTCTTCTTCACAGCCCGTATGGCCTCGATTAGTGGAAGGTGCCTCGTCAGGAAGAATATCCTGACGCCTTGAACCCAGAACATCGTCAAAGGCTCCTCAACGCCAGCTAGGGCTCCGATGAGCTCGGTGTGACCTATGTATTTACATCCAGCCATCCGTATAGCCTCCTTACTTATCGGGGCTGTCACTATAGCGTCGAGTTCACCCTTCAACGCGTACTCTACAGCCCGCTCTATGTAGTCGAGTGATGCCCTACCAGCCTCTGCCGAGACCTCCCCAACCCTCAAATTGTCCAAGTTCACATTCTTTAAATCTATGACCTCGATCACCCCGAACTTTCCCTGGGCATCCCTTGGAGAGCTTAGAACCTTAAATTCAACCTTTAAACCTAAGTGATCGGCTGTCTCTTTGAGTAGGTTTAAGTCCCCTATCAGGACTGGCTTACAAAGCGTGTATATCTCATCCCTCATCAGGGATTTTATTGACACCTCCGGTCCGATTCCGGCTGGGTCTCCCATCGTTATGCCTACCGTTGGTCTGTGCTCCACCAAGCCCAGCATCCCTCTCGTTACCGAAATCCATTTAACCTTTCAGAAGTTCCATCGCCGCTGTCTTGGCTCCAATCTCAGCTGTCCTCTCATCCATTGCGCTCCCAATTATTATCACATCACCCTCGGATGGGTTAAGCTCGGCTATCAATACTCTACACACAGCCTTAGCCTCAGAGCTATCCAGAATGTCATCAGCCAAACCGGGTATGGTGAGTCTACCATCCTTGAAGAGTAGTGTGGTTGCCCCGAGGGCTCCAACCTTGACGGCTGCATCTCTCTGTTCAACCCCATACCTGACGTTGGCTGAGGAGCCCCTAACAAGGACGGCCACGTTGTGTGGCCCAACCGTTAGAGGACTCTCTGGAATGCTCACAACACCGCTCATCCTATCCGTCACTTCTGCGAGTATGCTCCTCCCCACTTCTGACAGGGTTATGCCTGACCTTGATACCTCGATTAAACCCTCCCTCTTCAGGTGTCTGATGAGCGTTCTTGTCACACCTTCACCCAGCCCCAGAATCTTCGAGAGGCGTATCCTACCGATCGAACCCTCATCACCTATAACCTCCAGAGCCTTTAGTATGTGCGCCTCTATGAAGGAGGGAGTCCTCCCGGGAGCTATCTTACCCGCAACCTTCTCTATCAACTTTAAGGGTTCCAAGGCTGAGGCTTCCATATCCTTCCATTAATCAATGAATGCACAATAGAATTATTGGTAGGACCAGTTTATATTTGTGCATAGCCCCCATCTTCTATTTGGAGTTTTTAGGTGAAAACCGAGATGTACAAGCCTAAGGGTGAGGAGGCGTACTCCGACGTTAGGGTTCCAGCTGGACCGTTCTTCGTCAGGCTTGACGGCTGGAGGTTCCACTCTCTAACCGAGAAGCTGAAGCTGGAGAAGCCCTTCGATAGACTCTTGGCCGAGTGCATGATCGAGGCAGTAAAGAACATCTTCAGATTGTTCAATCCAGCTCTGGCCTACCTCTTCTCAGATGAGATAAGCATACTATTCCCAAAAACCAACTTATTCAGTTTAAGGGTTGAGAAGATAGACTCGATCCTAGCCGGGTTTACATCAAGCGGTCTACATAAGGCCTTAACCAAGAGGCTTCCGGATAGAGACGTACCGGCTCTATCCCTCGACTGCCGGATAATACCGGTGAATAGCCCGGAGGAGGCAGTTAACTACCTCACATGGAGGCAGAGCGAAGCGTACAGAAACTGTTACAACTCCTATGCATACCAAGCCCTCATCAGGAAGGCGGGGTTAACCCCCCAGGAGGCTGCTCAAAGGTTGAAGAACGTTAAGCTAAGCCGACTCATGGAACTCATCAAAAGATACGGTATAGTTCTAAACCTAAGTGACATACCCAGATGGCATGAGAAGGGCATATTAATCCACTGGGAGACTTACAAGAAGATGGGATACGACCCGGTGAGGGGTATATACGTGACCGCTGAAAGAAGGAGGCTTAAGGTTGA
>CAZCOP010000033.1:4818-14590 GCA_964499825.1 uncultured Candidatus Bathyarchaeia archaeon
ACGACCCGGTGAGGGGTATATACGTGACCGCTGAAAGAAGGAGGCTTAAGGTTGAATGGTCTCCGCCGTCTTTCATAATGGAGGAGGGGAGAAACATGCTCAGAAGATTTTTGAGGGATGTATTTTGAGGGCTTAACGGGACATCCTCGTGCAGCATAACGCCGTTTATAAGGAACGGTCACAGAGTTGATGATTGTGGCAGCTGATCACTTAGGGGATTCGCCCTTAACCCCCATTATTAGGTAGACTTTCCTCTTCTTGGGGTAGTGTACCGTGAAGAGCTTGAACGTGACATTCCTCAATCCTAAATCTTCAAGTTTACGCTTCAGGTTTCGGTCAACCTTCCATCTTCCAGCCCAGCCCCTCCCCGGCTCAAGAACGGAGAATACCCCACCGGCTTTAGAACCCGAACCATCTCCTCAACAGCCCTCTCCCACCCTCTAATTATGTGGATCGTGAAGCTTGCAACCACCCTATCAAAGTAACCGTCTGAGTATGGTATATCCCTAGCATCGGCCCTCTTAAAAGAAACCTTCAGATACTGTACAATAACCTAAGAACACACCAAACTTATCTTAACAGCATCCCCTTATTGGAAATCTTTATTAATTGTAAATGTAAATGTTTACTAATAGGTGTCTAGGCATGGTTCAAGTTCAGGTTAGAATGCCTGAAAAACTTGTGGAGGAGATTGATAAGTGGGTTGCTGAGGGGAGGTTTAAGAGTAGAAGCGACGCTATAAAAACGATTGTAGCTCTCTACGAGGAGAGGGAGCGTACAAGAAGGTTCTATGAGATGCTGGTTAAAAGAAGCAGGGAAGCCGAAGAGAAACCTGAGATCTTAGTTCCACTTGAGGAGATCCCTTGAGATATAAAGTTCTTCTACACCCTAAAGCAGCTGATTTTCTCAGGAAGACCGATGCAAAGCTGAGGGAAAGAATTAAGAGAATGTTAAGGGAGCTTGAGGAGTCCCCGGAAAGGAGAGGCGTAAAGCTCCGTCACTCACCTTTCTACAGGCTTAGAATAGGGGATTACCGAGCCATATACACAATCAATAGTGAGGAAAGGAAGGTTATAGTTCTGTTCATCGGTCACAGAGAAGAGGTATACAACGACTTCTCAAGGCTACTTTAACATTTAAGGTTTCCACAAGAAAACTCCTATTTTAGTGGGAAGATGAATTTTTGAGGTTCCATTGATTCTGGTGTTCTGAATCAGTCTTAAATATGTTATGGGTTTATGATTCCGGTGAGGTGGAGAGACCTAGATGGAACCGTCAATATGGAAACAAGCTTTTATGACTCACTTTCCGCTAGGGTTCGTGCTGAATCAGAAGTCACTTAAAGGGTTTAAAGATTCTCAATATATACGTATTAAACTATACTGTTAAGATAAGAGTTTGTAATTGACTGGTCAAGAAAGTTTTGGCTGTCCCATCTTCATGTCTTTCAGCCCCTTTCCCCTGAAGCCTTCACATCTCCCTCCATGTAAAGCAGCTGAAGCATTCAACCGGATGACCATCCGCCCCTTATCTTAACAGTATCGTATTAAACTATGGCAAAATTTATTAAGGATGAGGGTAAATTTGGCTTCGTTATGGTGATGAGGGTTGGTGAGTAAGGATCAGGCTATTGGAGCGTTAATCTTTCTTGTCTGCGCTGTTGTAGCGGTAGGTTACGTGGTTGTTCTGGTGTATCCCGGAGTTGTCAGGTATGTCTTGCCAGGTGTCCCTTGGAGTGATATGGGGATAAGGTTCTGGGCCGTCGCGGTGGTTGTGTTGATAGCCTTCTTAGCTGTTATGTTCATAGGGGCGTGGATAGGGTGGACTATGGCTACAACCCCGCCGCCCAAGCCGATAGAGGAGATCGAGGAGGAGCTCAAGGAGGAAGAGGAGAAAGCCGAGGAGGCTGAGGGGGCGGAAGAAGAGAAGGAAGAGGCTTCAGAGGAAGCTGAAACCGAGAGTGGAGAAGAGAAGTAGTCAACGGAGCCGTTAAGCGTAGGATAACGCCGGGAATCCGTTCTCCTTTTTATTATTAATATGATAGGTGTAACATGATATTTGTAGGGTTTCGGGGTGGAGTTAGATGGAGGGGGTTAGAGGCGTGGTCCTCTGCGGTGGGCCTGGCAAGAGGCTTAGACCGATCACCTACTACTTCCAGAAGACCATGGTCCCCATCGGTAGGAGGCAGAAGCCGGTGCTCGAGTATATCGTTAGGCTTCTGAGGCATCATGGCATAACCAAGTTGACGCTTCTAGTGGATTATAAGGCTGAGCAGATCATCAACTACTTCGATGACGGCTCCAGGTTCGGCGTCGACATAACCTACGTCTACGATGAACCTGGAATGAAAGGAACGGCTGGTTCAGTGTTAAACGCGTATAGGAAGGGGGCTGTGGGAGCCGACGAGACCCTACTCATCTATTATGGCGATATATTGAGCAATATAGACCTTGGGGGTTTGATAGGTTATCACAGGGAGAAGAATGCCCTCATCACCGTGGCGTTGGCTCTGAGCTTCATAATAAGGGTTGGCGTGGCACAATTGGAGGATGATGGGAGAATAGTAAGGTTCAAGGAGAAGCCCAAACTGGACAAACCCGTGAGTATAGGCATACTAGCCCTTGAGGGGAGGGCGTTACGGGATCTCGAGGGACTGATGGAGGGCAGGAATGAGCTGGACATAATGGGCGACGTCGTCCCCTACCTGGCTAGGGCTGGTGGAGCTTACGGATACATAACGGATGCCTACTGGTATGATATCGGGAGCATAGAGGCCTACGAGAAGCTTGACGCCGAGGCCGTCGATAGATACTTTTCACACCTCTTCTAACGATGCCCAACATTCTTATTTTTCAAACACCCGAGACGTCTACGTTCATTTTATAGGCTAGAAGGTCCTATCAAGTATTGATGGGGGGTTATATGGCGAGGTTTCTGAACCTACCATACATATTTGAGGATCCGGGGAGAGAGAGGCCTTTTACGGGAGAGATGGAGGAGGCAGCCCTTCTACTCTTGGCTGACTCAAGGAGGAGGAAGCCCACGATCTTCATGGGCAAACCCGAGGATATCGGTTTCATCTCGAAGTTGGGCTACCCATTATGGGCTATCCCTTGGGATAGCAGATGCGTAATCGTTGACGGCTTGAACCTGGCGTCATCTAAGGCAGTTTACACGAGGATCCCGGATGTTAGAGTCTTCACGGAGGACCTTAAAGGTAATAGAACCAGTCTAAGCGGTTACTTTAAGGCCTTGGAGCGGCACAAACAGACCTTCAGTGAGTTCACTCCGAGTCTTGAAGTTAAACTGGAAGCCATAATAGGTGAGAGGGTTCTGAGCGAGGTGGCTTCGATCATAAAGCATGGAATCGACGTTATGAGGCGTTGGTCAAGAACCGGAGAGAAGGAGGTAGAAGTCATCCCAATCCCCCCCATGATAGATGTCAACGAAGCCATAAAGAAGGTTAAGACCCTCACGGATGTGTGGAGAAGAGCCGAATCGAACATTGCAGCGTTAAGATATGCAGCGAAAGTCCTAGAAGAGGAGAAAGAGCACCATAAGGGGAAGTTGAGGAGGGAGATAAGCCAGATAGAGGATTCGTATAAGCTCAGGATCGACCAGCTGAAGGTCCAAGTTGAGAGAAGAGTGAAGGAGTTAACCAAAGAGAGGGAGAACGAGACCGGGAAGATAAAGAGCGAGAGTGAGAGGAGGCTGAGGAGCCTCTTGAGGGAGGAGGAGAGGCTTGAGAGGGGGATCCGGAATGCTGAGGAGTCCCTAGGTAGGTATATGAGAAGTAAGAGAAGCCTGAAGAGGAGAGGGACGAAGAGGGAGAGCTACCTAAACGCCAAGATAACTGAGTATAAGAGTAGGATATCCTCCCTGAGGAAAGGGCTCGAAGATGTCAGAAGAACAATCAGGAAGACCCGCTTGGAAGCTGAGAGGAGAATACAAGCCGTAGAGAGGAGATATCAAGGGGCAATAGAGCAGGAAGCTCTGAAGCTAAGGAGGGCCGAAGCATCTATGAGGAGACTGGTAAATGAGAAGCTGGAGGAGATCAGGAAGCTGGAGGAGTCGGTGAAGAAGATAAACTTGCAGATAAGGGGGCTTATGGAGAGGGTGAACCGAGATATAGAGGTCGTAAATGCCAAGATTATGCCGTGGAGGATAAGGGAACCGGTCGGTATTAGGTTACCTTTCTATCTGGTTCAATATAAAAGCCAGAAGGGTGAGAGATACAAGGCCTACCCTCCCATGATGGTTGAGGGGGTTAGGGGTTTCGCTAAGAGGATCAGCAGAGCCCTCCTATCCTTCACCTTGGAGTCTAGGATTACAAAGCTCATCCACCCAGTCTCCGAGGTTCTGGATAAAGAACTCTTTGAAAGATTTGGTAAGGCTCTAGAGAGCAACCAACCTTTGAGAGAAGCATCCCGTAGATGCGGGATGGAGCATAACCTCCTAGAATCTGACACATTCAGGCAGGACATTATTAGGGGCTTAGAGATGTTGAGGGATGAGGGTTGGATAGACGATAGGGAGATCAACACGATCATAGAGAGGTATGCGTAACTCATCCCCGGGCCTCCGTTAAGTTTAAAGCATACCTCACAGAGTAATCATTAGAAGATTAAGAACCTCCACCTTAACGATGGTTATTTGAAGGAGCCGGGATGATAACGGACGATCGCATTGTGGAGAGGGCTGAACTCCTGAAGAGGGCGTTCCCGAGGGTTGACCTCTATGAGATAGGGAGAAGCCTTGGGGTACCATACTTCGACGAGTTTCTCTCAGGATGGGAGATCGATGAGGAGGAGGCTTCGCGCCAGATAGCGTCGAGGATAGACGACGAAACACTCAAGGAAATATTCAGGGAGCATAAACCCAGGAGCTGGGCTACGTTTAAGGGTAGATACTACACCCTAGAGGGCGGAGAGTTAACCCTCAAGGGTTCATGGGAGGATTTACAAGAAAGGATCGAATGGATTAAGACTAGATATGGCAGGGGGGTCAAGTCCGTACTCGGGGTTATGGCGAAGGCTAGGATGGGTGTGAACCTGGAAGACCTTAAACGGAGCGTCAAGGGCGAGGTTGAACTTGGGAGGATCCTCGAGGAGCTGGTGCAGTTAGGGGTTGTAGTTGAATCTTACAGAGATGGAGATTATAAGGAATGGGCCATCCCAGAGGAGGTCATACCACTCATCCAGCTTGAGTTGGGAATGAAGCCGAAGCCCATATCCTTGAAGGGACCCGCGGTAGTAACCGCCATGGCGGTAACTAAACCAAGTGAGGTTGATTACCTTGAGGAGGAGCGTAGAAGGATTGAGGGGATGGATAGGGAGTTCGATGAGTATCTGAACGACCTACTTAAACACCGCTTGGAGATGGTTATAGAGTTCGGTAGGAGTTTCAGCATAATATCCCTAGCCAACTACTTGAAGGAGCTTTTTGGACCCATATTATACTTTGACAGCTTACTGAGCATAACGCAACAGTACGGTTTGGCAAATGTTGATATAGTCCATCCGCATGGGAGGACTGGGAGGAAGACCGGGTGGTCTCTGGCTTTGTTCGGTGAACCCGGGACTGGAAAGAGTTTCTCAACGAGGGATATGATACTCGGCAATCCCGGCGCTAATGTTCCTCCCCACGGGCTTCCAGGCAGGAACCGATACTGCGGTGGGATGACTCCTGCCCGTTTCATAAGGATAGGTCAAGCCTACGCTGGAAGGACTTTCAACTTCATAGTTCCGGAGTTTAACGACTTCTTCCGGTATAAGGGTATGGTTGAACCTCTGAAGATAGCCATGGAGCAGGGGGTCATAAAGTATGAGACTCATAGGGAGGTTATAGGTCCATACCGCTTCACATCCTTCTTCTCCGTAAATTATAATGTATCCGTCTATAGAAGGGGTTATGCAGTTACGGTTCAAGATCCAAACTTCAGCGCTATAGAGGATAGGATGCTCTGCCGCCTCCACAGGTTGACAAAGGAGAGGTTCCTGGAGATAGCTAAGAGCCAGATGAGGATGGCCATGGGTGAGATAAGCATAGGGAGGGGAGCCCAGATGATCCGGGACCACCTAACCCTAGTTTACGCGATCGAGACTGGACATCCACTCGTCAGGGATAGGTTCCCAAAGAAACCCGTGATGATAACACCCCTAACCTACGATATGATAAGCAAGGCGAGGAGGGCGATACTCGATGAGATACCCGAGAAGGTTGTCAGGTTCTCCGCCAGACTTGAGGATAGGGCTGTCAGGTTTGCATCGGCGGCTTCACTGATGGAATACTTCCGTGAGGATAGAGACTACATACCGATGAGCGAGGGCGCCTTAAGGTACGCTGTACAACTTTACGTTGAGGAGGCCTCGGTGAGGTCGCAGGAGATCTTTAAACCTGAGGATGTCTTAAGCAAGATTCTATAGGGATGATGATTCAACCTAGACCCTTAGAGCCGCCAATAGGCCGTGTACACAATCCACTATAGACCTCAGGAAGGGGTGCCTGACTTCTGAGAGGTTGCTGATGCTCTCAAGCCTGGCGATTCTGAAGGAGACCGGTGGGTGGGGGTCCATACCTAACCAGTTGCTGATGAGGTTTGATTGGACCCTCTCAAACTGTAGCTTACGAAAGCCTATCTTCCTCAAAGCTGTGGCTAGGATATCGGTTCTCCCAACCTTCATAGCCGCTTCTAGGTCGGCTCTAGCCTCGAAGAATTTAGCTATGAAGTATAGAAAGGCCATGACCGAGATTAAGTACATTAACCCAAAGTAGAAGATGAAGGGCCAGAGGACGTAGACCCTAAGCAGATACTCAGTCGAGACCAGTGTGAATAGGGCTAGGGGGTCTCTACCCTTTAAGTGGCTGAACTCGTGGCAGATTACGCTGAATATCTCCTCCTCCTCAAGCTGAATTAGGAGACCTGTCGTAATTATTATTAACCCTCTCCTCGGCGATGGACCGGTGGCAGCTGCGTTCGGTATGATTACGTTTGAGAGGGCTATTTTCGGAACTGGCAGGTTGAACCTCCCGGCGGCTTCCTTAACGAGTTCATAAAGGTTTATGCTCTTTACTGAAAGCTCTTCGGGTTCGCAGTGTATCCCATAACTCTCGAAGACCTCGCGGGCAACATCACAACTTATCGGTCTACCCACAGCTAGGGTTCTATCATAGATATCCCTCTTCATCTGGAGGAGCATATCCCGTGTGTAGGTTCTCTGGAACACCACAAACCTCTCGCGTGGCACGTGGTATTGTAGTATGTAAACCTCCGGGTTCTCCGGGGTTATGGACCAGTCTCCTATCCTGGCCATCACCTTGTCCGCCAGTAGGATTATGATGAGCTGGGATGAGACGAGTACGATTGGGGTGTAGAGCTGGAAGACTAGGAATACCATGTAGCTGAGAACTAGGAATAGCATGAGGAGGAGGAACATGTTGCCGAAGAAGATCTGGCTGAGTATCCTCTTCCTCTTGTGGAGGGCTTTAGCTGGGATTACGCTTCCACCCTTAACCCATGCGAAGTATATGGTTCTCCTCCTAACCTCCTCCTCGAAGAGCTGGATGGCGATTATCAAGTCTTCCCTGATCCTGTATAGGATCGATTTCGGCACGTTTGGGCCGCTCGGGGTCATCCTGATCTCGATCGGATTTCCCGTCTCAACCTCGATGTCTACATACCACCTCCCCTTTGTATCTATGAAGGTGAAGGCGAGGACTTCCCCACGGTCGGTTACCCATCTTCTCACATTCGAGAAGCTACTCGCCAATGGAATTATATAGTTCTGATATATGAAGAGAAGTAGCTCATTATAGTACGCTGGTGTAACCTCGGTTGTTATCGAGAAGGAGACGACGGGTCTCGAGAGGACCATAACCTCCACTATCCATAAAATAACCAACCTTTATCTTATAAATTATCTCAACGGTGGATGTGACACCGACAGGGCCCCAACAATCTTTAAATAAAACTTTTATAGCTTTAAGTTAAAAATGAATACAAACGCAGAGCAGATCAGTTATACTGGCGGTAGTCAGCATGGAGCCGAGTAAGAAACCTCTCAACGTACTAGCGAGGCAGCTGAACGCCTACATTGAGATAACGCTGAAGAATGGGGTTGAATATAGGGGAACGATGATACACTGCGATAATTACATGAACATAATCCTTGACAAGGCTTCCGAGCATTATAATGGACAGTTGATCGCGAACTATGGACAGATCCTAGTCAGGGGGAATAACATTCTATATATTATACTGGACGCAACGTACAAGAAGAATAGGGAGCTTCTCGGAGGCTGAAAAGCATCAATTCTTAGTTCTATACCTCAACCCTCTTCTATGCTCCTCAACGATTAGGTTTATCTCCCTAATCGCCCTCCTTTCTTCCTCCTCTCTTAACTCCTCCAGCAACCTCCTGAGGATTTTAGACTTGATGTATGGAAGACCCTCAATCCACTCTATATCTCCATCCTCAACCTTGATGGTGGGTATACCATACTTCAAGAATACCTCGACGGCTTGATGTGCCATAGGTGTTCGGGTCAGTACAACCTTCACGCCTCTCTTGGCCAGCATCTCCGCCGTTGATGATCCTCCCCCGCTCCCATCCAGGAGTAGAACGCGATCTCCCATCCTCACATGATAAAGCTTGAAGGACTTCTCCAGTCCGCTTCTCGTAAACTTCTCCACCGGTTTGAGCGGGATCATCTCACCTCTAGACTCCAGCTCCCTCAGCCTCTTCAAGGCGTTAAATCTATCCTTGTAGGCTTCAAGTTCAGCTGTGACCTTCTTCAGTCTGTCCCTAAGGTTTTGAACCTCATCCTGGAGCCTTTGGTACGCACGTTCCCTTCGAATCTTCTTTACTTCTTCATCCCTTAACTCCTCGATCCTCCTCTGAAGGCTCATCACCTTATTCTGGAGGGATTCTATCTCCCTCTCCATCTCCTTATTGAGTTCTCTAAGGCATCTAGTCCTCTCCCTCTCCCTCCTCAACTTCTCCCTCAATTCATCAATCAGACTCCTTGGGTGAGGTTCTCTAGGTATCCTCTTCACCAGCGGCGGTTCGATCCCCTCAGGTCTCAATAGGTGCTGTATGGCTCTCTTTATCGTGTAGCCTTTCAACACCAAGGCCTTCACGTAATCCGCTGGGATGTTCACCCCAGCGCCCTTCATCTTCGCCTCGACTTGGTCAAATTTCCCCTTGTAGTGTTGGTAGGCCTTAACGGCGGCTGCCAATGCATCGATCTCGTGGGCACTACCTAATTCAAGGCTGTACTGTTCCGCGTATTTTCTGGCTAGATGTTGCTTCTCACTGACGCTCATAGGAATGCTAGGTGTGAATAGGACGGCGTTGAACTTCTTTGACAACTTCCTCAAGAGTTCCGGGGCTGGTGAGACATCGGTCGACATCAGAACAGGCTCACCCAGATTGAGAATGGTCTGTATCATATCTGGAAAGCTCCAGTTCCTTCTGCTAGCGATGAAGATCGGCTTTCCATCCAGGGTTAGGGCGGCTAAGCCACAAGTCGTTCCGGGGTCAACCCCTAATATCAACTTCCTCATAACGATAATTAATATCCACCATGGAGTATTAAAATTGTATCCACCCTAAAAACTTAGTTTAGTCTGTTCCTTCATGGAGAGAAACCGGGTGAATTCCCGTTCGGTTTACATTATAGAATTTTTCATTAATCTATCTCGCCGCTGACGCTCTATAGAGGTTGTTCATTAAGGAGACTTTTTAAATCGTGATATTTTTACATTTAGCAC
>CAZCOP010000034.1:0-12020 GCA_964499825.1 uncultured Candidatus Bathyarchaeia archaeon
GTCTTCTGCGGTGGAGACGGAACCGCCCGGGATATATTAGACGTAGTAGACTTGAAGGTTCCAGTCTTAGGCGTGCCGACTGGGGTGAAGATGCATAGCGCCGTCTTCGCTGTCAACCCACAATCAGCCGCCAACATAGTGATAAATTACCTCGAAGGCGATCTTCCACTTAGAGAGGCTGAGGTTATGGATGTAGATGAGGAAGCCTTCAGAATGGGACGCCTCTCAGCTAGGTTGTACGGTTACATGTTAGTACCCTACGAGCCAACCCTGATCCAGGGGGTTAAGATAGCCAGCCCAGCGACCGAAGATGAACTCCGAAACCAGGCTGCTATAGCGATCTACATAATCGAGGAGATGGAGCCTGATGTTATCTACATAGTTGGGCCTGGAACCACAACGAGGACGATAGGGGACCTCCTCGACGAGAAGAAGACCCTCCTAGGGGTGGACCTATTCTGTAACAAGAAGATCATAGCAAGGGATGTCGGTGAGCGGGAGATCCTGGAGAGGATACGCGACAGAAGGGCCAAGATAATAGTAACCCCGATAGGGGGGCAGGGTTTCATATTCGGTAGGGGTAACCAGCAGATAAGCCCAGCCGTCATCAGGGAGGTCGGCATAGACAATATCATAGTTATAGCGACGAAGCAGAAGCTGAGTGGGTTGAGGAGTTTAAGGGTTGACACCGGAGATCCAGAGCTTGATGAAGCTCTTAGGGGATACATGAGGGTTGTAACGGATTACCGTGAGGAGCGTATGATGAGGGTTGAGTAAACTTATGGAACGCCCTCTTCAGAAGATTATGCGCCACTTCTTAACTCTTCTACCTCTAATGTTTATCTTGTAATGACATTTTGGGCATTCGTTATCCTTGGTTATGCGGTATCGGACTATACGATAGCCAAGCCTCTTTATCAAAGCCTCACCGCAATTCGGACAGTAAGTATTCTCGTACTTATGCCCCATAACGTTCCCGATGTATGGATATAGAACCCCAGAGCTTTTAGCCAGCTCGTAAGCCCGCTCCAAGGTCTCGACGCTCGTGGGCGGGTTACTGAACTTATAGGCTGGATAGTACCGGGTGAAGTGGAGAGGAGTCTCAGGTCCAGCCTCCTTGAGGTGGCGTTCAACAATCCACCTCAGACACTCCTCATCGTCGTTCACGCCTGTAACTACGAGGTTTACAACCTCCACGTGGAAGCCCATCCTCTTGGCTTCCCTAACATTCCTCCAAACCTTCTCAACATCGACGCCGCCACAATACTTCAGGTACGTCTCAGCATCCCCCTTGACGTCTATCTTCAACCCATCCATACCAGCATCCCTGAGGAGCCTCAAGGCTTCAAGCGTCATGTAGCCATTTGATACATAACAGCAGTACAATCCCTTACCGCTACCCATCTTGAAGAGGGGTAGGTTCCAATCCGTGAGTAGGGTCGGCTCCTGGAAGCTTGAGCATAAACCTTCATCACCACGTTCCATAGCCTCAGCAACAACCTCCTCGGGTGAGTAATGTCTGGACCTTAATGGATTGGGTGGACTCTTAGAAAGGTTCCAGTTCTGACACCATATGCAGTCTAGGTTACACGACCAGGTTGAGAAGGTTAGGGCTGTGGAGCCGGGCCAGTAGTGGAAGAAGGGTTTAATCTCGATCGGTCTACTCTCAACCGCGCTTAAGTCGCCATAGACGAGGGTGTAGAGCCTTCCATCTATATTCATCCTAGTCTTGCAGAATCCTCTGCCACCAGGTGGAATCACGCAACGCCTCTCACAGAGTCCACACCTAACCCTATCTCCGCGGAGTTTCTCGTATAGGATGGCCTCCCTAACGTTTGGTGAGAGCTTAATATAATCCGCCTTCATCTCCAGTTCTCTACCATCCACCACAAATATTAAGGATCCAAACTTAAAATAATTCTGAAAGGCTTTTGGAGAGTGCGTGAAGGGTATGACCTTAATAAAGAATAGGTCAGAGCTGCTTGGAAATTCGTCATCAACCTTAAATCGTGAGGCTAGGGAGCTCGCCCTAAAAGCGATTGAGTCGGCCATAGAGGCTGTAAACCCGAAGAGGGTCATCGAATCAAGGGTCTCCCTCTCCGGTGACATACTAAGGGTAGATGGGAGAAGCTTCAACCTATCGAGGTTTAGGAGGGTGATGGTTATTGGCGGGGGGAAGGCGAGTGGTTCTATGGCTGAGGCTATAGAGGGGATACTTGGAGACCGGATAGAGACCGGAATAGTTGTGATCCCGCATGGAACAAGGGATCAATACAGAATGGAGAGGATAGAACTCCACGAGGCTGGACACCCGATCCCAGACGAGGATAGCGTCGAGGGAGCGAGGAAGATCATTGACTTAGTAAGCCAGACTGGGGAGGATGACCTCGTCATATGCCTAATCTCAGGTGGAGGCTCAAGCCTGATGTGCCTACCCAGGGATGGGATACCGCTTCAGGATAAGAGGAGGATGACAGACCTACTACTGAGGTGTGGAGCAAACATAAACGAGTTTAACACCGTCCGGAAACATATATCAAGATTTAAAGGCGGCTCGCTAGCGAGGGAGGTTTACCCATCAACCTTAATAAGCCTGATACTATCCGACGTCGTTGGAGACCCCCTTGAGGTTATAGCTTCCGGACCGACCGTCGCCGATCCAACAACCTTCAAGGACGCAACGTACGTACTGAAGAAGTACGATATCTGGGATGAAACCCCCGAGTCCATCAAGAGGATCCTACAGGACGGTTTGAGGGGTTCGATAGAGGAAACACCTAAACCCGGAGATCCAATCTTCGAGAGAGTTCATAACATAGTGGTGGGGAACAACCGAATGGCGAGCTGGGCAGCCCTAAAGGAACTAAAGAGAGCTGGGTTAAACACCGTGTTCCTAACATCCTTCATGGAGGGGGAAGCCAGGGATGTGGGGATAATGCTCGCCGCGCTAGCCAGGGAGGTCAGGGCCTCTGGAAGCCCGGTTCAGAAACCGGCTGGCTTAGTTGTGGGCGGGGAGACAACGGTGACTGTAACTGGAACTGGGAAGGGTGGTAGGAACCAGGAGGTGGCTCTAGGCGCAGCCTTGAAGATAGATGGGTTAGGGGACGTCTTGATAGCATCCGTCAGCACTGATGGGGTTGATGGACCCACCGATGCGGCTGGCGCGTTGGCTGATGGATACACCATAGCTCGCTCACGGAGATTGAACCTAAACGCTGAGGAATACTTAAGGAATAATGACTCCTACAACTTCTTCTCGAAGCTCGGCGATCTAGTGATCACAGGGCCGACTGGAACGAACGTGAATGACATATCCATAGTGATAGTTCTATAACCCTTTAATCTCCTTCTGTCGGTTATTCTTCTCCCTTCGACTCCTTTAACTTCCTAGCTTCCTCGATTGCCCTTAAGAGGACAGCCCTCGGTATGCCGGTCTCCTCGTGTAAGTCCTCCACCTCAGCCTCCGCCAAGTCTGAGATTGTCTTTATACCTGCATCCTTAAGCCTCTCAGCCCTCGTAGGGCCTATACCTCTCAGCCTCTCCAGCCTCTCAGCCTCCTCTACTCCGGCTTCTGCCTCCTTAAACTTCGGCATCTGGATGGTTGTCTCCTCCTTAACCCCTTCAGCTTCCTCGGCCTCAACCCCCCAGTTCATTGAGTATCCGCCTAGGTAGCTCCCGGTTATTATGCCGATTAGCGGGATCAATATGTCCCTTATCGGGTTTATGAGAAGCCGGTATTTAGGGAAGAGCCAGAATAATATCAGAATTATGAATAGAAAGCCCAGTAGGGCCGGTATCAACAAGATTATCCTCAGGTTCTCCTTTATCCTGTATCCAGTGTATAATCCGCCGCAGAAACCACTTGGCATGTATATTACGGCGAAGGAAAGGATGACCGAAACCGCGGCGATCTCTGGGTATAATATCAGACCGAGGCAGTTTAAGCCATTAAGCAACGTTACAAGAGCTATCCATTGGAAGTTGAATATGCAGAGCATCACGAAGAGGATGCCAGCTATTATCCCACCGCCGATCAGTGTGTGAGTTATCTGGTAGACCCTCGGATATCCACCACGTTCTGAAACATCTTCCTCCTCATATACGCTCATCACTTATACCTCGTTGAGTTCAACACATAGTTGAATATCTCCCAGATCTGGGGCTGGCTCCAACGGTTGCCCATCCCATAGAGAGCCACGAGGGAGAGCTTTTCATCGTATATCCAAGATATGAACCTCCATGTTCCGTTACAGATCTCACTTCTACCACCCCTCTCGATCCTTAGCCCCATGATCACGATCGTCAGGTAATCCGCCTCATAGTTTGAGATCTTAATTGTTCCATTATCGAGGAGTAGGAGGGTTACGTTTCCATCGTTAACCCCAGTCCTATTCTTATAATAGTTGAATAGTCTCTCGGCTTCGAAGAGTATAACTGCTGAGGTGTCATTCACCTTGTAACCCCTCAAGTTCGCCCAGCTGCGCACCCTCTCTAGGTAGATCCTCGTTATGTTCTCGTCATAAACAGCGAAGAAAACGCCTACATCCTGATCTGATGACATGCAGGCCGCCGAGATTATGACTCCACTACTGTTCTCCCTTTTCCCTGCAGTAGCTATCCAATTCCTCGGGAACTCCAGATCGACGAATCTGGTCTCGAGGCGGAAGTAATTCCCCTGGGAGTATTTCATGCTTATGTACTCGACCAGTATACAGCTAACTCCCAGTAATGCTGCAAGTATAAGGACAAATATCGCGACCGGTAGTTTCATCCCGAAGAGGCGGGCCCTCATAGTATCATCCAACGTTACTGATAAATCACAACCTTAAAGGAGGAATGAAAGGATATAAATATGTTTTCATAAGGAACCAGAACTTCTCATGGCGGTAAAACTCATATCAACATAAGATAAACTATATTCATGGAGGCTCATCAGAATGAAGGGTAAAATGAAGGCGGCTGTTCTCCATAAGGCTCTGGATATGCGGATCGAGGAGGTGGATATTCCGGAGATAGGTCCCGGAGAGGTTCTGGTTAGGATTAGAAGCGTCGGCATATGCGGGTCTGACGTACACTACTACCTACATGGGAGGATAGGATCATTCATAGTCAGGGAGCCGATAATATTAGGCCATGAATGCTCCGGCGATATAGTTGAGGTTGGGGAGGAGGTGGAAAATCTAAAGGTCGGCCAGAGGGTCACCATAGAGCCCGGCTTCGTATGCGGAAGGTGCCGCTACTGCAGGGAGGGACGATACAACCTCTGCAGGAAAGTCCGGTTCTACGGAACCCCACCAGACAATGGAGCCTTCGCGGAGTACGTATCTGCACCAGCTGAGAATGTCTACCCAATACCGGACAACATATCATATGAGGAGGGTGCAATGATAGAACCACTGGCTGTTGGGATGATGGCTGCGAAGAGGGGTTCAGTAACGGTCCACGATAGGGTGGCCATACTTGGAGCTGGGCCGATAGGACAGATGGTCCTTCAAGCAGTTAAGGCACGCGGGGTCTTGGAGGCCTACGTAACCGATGTGGTCGACTACCGCCTAGAGTACGCTGAGAGGCTTGGGGCCAACGTCACCATAAACTCGGATAGGGAGGACGTAGTTGAGAGGATCCTGAATCTAACCGATGAGGAAGGTGTGGATGTGGTCATAGATGCGTCCGGAGCCATACAAGCTGTTCAGCAGGCCTTCGAAGCTGTTAGACCTGGCGGTAGGATAGTGCTCGTCGGTATGTATCCATCCGTCAGCTTTGAGGTACCTTTACTGCTCACGGTTATAAAGGAGATCGATATACTTGGAGTCTTCAGGTACGCGAACGTATTTCAGGATGCGATAAGGTGCGTCTCATCTGGGAGGGTTGATGTAAAGTCGCTGATCACTCATAGGTTTCCACTCGATAGGATAGTGGAGGGCTTCGAGACCCAGATAAAGAAGATAGGAAACCCGATGAAGATACAGATCACGATCTGAAATTTCCATCTCCTCGTAAATTCTAAAAGGGAATGTTCCATCCTAATTTATGAGGAGGTGAGGCTAGATTTGGGTCTCAAGTTGAAGGTCTTCGGTCCATACGGGCTTATGCCCAGAGTTGCGGATAGACTTGAGAAGGATTTTAATGAATGGTCTGAGAGGAGTAAGGTGGAACTGAAGGATGTAGCCGTGGTGACCGCCAACCTCCCGGATAGGACGATGATCCTTTTAGTACTCTATAACGCAAAAGAAGGAGGAAAATGAAGAGTGATGAAATAAACTCTTAAATTGATAAAGCTAGATGTGGGATGCGAGCTGATGGCGGTTACCGGAGTCTAGCCTTTTATGTCCGTTCGGCCTTAGTTTGTCTGCCTATCCTCTCCCAGTCGATCCTCTCCACGATGTGCTTGAGGTGGGACTTGAGGAGCTTCTCGGCGTTCTCGAAGCCCAGTCTACCCGCGTTCCACGTTACGAAGGGCGGGTAGAAGGATGCCTCCTTGAATTTCGCCTTTCCATTCTCTATATCAAACTTGACGTAGCCAAGCTCCCTTAGATAGCAGGCGTCGTTTGGGCATAGTATGTCGATCTCCCTCATCTCGTGCTTTAGGTAGAGAACCTTATACTCCTCTGGATCCTCAATGATCCTACCACATGGACATTGAATCTTATTCAACTCTTTTGCCATATATTCATCACCTTTATTTGGACTTAGGACTCCAACTCCTCGGCTGTTAGGACCAGCCCACGCCTCCTCTCGATGTTCTCTATTGCACCGTCTCTGAGGAATACAACCCTGTCGCTTATGTCGATCATCTTTAGGTCGTGGGTGGCGCAGATGATCGTTGTACCCCTCTCAACCTTAAGGCGGTATAGAAGTTGGACGATGGCGAAACCCGTATTCAGGTCTAGGTTTCCAGTCGGCTCATCCGCCAGGATGAGGGAAGGATCATTAGCCAAAGCTCTAGCTATGGCTACACGCTGCTGCTGGCCTCCGCTGAGCTCGTTCGGTCTGTGGTCAATCCGGTCTCCTAGACCGACCAGCTTCAGAAGCTCGACCGCCTTCTTCTCTCTCTCCTCTCGAGGTACGCCGAGGAAGATCATGGGTAGGGCTACGTTCTCTTTGGCTGTAAGGATTGGGATCAAGTTGAAGGTCTGGAAGATGTATCCGACCTTTCTACACCTCAGCCACGCTATCTGGTTTGGTTTCATGTCGGATAGGTCTACACCATCGATGAGGACGTTCCCCTTCGTTGGCGTGTCTATTCCACCTATCATATTAAATAATGTGGTCTTACCGGAACCTGATGGACCCATAACGGAGAGATACTCGCCGTGTGGCACTGAGAGGTTTATCCCACGTAGGGCGTGGACATCCTCGCCTCTCAGGTGGTATACCTTGTGGACATCCCTCACCTCAACAGCCATAACTCTCTCCATAACACAAGCCTTCTTAACTTTTCTAATCGAGTTCCTCTCGCTGATATATAGTTTTATTATTTAATAATTTTTTGGTTGTGGTTTCTCTCTGAAGTTGCGGAGTTCGAGTTCACACCCCATTTTTCGTCTCATATAAATCCCACTTCTTTTAGGTTCATGAAGGCAGATCAATTCAGCCAACCCTATACGATGTGGCCATAATCATGTAGGGCTCTGAGCATACTTTCTGCGTTCTTTAGGTACACCCGGCCCTATCTCCCCGTAGAGTATTAGACCGCCATTAAGACCCTTAAAGGTCTCTATTATCCTCTTAACCATGTTCCTCGCATCCTTCGGGGTTCCGAAGGGCAGGCTTCAAACTTGAGGTGTTGAGGAATTACTCGGAGAAGCCCGCATACTCCGGGTTACTACTCGTGGAGTAGCAGCTATCCCTCCCTTGGCTTCGCTATTATCTCCTTTATCTTGAAGTCTAGGAACTTTCTGGGGTATGATGGCTTCACCACTATAGCTGTGTCAGCTCCTTCACCCGTTCCAGCTATGGCTATGACCTCCCTATCGGTCGGTATCAACCCGGCATCAGCCGCCATTAGAACTATCTCTACGCAGACCTTCATCCCCTGGCAGAATGTGTAGAGTGTTCGACGGACAACCTCACTTATTGATATGCCGCCAAACCTCTCCGTGAAGGCTGAGTCTACATTATCTCCTAGTGCATGGATCCCGGTGAAGACCTTTATCCCCCAGATTGAAGCTTGGCCCTCTCCTCCGGGGTCATGGTCCAACCCTTATCCTTAAAGCTTCCAGAGATGGTGACCGCAACTATATTATACCTTGGATCATTGAAGATCTCAGCTACCTTTAAGGCTGTCCCACCATGGGTTGAAGCGACTACTATATCCCTTATCCCAAGCTCCTCAGCCCTCTCCTTTGAAAGCCTTATGGTCTCATCAGTATTCTCTGGACCAGCCCTCTCGAAGTAGGTTATGCTCTTCCTCACTCTAATCACCTATTTGATGGAGAGTATCCATACTGATGAATTTTAACCTTCACGCATCTACGGCATGTTCTCTACCACGCCATCGAGAGAAAGCCTAAAAACTTAAAGCCCCTCTTCTGAAGCTAGGGGAGACTGATCCGCATGAGAGAGTTAATGATCAGAGTATATCCAACCCGTAACGTTGAAGCTTGCCCTATAACCGCAACTCTACCGGGAACCCTCAAAAATGGAGGCTGGGCCTACTTAGAGAGCGAGGATGGCGAGGAGATCCCATGCCAGCTCGGTATCCTAAATGGAAAGATCACAGCCTCATGGATAGATGAGGACTTGAAGGCGGAGATATCGAGGGAGTATAAATTGAGGATCACTGAAGCGAGAGGAGAGAAGCCGCACATGTCAATAACTGAGGTGAAGAGGGATATTCTAGAGATCTACGAAGGGGAGGAACTCGTAATGAGGTATCTGTACAGTTATGATAGGGTTAGGCCATACATATACCCATTGAACGCTCCATGCGGGGTATGCTTAACCGAGGACGGACCCAAGGACCACGTTCACCACCGCTCCTTCTGGGTTGCACATGGAGATGTAAACGGAGTCGATTGCTGGACCGAATTGAGAAACCATGGATACATAAGGCACAAGAACTTCGAGAGGTTGGAGTCTGGCGACGTCTACGCTCGCGTCGTAGCCCTGAATGTATGGACCGACCATGGTGGCAACCCGCTGATGGATGAGTTGAGGGATATACGGATATGGAGGACGATTAGGGGGGACAGAATAATCGACTTCAACGTTAGCTTTAGAGCCTCCTATGGGGATGTAACCTTAGGCGACACAAAGGAGGGGGGCCTAATCTCCCTTAGGGTCACACCATCTATGAGGGGTTTATCGGGCGGTAGGATAGAGAACTCGGAAGGCGGGGTTGGCGAGGGGAATGCTGGGGTAAACGCGCAAGGTGGTGCGACTACTCCGGAATCGCGGACTCAAGGTGGTTAGGGATAACCATAATGGACCATCCACAAAACCCCAGACACCCAACATATTGGCATGTAAGGGCTTACGGATTGTTTACAGCAAATTGCCTCGGAGTCTCGATCTTCGAGGGAAACCCAAGATTGAGGGGCGATATGGAGATAAAACATGGAGAGGTTGTAAGCTTTATGTATAGGGTGTTAATCCATGAGGGGGATGCTGCAAGAGCGGAGGTAGAAAAGAAGTATCAGCACTACATTGAGCCGCCGAGGGTTAAGGTGGTTATGGTTCGTTAGGTTTGGAGAGTCTAGAGTTCTCTCCAGTCTAGGATTACCCCAATGATCTCCCCCTTAGACTCCATGAGCTTACGATAGGCCTCCCCAGCCTCCTTATAGCTCACCTTTGTAGTTATGAGCTCCTTAACCCTGAGGAGACCCTTCTCGATGAGTCTCAACACGAGCTTACTATCATCCCTTGCAGTCCAGAAACCATAGGAGGACTCATAACGCGGCCTTATGCTGTTATGCGCCCCGATTATGTGGAGGCCCCTTTTGTGTACATCCCTATAGAAGTTTACGGTGTTCTCACCCCTCGTGCTCCCCAGAAGGATAACTCTACCACGCGTACACGCTAGCTTGAGGGCTGTCGGGATCGCTTTAGGGCTTCCAGTTGCCTCTATAACAACGTTTGCACCCTTCCCGTCCGTCAGCTCCTTAACCCTCTCTTCAGGGTTCTCCCTCAGAGGGTTAACTGTGTAATCCGCCCCGAGCTTAGAGGCTATGTTCAACCTGTAGTCGTATAGGTCTATCCCTATGACGGGGATGCCGCCGCTCAACCTAGCCAGTTGGAGGGCGAGTATACCTACCAAACCCTGACCAACCACAACCACGGACTCACCCAACTCTATCATAGCCTTGCGGACACCCTGTAACGCTATGGCGCCCAACATGAAGAAGGAGGCCTCATCATAGGAGATGCCGTTCGGTATGATGAAGGACTCATCCTCCTTGGCCATCACATGGCTTGCGTGTGGTTTAGGGGATGCAACCCTATCTCCAACCTTAATGGTCTTCACACCATCCCCAACGCTCTCCACAATTCCGGCGTTCGAGTAACCCGGATACTGAGGGAATATCTGGCTCGTATTCGGGAGAGCCATTAGGAAAGCGGTCTCGGTTCCGGGGCTGATTAACGTGCTGACGGTCCTTATTAAGACCTCACCTTCACTAGGCTCCCTTAAGACGAAGTCCTCAACATCAACTAGGCCTCTCCCCTTAAAGATGACCCTTCTACCGTATAGTCTCTCCCCTCTCAAGTAACCGCCTCAGAAAGGAGTTTCGGTATTTGGCGGATTTAAGGTTGACTGGTGGTTCTGAAGTTGCTTACTACCTTCTCAGCTCTCTCTATGAGTTCGACCTTCATATTCCTCGGCATAACCACGTTAGCCGCATACTCATGTCCATCAGCGACGCCGAAACCCTTCGAGGCCTCGGTTAGTAGGTCAACCGCACTGGGAACCTCACCCTCATCTATCATCTGCCTGAGGGCTTTTGGTGCCCTGATGGAGGCCTTAGCCAGTGTTCCGCTCAGTCTCCCCCAACCAGGTATGTCGTTCTGTAGGTTCATCACGCCTATTATGTACTTATTCTGCTTTATCAGCTTCCTCTGGTAGGATAGGAATGAGCAGAACTGGCCTATCACCTTTGAACCCATGCCCCTGTACATGTCGCCGACATCGAACCATTGAATGTGTTCTGTTTCTCTTAGGCGTCGTCTATAGAGCATTCCGAGAACCCTTCGGTTGATCGATTTCCTCCTCTCCTCCAGCACCTGGACCATTCTTTTAGTTGTATCGGATATCCCCTCCAAGCATGCTTTTATCCCAGCCTCCGGTCCACCAGTGTAGTATCCAACCGAACCCAAAACTTGGAGCATCGAGAACATCCTGTCGATGGCTATCCCAAACCTCTTTATCCTAAGCTTATTCCTTTTAGCCTCCACAACCCCATCATTCAAGGCTTCCTCTAGGACCAGTTTGTTTAGGCCCTTTATCCCAACCGGTATCTCATGGCTCCCAACCAAAGCTAGATATGAGAGCGTTGCGTTCTCCTCATTCAGGAGCTTCGAGAATAGGTAGCAGCATGTTGAACCTGAGAAGTCCTCTTCACCCCTGAAGCCGTAATTCTCCAAGTTTAGGTCGTGGACCATCTGGTCCCCGGCGGGCTTCGGGTTGTGGTGGTCGAGTATCACCGTTAGGTTCCTACCCTCGTTAAGTCTTGAGATGGTGTCCGCATGGGCTGAGCCTATATCGGCGTAGATGATTATCCCGCCTGAAACCTTATGGAGAGACTCCAAAACCTCCGGGTAGGCCTTCTCAAGGCAGAGTGATTTAATCCTATAACCCTCACGTTCTAGGGCTGCCTTTATTATAGCCGCTGAGCATAGACCATCCGCATCGTCGTGGTGTACTAGTGTTACCTCCCTAGATGGGTAGTCCCTCATCGCCGAGATGACTTTACGGGAATCCTCCTTGAAGGCTTCTAGGCTCATATACCCTCATCCTCATCATAGTAGTTCATCATAGTAGTTTTGAGACGACCTTCAATAGGTCTGAGCGGGTTATTATACCA
>CAZCOP010000034.1:12120-14393 GCA_964499825.1 uncultured Candidatus Bathyarchaeia archaeon
TCATCATAGTAGTTTTGAGACGACCTTCAATAGGTCTGAGCGGGTTATTATACCAACAACCTTTCCGTTTCTGGTCACAAGCACCCCTGGGTAGGCCTCCAGTAAGGGTCTTATCATGCTTATGTTCGCGTCCTCAGGGACGCTTGGTAACGGTGGACTCATAACCTTCTCAACCTTCTCATCTGAGATGGTTGAGCTCAGGTTCTTTATTATATCCTCCTCAGTTATCGTTCCGACAACTCTGTCCCCATCCATAACTGGCAACTGGGATATGGCATGCTTCATCATCAGTTCACTGACTTTCCTTACCTTATCGTTGGGTCTGGCTGAGATAACCCCCTCGGTCATTATCTCCTTACACTTCCTCCCCCCGCCCCCGATGAGTACTTGGAGTATCTTATTCACCGTTGACAGTCTTGGGTCTACCTTCTCCCCTTCTATCTTGGCTATGTGGGCTTGTGAGACCCCTACCAACTTAGCTAACTGACTCTGCGTCAATCCGGACTCTATCCTCAACTTCCTAAGAAGGGAGCCCCTAACTATCATCTGATAACCTCTAGTTATTTTCTATATAGATTTAATATCATAAGGTATATTAATGTTAAGGCTAAGCTTCTATAGGTCGGAGGGTTAAGCGAGGAGATAGGGTCAGATGGGAAGTAGAAACATATTCATAAATGGGTTGAGGCAGACCCCGCTTGAAGAGCAGATGCTCGAGATAGTTGAGAGGAAGGGCCTCGGACATCCAGACACAATATGCGACTTGATAATGAACGATGTCTCAGTCAAGCTGAGCATGGAATACCTAAAGAGGTTCGGCATGATAATGCACCACAACATAGATAAAGCCCTACTAGTGGCCGGAGAGGTTGAAACGAGGTTTGGCGGTGGAACAGTGAAGGAGCCGATGAAGCTGATCTTTGGGGATAGGGCGACATACAAGGTTGATGGAGAGGAGATACCGGTTGGGGAGATAGCCATAAAGACGGCTAAGGAATGGATAAGGAAAAACCTGAGATTTGTCGACCCGGAGGAACACCTACGCTACCAGATAGAGATAAAACCCGGATCTTCAGCCCTAACCGATATATTCCGTAGGGGGGGCAGAACCTTAGGGGCGAACGACACATCAGCAGCCGTTGGGTGGGCGCCACTAACAAGAACCGAGAAGATGGTCCTCAAAGTTGAGAGATACGTAAACTCGAAAGAGTTCAAGGGTAGATATCCAGAGTCCGGTGAGGACGTCAAGGTCATGGGACTAAGGAAGGGGAATAGGCTGGACCTCATCATATCGATGGCCTTCGTTGACAGGTTCATCGAGAATGAGAGCCAATACTTCAGGAGGAAGGCTGAGATACTGGAGGATATAAGGAGCTTTGTCAAGGAGAACGGCGGCTTCGACGAGTTTAATGTGCAACTCAACGCCTTAGATAGGGTTGGGAGGGGTGTGAATGGGATATACCTAACCGTACTCGGAACGAGCGCGGATGGAGCTGACTCGGGGCAGATAGGGAGGGGGAACAGAGTGAACGGTGTGATCTCTCTGAATAGGCCGCAATGTTCGGAGGCTGCAGCTGGAAAGAACCCGGTTAGCCATGTTGGGAAGATATACAACCTCCTAACACACAAGGTTGCGAACGAGATATACAGGCAGACCCCGGGTGTGAGGGAGGTCTACGTGTGGATGCTGAGTAAGATTGGGCAGCCGATAGATGAGCCGGAGGTTGCAGCCGTCCAGTTGATAACCGAACCGGATACACCCTTCGAGTCGATAAAGAGACAAGTCGAGGAGATAGTTAACTTCGAACTAGAGAATATAGACAAATTCTGCATGGATCTAGCATACGGAAGAATCCCGATCTGCTAAACCCTTCAATCTTTTATAACACTATACCCACCCTGAATATCTGAAATCTTCTCATCCCGATTTTAATGCTTTAATCGGGAGCTAATCATTTAGGCTTTTATATTGATTTTTGCGGCGGACTTTTTGTGCAGAGAACCCTTAAGTCTGATTGAGCAAACCTACATTATTCCTCAGTTTTACAAACCAGAATTAAGGGATTGTTAGGGAGATGGACTCCGAGGAGGTAGCCACAACATTCTTAGTTAAGAGCCTTAAAGTTTTTCTCGTCCACTCGCTTTTAACACCTATCTCTCCACCGAAACGAACAACAACCGCGTCAAGCTTCACCGATAAAACTCTCAATTATCCCCTTTAAAGTTCCAGACGGACAAGCGGAAAATCACTGTCGTCACGTTTTATCTTAAAA
>CAZCOP010000035.1:0-14272 GCA_964499825.1 uncultured Candidatus Bathyarchaeia archaeon
AAGACCTTGCGGCTCACCTTGATCGCCCTCTCAACCCTCTCGAAGGGTATATGCTCAACCATGAAAGGGTTCGCGCTTATCAATATGCCATCCAGCCCTGCCTCCTTCAGTTTTAGGAGCATCCGCTCAGCCCTCCCCTCATCCGTACACCAGAAAGAGTTGGTTTCAACGAAGAGACCTGGCAGCTCTAATCTGCTGGCCGTCCTAACCATCTCGAGAAGCAGGCTGAACCTGAGGAAGGGCTCCCCACCGGTGAAGTGTACCCCCATATTCAAGCTTACACCAGCCGTATCCTCCGGGTATATTCCGGATAGCATATCCGCAAGCCTCGATAGGATGAGCCTCCCGTCTTCCAGGTTCATCCAGCCGCCCCTCCACTTAGGTGAGCATGCGTACATGCAGTGTCTACACTCATTTGTACACTTGTAGGATAGTATTATCCCAGCTGAGATGGGTTTCGGCACCTTCAGGCTCTTCAAATCTTCATCCACCATTATCCGTTATCCCTCATGCCGGTCGACCCCGCCTCGCTAAATATCGTTAACGCTATGGATGAGAGGACTAGAACCATGACAAGGGCTTTCGGCGGGTCTACAACTTGTGAGAACACTATGTTGGCCAGTATGGACGCTCCAACAGGCTCCCCTAAGGCTATGGATGTTGCCACGCTGGTCTTCACATACCTCAGCATATAGTTTATCAGTGTGTGACCGCACATCATCGGTACGAGGGTGAGAAGGATGAAGTAAACGTAGGTTCTAGGCGGATAGTAGATTATGTTCTCGCCGCATGCCGCGGCGTATAAGAGTAGAGTTATTGAGGCCGTCGTGTAGGTGAGTATCGTGTAGCTCAGCAGGTCAGTCCTTCTCCTAACAACCCTACCCATCGTGAAGTAGAAGGAGGCAGCCACAGCCCCTCCGAGGGACAGCAGGACGCCGAGGCTATTGTAGCGCCCGAGGACCCAGGGCTGCATGAAGAGCAGAACCCCGATGAAGCCGAGGGTTAAACCAGCCACCTGGACGGGTTTCACATGTTCATGTAGGGCAAGGCTGTCTATAAGAACAGTGAACAGGGGATAGGTTACAACAACCGTTGTGCTTACTGATACAGGGACCATGAATAGAGACTTCATCCACAGGAGGAAGTGAACTGCGAGGGATAAGCCTGAAAACACAGAGTACAGGGCTGTCTCCCTGTCAAGGTGTAGGAAACTCAACCCGTTACGTATAAGCCAAGTTGATGTGAGAATTATGGAGGCTATGAATACCCTCCAGAAGGCGCAGGATGTAGCAGTCGCCCCGGATAGGAGTATAAGTATGGAGGAGGACGAGATGCTGAAGAGTATAACCCCGAATATGATCGATAGCCTCAAGTATAGGTGTAGCTTGAATAAACCCTGCATCTTTATTTACGCCCTGAATGACTCATAGAGGTTTTATACTCCAAATTGGTTTATACTTTATGGCAACCCTTCCTCCGCAGCTTTCCGTTTCATTTATTAAGGAGTTAGGTTAAACTCATCACCGTTAGAGCCTTATGGGAGTGGTCTGATGCCTCAGCTGGTCTTATGTAAGGATTGCGGGGCCATCCTATATCAGGGTGATGATATAAAGACCCCCGACGAAGTCATCGAGATGCATAATGGAAAATGTCCGAAATGCGGTAGAGCCCTATCGATAATCCCCCATAAGATCGAGGTCAAACCGGCCCCGAGGAGGAGAAAACTATAGTAGCAGCCCACCAGCATCCAGCCCTTAATTCTTAAGGCTTTAATAGGTGTATGGTCTATTTCAGAGTTGACGTAGACTCTGCAAGAGGCTAGATTCTATGGAACGCGTATACCCTTACGTAATATTCCTTCCTAAGGGGAAGAAGCGGAGGGTGTTAGAGGCCGTATTCGGCTCAGCTGTTCCAGTCGAAATCCTGAGGTTCGCCATCAGGCAAGGCATCTCGGAGAAGATCTACCAGAGAGACTTGATAGAGCAACTCGGATACTCAAACAGAACAGTGATAGAGCACTTGAAGAATATGACTGAACTCGGCATCCTGGAGGAGACTATGGAGAAATCCATGAGTGGAGGGCGAACGGTATGGTTGAAGTCCTACACCCTAACGGACCTCGGTAGATGGTTCGCCCTCCTACTAGTCGAGGAGGAGGAGCTCTCGAGGGAGGAGAAGGTCAAGATCCTTAAGACAGTCTTCCGGCTTTACGTCAAATGGATAAGGAGTTTCTCGGAGAGCTTGAACATGGATAAGGAGGTTCTAAGAGAGATCTTCCTGACAGAGATTGGGTAGGCCTTTAGACCCTGTTTCAGACCCTTGCGTTCTGACTTAACGGTTATTATCGAGGTTAACCCCTTAAGGCCCAGTTAAGAGCTGGATGGTCCAGACCTCTATGAAGGCGGCTGCGAGGAGGAGTACGGCTGCTAAGGCTATGGCCTTGCACGCGTTCACCAGCTCGGCCCTCAACCTGCGCTTTGCCGCCATGTAGAGGAGCCAGAGGCTCTCCGACATCGCTATTCCGTAGGCTATGTACTCCATTATGGCGTGGGGGAATAGGAAGGTTGTGAAGAGGAGTAGAAGGGGGTTTACCCCGTTTATTACTCCGGTTGCGGCTATAAACCTACCCGTCTGGTATAGGACGTAGAGTCCGTACGGCGGCCCTAGGACTGGTGTGAACATGAAGAGGCAGTGCATCAGGTTATTCCCGAATATGAACTTGAACTGTATATCCAAAGTTAGCTGCTCAACGAGTTTCCTAAGCTCATCTAGCTGGTTCACCATCCCTTGAGCTTCGGCAATGTTTACGCTTGAAAGAGAACCTGCCAGCGTCGTTAGGAAGCCCACGATCGCTAAGATGACAGCTGTCACAACCCGGTTTGATAGGGCCTTCCGAAGCCTCCCAGCCCCTCCAACCTTAACCTCTCCAATTTTGACCTCTTCCTTAGGTGTTATTGCGTGTGTTAGGGGCGCCCCGCAGTTTGGGCAGAACCTAGCGCCCTCCTCTTCCGGTATCTTGAAGCCGCACCTAGTGCAGTACGGCATGGCCTCCACCACGGTATGAAGTGTAGCTTAAGGGAGTAATAAGCTATACGTAACTTGGACGTAGCTTGGCTCATACTTCATCAAGTTTTCCGGCTATTCGACTCCTAGTTTTTCGTTTATCTCTTTCTGGTACTCCTCAACTCTCAGCTCCTCCACATCCTTAACCCTCACCGGCTCGTTTAAGAGGGCCGACTCGTAGAATGCTAGGGGTATGGCCATATCCCTATAAGCTTCCCACCCGTCTACCTCAGGCTTCCCTCCATCCCTAACCGACAGGTAGAAGTCATATAGTTCGGTGGCGAAGGTATCCGTTATCCCCCTCGGGAACATGCTCTCAACCCTATCCCTAGCTAGGTTATCCGTCATCATGCCTCTCAGACATCTCATGTCGCAGTGTTCGGTTCTGCTTCCCTTCCGCAGGTGGAGGCCGTCATTCGATAGAGCCCCTGCGGAGCCGTATATAACCCTCATGTTCACATTCTTTGCTGGAGCAATCCTCGTCCAGAGCCACTGAGCATAGATTCCCTTCTCATACCTTATCATAGCCATAGTCATGTCGTCGACCGTTATCTTGATCCCCTTCTTGACAGGTTCAAAGAGTTCATTCATTGAGTATACTTCTACAGCCTCTACACCGAGCTGGTAGCGGTCTAGGTCTGCGAGGTGTACACCTCCATCGAAGACCCAACTCCCGCCGGCCATGAACTTTTCCTCCCTCCACCCCCACGGTTCGGGCCACCATGAGGCTGATATCCAAAGGAGCATCCTAGGCTTCCCTATGAGTCCATTCCTTATGGCCCACCATATCGCCCTGTTCTCCGGTGTTCTCCTGTAGTTCTCCGCAACGGCTAGGGTTTTCCCGCTCTTCTCGGCGGAGTCGATTATCAATCTAGCCGCTCTCATCGTTATGCCGAGCGGCTTCTCTATTATGATGTGGAGTCCCCTCTCTAGGCATTCTGTCGCTACTGTATGGTGAAGGTTGTGGGGCAGGCATATATCGACCGCCTCAAGGCTCTCATTCTTTAACATCTCATCTATGTTATTGTATAGCCTCGGCTTGTATCCCTGGAAGTAGCCTATCTCCTCAGCTCTGGTTTTGGCTTTCCTCTCCGATAAATCGCAGACAGCCTTTATGTTAAAGACTGGTAAGCCATGTGTGTGGAGTTCCCTATAACCGACCACATGGCTATAAGAGATTCCTCCACACCCTATTAGGGCTATATCAAGCTTGTCCATTCAGCTCACCGTCCAGATGGCTTCCCCTAGGATGACCTTGCATCTTATAAAGTTTTTAGTCTTTTGGTTTTGTTTGGGGGGTTATCTTCAGGGTCTTTATCTCGAAGGGTTTTATCTTGAACATTAAGGTTTCACCTCTAACCTCTACTGGGCCGATTGGTCTCTCCATCAAGTCAACCTCACATGCCTCCTTAACCCCATATTTGAAGGTTATCTTCACATCACCTCCATCACCCGTGGCGTCGTATACCCTTATGATCACATCCTCCGAGTCTTCCGCCCTCTTCATGCACGAGAGAACCACGTTCTCAGGTTCTACTTGGACGAAACTCTGAGTGTCTGGCGTCGAACCTCCCACGGTGGACGCCTCAATGACCAAGGCTTCGAGGGGGTGATTAACCTCATAGCCCCTCCTGAAGGTTTGGGCCTCCCTCCAATCCCCCTTATGCGGGTATATCGAGTATAACACCTCATGCCTTCCATAGTCCGGCTTCACATCGGGGCTGTAGCTCGTCCTTATGAGGGTTATTCTCATCGTGTTACCCTTAACATCGAAGCCGTATTTTGAGTCGTTCAGAAGGCTGACGCCGTACTCCCCATCGGAGAGGTCTATCCACCTCAAGGCTGGAACCTCCCTTCCATCCCTCGGCCTCTCGATGTACCCGTATGGTATCTCGAAGGTGGCCCTCGGCTCCCTAAGTATCGGCGTGAAGGCAGCCTTCAACATTGGGGCGTCAACCTTCTCGTTTGAGGTCTCCCTCCAATCTATTATAGTGTAGAAGTCTAACCTTGGAAGTTCCCTATAGATGTGGATGAGCTGAGTTATCTCCGAGTTTCGAACCTTGTGTACAACCCTAACCGTCGCCCTGACCGGGCCTTCCTCTAACAGCTCAACCTCCGCACCCCGGGTTAAGTTCTCGATACGCGTTATCTCGCCGATTATCCACGCCGACATGGGATGAGGCGCCTCGTATAGAACCTGTATAAGGTTGCTTGGTTCCGGCCTCGTCGCAGATTGTAAGACTTTCTTGAACACAAACCTATCGTTTACTTTGTCGTACATCGAATTTATCGATCCCGATGAGCCGTCCAGTTCCACCTTGAAGTACTTATTCTCAAGGGTTAAACCTTTGGCGAGGCTGCCCCCTTCAGCCTCACCTTGGGTCAGATAGTATGTTCTATAACCCATAGATGGAACTCTAGCTATGAAGAGTACGGTGTCCCCGACAACTTGGACCGGTGTAACTTCGCCATCGCTGGTTAGGGCTACGGGCTTCTCCGGTATGAGCTCCCTCTGAACATTAACTCTCACCACATCTACACGATCCCATGGTAGGGTGTTGAACACCACTATGGGTAAGCCCCTCGAAAACCGTATGCCCCTAGCGATCCTGCCCATCGAGGCTTTAATGATCGCTTTAGCCGTTTCGGAGGCTTCGCGGGCGAGTTTTAGCGGGTACTCGTAGGCCTCGTGTATCCCGCTTCCGCAGAGTATATCATGGAACTGATTGAACAAAACCTTAAGCCACGCCTTCCTTATGGAGTCAACGGGGTATTCTCCAGCCATTATACACAGCTTCTCCGCGTCCACAAGGAGCCTCTCGCAGAGCCTATTGTACCGTTTTATATCTGAGTGGGTTGTGTAGCAGCCGTCGAAGACGAAGTTAAGTTCGTCCCTTACGGTGGGTATGGATCCATCGCCGAGCCTCCTGAGTTCCCTCTCAACCTCCCTGAAGAACTCTTGGGCCGAACTGAAGATCACACTGGGCATCGCCGGCTCCTTCTGTATTCTGTGGGTTACCTCGATGTCCTCCATCGTCGGTCCACCTCCGTGGTCCCCAACTCCATAGACGAACATGCTCGTCTCAAGCCCGCAACTTTTGTGAACCCTCCTGGATATCTCAAGGATGTTACCGGGTGTTACGACGTTGTTGTAGACGCTCGTGAAGGCTAGAACTTTAGATCCATCGGGCCCCTCCCACCAGAAGATGGGATAGCCCCTTCCACACCTCATAAAGTAGTAGTATTTTATTCCGCTTTTCCTCAATATCTGCGGGTAGGTCCAGACATGCCCGAAGGTGTCAGGCTCCCAGCATATCTCCGGTTCAACGCCGAACCTCTCCCTTACATACCTCTTAGCGTATAGTATCTGCCTCACTAGGGCCTCGGTTCCACCCATGTTCAGGTCTCCCTCAACCCATGTTGAGGCTGTCACCTCCCAACATCCCTCCTCGATTTTCCTTTTCACCGCCTCGAAGAGCTCTGGGAAACCCTCCTCCACCACGTTATATGTGACCGCCTGGCTCTGCGAGAAGTGCAAGTCTGGGCTCCGCTTCATCAAGTCCAAAACGGTCTTGAAGGTTCTCCTGATCATGTTCACGGTGTCCCCCCAGTTCCAGAGCCAGTTCATGTCCATATGGGCATGTCCAACCAAGTGGACCTTGAACCTCTTCGCGGATTCTGAGGCCTCCAACAGTATGGCTTTAACCCTCCTGACCTCCTTTATTAGCCCTTTTAGGTCTCCGCTTAACGCCTCGATGTTGAATTCCCTCAGGAGCTTAACGGTTACATCTCTCCTGAGGTCTTTGATGAGGAGGAGCTGGTTTATGAAGGAGTCTATCTCGAATGCGACATCCTCAACCCTACTGTACTTGATGATTATGGCAGGTATGTTTATTGGTTCATATCCTTGTTCTATGTGGATCGCTATTAGGAAGGTGTCCCCCGGTTTAACATCCTCGCTCAGGGTTATCCTTGCCCCTCTAAGCTCAGTCCAGTACCTCTCGCTCAGAACGCTCCTAGAGTTTACGTAAATCTCCGAGCCTCCGGGCGATATTATGGGTGAAGATGACAGTGTGGCGGTTGAACCCTCAACATCTATTCCGGCTATCCTGGACGGAACCTTAACCTTGCATCTAAGCCAGCACCCGCCCCTCCTGATGTCAACCTTCATCGGGAGCTCGACTACCTCCCATCCGGAGTCGTCGTATTCAAGTCTGTAGGCTTCAGGTTCATCGCCCTGCAATAACCTCCACCCTGAAACCCTACGGTAACTCGTCAACTCCTCGTATCTAGCTCTGAGTTCTTTCAGTAAGTCCTCAACCTTAAGGTTTGAACCGGGTTTCAAAGTCTTATCCCTCCACATAACCTTGAACGCCACCTCACCCAGCAGCCCACAGGTCTAGGCTCTCATTAACCCTCTCAGCCCTGCCATCAGCTTCCAGGGCCTCGAGTATACACCCTATCGTGACAGGTTGAGACCTACCCAGCCTTTCGCATATCTGTTTTGGGTTTAGGGGTTTTCCCGCAGCCTTTAGGGCATCCAAGACTAGAGTGTTCAACTCCTCTATGGCCTTTAGGCTCTGCCTTACGTGCTCTCTACACTCCTCACCTCTCAGTACAGCCTTTTTGTAGGGTGGAAATGGGTGGCCATTTACGAGCATCTCTATGGGCTCCTCCAGTAGGCGGCTCATCGAACGTGCGTAATCGGTTGAACTATGGAATAGGAGCGGCCTCCGCTCACCTCTCCCCTGTATCGAGTCACCGCACATGTAGAGCCCATTCTCCTCATCCACAAGGCATACGGAGCAGGGTGAATGTCCTGGGACGTGCAGAACCCTCAGCTGATGGCCACTTAGGTTTATGACATCTCCATCTTTGAATGTTAGGTCCGGCTTCACCGGTTCGAAGCCGGGCTCCCTAACACTAAATATCGATGGGAACCGTGAGTTTAGCTCCCTATCTATTAGGGATGCATCTTCTAGGTAGGGTCTACCCATCTCGTGAACCCCAATCCTGCATTTAAGCTCCCTCTTCATCGGTGCAGCCCCGCCGCAGTGATCCATGTGTGCATGAGTGAGCAAGGCGGTTGATATCTCTGTCGGGGACCTTCCGAGCGCCCTCAGGTACGGGTATATCGCTACTCTCGGCGAGCCTCCAGTTCCCACATCTATCATGGTTATGTCCTCTCCGATGATTGCGCATGAGCTTACGAAGTAGCTGGCCCACGGACACTTGATGAGATGCACATCATCAACTATCTCCATCTTATGAGACCTCCATCCCCTTTAACGATCAAACACTTGCCGAACGATTACTGCTAGATTGCGCTTATTTGAAGCTTTCGCAAGCCCAAACTATTTAAATGCCTCTTTGAGAGGTTTAGACTGTTGGGGTTTAAATGCAATGGATGGCTTCGCAAGGTCAGCTAGGGTCTTCTCAATAAATGAGGAGTTCAGGTGGAACGGTATACCGACGATAGAGGTTGGTGAGGGTGGAACCTTGCTGGTGGCGTGGTATAGCGGGGGGACTGGGGAGCCACATGAGGAGAACAAGATACTCTTCTCCAGATCCTTTAATGGCGGGAGGAACTGGGAGTACCCAACTGTAGTTGAGGATCCGCCTGGCGCCGCCTACGCCTTTGACCCATGCCTCTGGATAGATCCATCGGGGAGGCTCTGGCTTAACTACTCAGTCGCTGAGGAAGGCGTGAGGTGCGAAGTCTGGTATAGGATTGCTACGGATTACGAGGGTGAGGGTGAAGAGCCGAACTGGAGCGAGCCTAGGAGGATGGAGTTTGGGAGACCCTACGCGATCCAGTTGAATAAGAGGGTGGTCCTCGACAATGGTGACTGGGTGATACCCACGAACTTCCTGAGCAACCCGTACCGGAAGAGGTGGATGCCGGGGACAACCCATACGGTCGGCGTGGTCATCTCAACCGATGAGGGTCGAACGTGGAAGGCCTACGGAGACCTAGGCGCTGAGCTTGGATATACGAGCGAACCGATGGTTGTTCAGAGGGAGGACGGTTCGCTCTGGATGCTCGTTAGAACCAAGACTGGCTTCCTATGGGAGTCCACATCCTATGATAAGGGTAGAACTTGGACATCTCTGGAACCAACCGGGATAGTTAACCCATGCGCCAGGTTCCACCTTAAGAGACTCAGCTCGGGAAGTCTACTATTGATAAATACGCCTCTCCCCGACCGCAGGGACATACTCGTCGCCTACCTGTCGGATGATGACGGGGAGACATGGCGTCGGAGTAGAGTTATAGACTGCAGGAGCGGCGTATCATACCCGGATGCAAAGCAAGATGACTCCGGGTTGATCCACGTAGTCTTCGACTATAGGAGGACGGAGGTTGGGGCTATAGAGTACCGGGCCTTCACTGAGGATTGGATAAGATCCTAGAATGCTAGAAAATAGGCTGAGTTATGGTATTACCCGAGTATCCTCTCGATCGCTTCCTTCTCCGCCTCCTCCATGAGGGGTATCCCGGTGACCCTGGAGGCTCTCTCGGTTAGGGAGGCTAAGTCACCCCTATCTATCAGGTTTAGCCTCCACTTCCTCACTCCAGCCATCAACTGCTTGAGGCCTACCCCTATCCTCTCGGTTAGGTAGGTGTATAGGGCCACAGCGCCCCAAGGTATCTCACTGAACCTATTCTTAAACCTAGCCCTCAGCTCCGGCGCCGTTATGAAGAACCTATCCGGGGTGTCGCCGTACCTCTCGGCGAAGTATCTGGGGAGTTTACCCCTCTCGGACAGCTCGGTGAAGTATGAGGCCTTCATAACGGCTGTGAGCGGCGCCCTACCCATCAGTACTGCCTTCACGTATGGACCCCCGCCGAAGTTGCTCATCGAGATCGACTTGAAGATCTGGGTCTCACTTATGAAGCCTCCCGCCATCATCAGGTCTGGTACGTGCCTCCCCTTCCTCTTCAGCATCTCGGCGCACTTCAACGCCTGTACCTCCAAGTAGACCGTTGGGGTTCCCATCTCATCCATCATCGGGACGGGGCTCATCCCCGTTCCTCCCCCAGCTCCGTCGAAGGTTACCGCGTCCACCTTGGCCTCTGAGGCGAGCTTCATGGTGAAGGCAACGGCTGAGGGCCTGTAGGCTCCAGTCTTGAGTATTACACGTTTGGCCCCATGCTCGCGCAGTTGGTCTATATCCTCAAGGAAGTCCTTCTCCCTCGGCATGCCGACCCTACTATGCCTCTCGAAGGATTTGAAGACTCCGTCTCTGTAGGCTTCCTGGACGGCTGGGTCCTCCGGATCCGGTATAACTATGTAGCCCCTCCTCTTCAGTATTATAGCCTTCTTGAGGTCTCTTATCCTCACCTCGCCACCTATGGCCTTAGCGCCTTGACCCCACTTCCTCTCGATTATGTTCACCTCGAGCTTCGATATGGCGTAGACGTCTACGCCCATCCTCTGGTCCTCAATGTTCGTTTGGACGGCTACATCGCCGTACTCGCCATCCCAGAACTTCCTGAAGGATTCAACCCTGCGCTTAAGCTCCCTCGAGTACACAACCTTCCCGTTGCTGAACTTGGCGTCGAGATCCATCCCGCAGACATTCTCCCCTATTATTATGACTGTTCCTGAGATGGCTGCTCCTATGGCTAGGCTATCCCAGTTTACCCTAGCAACCTCGGTTGAGCCGTAGGCCCCTATCACTACGGGCACCTTTACCGGTACGCCAGCAACCTCACTCGATACGTCTACGTTTGGGAAGAGGGCTAGATCCGGATCAGCCTCTACACCCTCAGCCCCAACCAGTGAGGATAATATATTGAAGTGGGACCAGTCTAGGCCGTAGTCCTTAACCGCCCCAGCGGTACTGCCTCCGAAGTATTCAGGTTGGGGGTATAGGGCCTCCCTACCCCTGAAGGCTGAGAGTGAGATCTCGCATAGGAAGGGACACTCCCTGATGCATATTGGACACATTCCACTCGTTGGACTGACATCCTTAACGCGTGTGTTCGTTCCAGTCGTCGATTTCGAGTTTAGGTAAGATGAGTTTTGGAGTACTCTTTCAGGCATAGGTCTGCACCATCCCACCGCAACCTTGGGTTTAACTAATATCTAGCGTCATCGGAGTGTGTTCTTGGAGCATATTGGGGTTCCATCTACATCCTCGAAGTGGGTACAGTCTAGGCAGAGGCCGTTTCAGGGTTTGTAACCTCCAGTTTGGGTTCATACCCTTGGGAGGAAGCGCTCGCAGTGGTTATATAGTCCCCCTATTCCTCACGCATAGGGCTGTATTCTCGGGTCATCCTCTATCCTCGTAGTGGATGCAATCTCCGCATGACCTTATCATCTGAACCCTTTATTTGGTCTCTCCACGGTTCACATATAATATTATTGAAAGTGATCTATTTACCCGGAAATGAGATATATGAAATATATAGATGAACTCTCTTCTTGTTGTTTTGACGCCTCCTTAACCCTCGACCTTCCTCTTGAACCTCTCATACTCCTCTATCCTCTTCCTTACAGCGTCCCTAACAAAGTCGGTAACCGCTGTGCACCCGACGGCTTTCCCGCTCTTTATCAACTCGGATATCTCCGACAGCAGCCCATCGGGCAGCATAACCGACTATTCAAGCATCCTAGTTATATTCATAAGATGGGGGAAGCCATAGTTATGGAGATGGAGAATTCGTGAATCCACGGGATATAACTGTCGATGGTGAGGGCTTCAAATACGTTGTGGGCTTGTACCTTCATTGCGTGTAGAAGTTCACTCCGTGAACACCTCCTCTAACAGGCTTTCATACCCTTAATCTCCGTGTATATCTCCCTTAAGACCTCTTGGTAGTCGACTTCACCCTGCTCGATCATTCCCATTCTGGCCTCCAGCGTCCTTGTGGTCTCTTCAGATATGTACTCCCATCCTCCTCGACGATGTACCCCCTTTCGAAGAGGGTTGAGATTATCTTCGCGTAGGTGCCCGGCCTCCCTATACCCCTCTCCCTCATCAACCCTATAACCTCGCCCTCGGTGTACGGTCTAGCTGATGGAACCGTGTACGGCCGACGGCAGAATATTTTACGGAATCTCAACATCTCCAAGTTAAAAACTTTTCGTTTCCTCACCACGGGTTTCTTTAGCCCGCCGAAAGTGATAAATGGGGGTAGGGATAGAGTTAGGTTGAGTTTGATCCAGTATGTAGGAGCTAGATCCGCTAGAAATCTGGTTTTCTTACATATTGGTGAAGTTCAGCCCTGATGGGTTGGCTTCGGTTTACCGTCTGGTTAAGGAGGTGAGACAAGTTGTTGAGGTGGATCGGGAGGAAGCTGGCTAGAGCGTTCACGCCGATAATTCTGCACAACTTCCAGACTATGGGTGCACTATGCAAGGCCTTCTACGCGGAGTATGGTGATGATGCCCTACCCATAATAGCTGAGGTTATGGGTGAGGCCGGGTTGGAGGGGGCTAGGATAGCGGAGGAGAGGCTGAAGGGTGAGGGCATGGCGGCGGTTGCCGAACTCTTCAAGATGTATGAGATGTTCGACATGCACATTGAGGTTATCGAGTTGACCGAGAAGCAGATGCATTACAGGCAACCGCCGCCATGTCCCTTCGGCCTTGAAGGGACGAGCAAGGAGCTCTGCAAGGCTGTAGAGACCCGTGGGGACAAGATGGTCAGCGCGATACTTGGTGAGGATGTTGAGGTTGAGGTTGTGAAGTGCGTGGCGGCTGGAGATGAGTACTGCGAGGTCATATACAGAAGAAGGGAGATGGGTTAGGTTCAGCGCATCTAAACCTTCCACCCCAATCTTCATTCTTTCAGTTACTGAGTAACTAGATTTTAGGTTTCAGATCACCTATTAAGGGAAATATCATCGCTTCTCTTCCTTTCCATTTCTGTTAGTTATCTTGACGGCGATCTCAACGAGGCGTAGGGGCTAGAGCTTCATAATCTGCGGTTGATAGCCTAGGTTGCGGTAAATGCTCATCCTCCCTTTTCATGCGGGAGCTTCACTAATCGCTATTGTGGATGGTGTTCCGGGCGGGCACTTACATTTCGGGTCCGAATCCCTTCCGTGTCTACGGTCTTTTCTGTTTCTGCTGTTAGTTCGTCTCTGCATAACTCTTTTGTGATTCGGACCTCCAATTTTTTCACCATTTTAGGAAGACTTTATTTATAAGGTTTCTGTCGTCCAGTATAGGTATTCCTTGTCGATTGTGATTAGTGATTCATCGAGGAGCTTCTTGAGGGCTTTGGCTAGCGTCTTCTTGCTTATGTCTAGTGTCCGTCTCATTCCTGTGAATGTTTGGGGCTGGTTGTAGTATAGGTAGAGGTATATGAGCCTCCCGGATGGAGTCTTCAATCTCTTGAGGTTTTGGAGGGCTCTGCGGGGCTGGAGCCTCCTCTTAACCTCCCACATTAACGCACTTAACTAGTTCCTCGACGAGTTCATGGCTGTCGCTGTTTGGTTGCGGCTGTCTCAAAGCCCTCTTCTCTCTAGGGCATAAAGAATGTGCGGCCGCCAGCTGTGAAGGTAAAGCTTTTAAGAAGGTTGCGGAAAGATTGATTTCTGGGCTGCCGGCTTGGGCCGGGCTGGTTTGGTTGAGTAGTTAGGTGAGCTCAACTGAAAGATGCGCCGTGGAGAGCTGGAAGCACTGCGTCAGCTCATAAGGGATAACCCTGAAGCTGCACTAAAGGCTTCACGCTACGTCGCTAAACGAGTGAAGTATAGGATACGCCGCTTAATAGAGGAGGCTTGGAATGAGCAGGGTTGAACTGGAGATCAGTAGTGAATTGTATCTCTGCTTCTGCATTACGGTAGGCCGAGATTCAAGATTTCTTCCAAAGAGGCTAACGAACAAGGACAAAGTAATTCTTCGTTTGTTGGATAATCTGAAATGGAAGGCAAAGTTCTCAGATGAAAGCTTCTGCGACAATGACTGTTGCTTTACTAAGCGGAGTATTACGTTTGAGGCTGTAGATCCCGACGAAGACGTGGTTAAGGCGTTGAGGGCTCTGATCAGCATTAGAGGGCTGAGGCGTGAGGAAGCTAAAAGATTGAGAAGACTGCCGCCAAAAGATGTTTGCAAGGAACTCGCCTTAAAACTTCTCATCTCTTGAAGAATGTTTCTGCTTGTAGCCTCCCCTTTAAAGGCTTTTTAACCCATCAAGGAGGTGAACGGGAATGGCTAGGATAGTTGTCGCCATCTTAAAGTGTGACGCCTGC
>CAZCOP010000036.1:0-14186 GCA_964499825.1 uncultured Candidatus Bathyarchaeia archaeon
ACTTCAAACGATCTTAACTGGACTCTCAGGGAAATCCCAAGCCGAGTGGCAGGCTTACCAGGCTACTGGCTTGTCGCTCCATCACAGGTCATGAGGTGGCATGACGTGTTCTGGATTGACGCCCCCAAGCAAGCTGGATTCTGCCTAATATGGGACGGTGACCACACAATCGTCTGCGGCATCCTGCTGAGCAAATTTGATTGGACAAGAGAAGAAGCTGAGGGCCTCCTGACAAATCTAAAGAAAACCAAGGGAATTGAAGGCGTATCACCCTCAGCTTGAAGGCGTTGTTTTCCCATGTATGCATGTTGCGTTAAGATGGAGCCTATTTGTGGCACAATATTAGACGGTAATCAGCCTTCTTGTCCCACGGAGCCGCCTTCCGAACCTGTATGCGCGCGAAAAGTTGAAGGGAGAAGTCGGCGGAGTGAAAGACAAACACATAGTTTCAACCATAGCCATGATGGAGGAAGAACTTACTGGAGAGAAGAAATCAGAAGATGCTATCTACAAATATCTACAAATTGTTGAAGAACTTCCAGATGAAGTAAAGACCAAAATTGGAAACGTTTCTAATTTTGGGGTTGGTCACGCTATTCAACTTCTCCGTTTGAAGGATAAGCCGGACAAGCAGCTTGAGCTTGTTGAAGAGTTTCTGGAAAGCGTCGCGAAGGGGAAGCCCATGCTCTTCGCGCTTGCAGTTACTACTACATACTTTGCGAGAAAATCCCGCATCTATGGAGGTAAGAGCCTCAGGGAGCCTAATTGAAACCTTATACTTAATCTTCCGAAGAAAGCCTCTCCTTTAGCGATATTATTTTGGAGGCGGCTTCTGGTGGCATATCTCTAAAAACATAAATAATGGCGGTGAATTAGTTGATTTAAGGGCTGCCTTTATGTCTCTTGGGATTTTTTGTTTGATTAAGGGTCGACGTAGCGTCAGGAAGTATTCGCTTAGGGAAGTTCCGATGGATATTCTCTTTAGAGTTTTGGAGGCGGCTAGGTGGGCTCCTTCAGCCCATAATGCCCAGCCGTGGAGGTTCATAGTTATAACGGATAGATCTTTGAAGAGGAAGCTGGCGGAGCGGATGGCGGATGAGTGGGTTAAGGACATGATTGGAGATGGGGTTCCACGTGATACCCGAGAAAAACTTGCTGAGGCCTCGATAAAACGGTTTACCGATGCGCCCATACTTATAGTTGCATGTGTGACGATGGAGGATATGGATACGTATCCTGATAGGAGGAGGATGAGATGCGAATATGTCATGGCTGTTCAAAGCTTAGCAGCGTCGATCCAGAACATTCTTTTAGCAGCCTACTCTGAAGGGCTGGGTTCATGCTGGTTCTGTGCACCCCTATTCTGCCAAGACGCCGTCAGAAAGGTTTTGAGGATTCCTGAGAGCGTAGAGCCTCAAGCTTTGATCACCTTGGGATATCCATCTGAGAAACCCGCTCCTCCACCTAGAAAATCACTTCGAGAGATCGTATACGTTAATCATTGGGGTGAAGAGGTGTGATAGTGGCTCTTGCCGGAGGGGTAGGCGCAGCGAGATTCCTCACAGGACTTGTGAAACTTATTAACGAGGAGGAGTTGACAGTGATCGTTAATACGGGAGACGATATTGAGCTCTATGGTCTACATATCTCGCCAGATCTTGATATCGTCATGTACACCCTAGCTGGAATAGTCGATGAGGAGAAGGGGTGGGGGATTAAGGGGGACACATTTCACTGTCTCAGGATGCTGGGCAGGTATGGACATGAAACCTGGTTCAACCTGGGTGATAGAGACCTAGCCACCCACATATATAGGACGTATCTACTTAAGAGCGGCCTTAAACTCTCTGAGGTTACAGCTGAGATCTGCAGGGCGTTAGGGCTTAAAGTTAAGATCCTACCCATGACCGACGACAGGTTCGAGACGAGGATCATAACAGGGGAGGGCTCGATGCACTTCCAAGAGTATCTGGTGAAGAGAGGTGCTAAAGACGAGGTGCTTGGAGTAGAGTTTGTCGGCGTTGAGGATGCAGAACCAGCCCCCGGCATCCTAAACACAATCTTGAATGCTGAAGGAGTAATCGTCTGCCCCAGCAACCCAATTGTGAGCATAGGCACAATCCTATCCGTAAAGGGGATAAGGGAAGCGTTAAGGCGGAGTAGAGCCGTGAAGGTAGCGATCACCCCAATAGTCTCTGGGGCTCCGATTAAGGGACCCGCAGATAAACTGATGAGAGGTTTAGGATTGGAGGTTTCAGCCTACTCCGTAGCAAAACTCTATAAAGACTTCCTCGACGTATTTATACTCGACGTTGTCGATCTCGCGGAGAAGACGAGGATAGAGAGGTTAGGGCTGAAAGTCAGGGCTACAAACACGATCATGAAGAGCTTGGAGGACAAGATCCAACTGGCAAGGGTGGTTCTAGAGGAGATTAGAAAGACAGGCTGATGACCCCAACTCCCTTAGACGCTTATCCATCCCAATATCCATCAAGAATCTATAGCATACTTTTCCTTCTCCAACTTTTAGGAGAGCCTTCAGATCCTGAACGGAGTCTATATCCAAGGACACTCTCGGAGACCGGTAAACCCTCACTGGAATCCCCTTCTTCGAGGCCTCGCTGATATGCCTCTTGAAGCTTCCCGATCCAAAACATGTCTTTATAACGCTTGGAGGCTTCAGCATCAGAGCGTTTGTACCGCCATCCATAGATGGGGATATAACGACCGAGGCCTCATCTGAGAGACGGGTTATCTCGTTTAGGTCCCCCTCCTCCACCAGAGGGATGTCAGCTGGAAGGATCAAGACCGCTTCAACCCCCCTCTTCTCACACCAGTTTAAAGCGTATCTAAGGGCACTATTGAGTCCTCCCCCAGGTTCAAGGAGAAAATATGCATCAAATCTCTCCGCGATGAGACGGACATCATCATCGAAACCTATCACAACCGTTTGATGTAGATGAGAAGACGACGCAGCTCCCAAAACATCTTCCAGCATGGAGAGAACGAATCTCTCCCTCTCCTCCGGCTTAAAAACTATTGAGAGCCTCCCCTTAGACCTTGAGAGCCTCTTAACAGGAATCAACGCAAACGCCTTCAAGGCTCCAAGCCTTCCAGCCTACAAAGAACCATTTTAAAGAATAAGAAAAGAGAAATATTTAGGCTTTCATCAAAACCAAAGTTGGGACTTCAAGCGTCTCTATACATTTTCAAGATGCTCTCACTTCTTCATTTAAACCTTTAATCATATAGCATAAGGCAGTCTATGTGAGAAAAAGGTTAAGTTTAAGATTGGGCTCTTACCTAAGAATTTTGTGGCTAGTGTTTGTGTTGGGTTGTTGACAGGTATATAACTCCTCTCTATGAGCCAGCTCAACCCAAGGATGAGGTTGTGCAAGGCAAAGAAGAGTAGAAAGAGCATAATCCACCCCTAGGCTAAGGCTAGAATAGTGCAACCATGTCCCAGTCTTGTTGTTGAATGTGCGGCCGCAACCCTTTACATAGGTAGCGCTTAAACCCAAACCTATAGTTCCCATGACCCTTAACACTCCTACAGCCGCACCGAGGACAATAGACACAGCTCCTCCACCTAACCATCCTGAAAAGAGTGAGAGCTATCTCTCGTTACGTGGTGTCTTTTGGGGCATTTTCGCAGACTTTGGAGACATTTAGGCTTAATTTGGCATCTACATAAATGTTGACTCGCTTCTCATGCTTGACTACTTCATCATCTTCTGATAATTTGACGGCGAAAACTTATCGCAAGATATCGTTCATAACGCGATGAGGACACTAACCAAGACGAAGAAAATCTATACCCAATAAATCTTGCATCATAAAAAAGGGAGAAGGAGAGCGTTTTTACTCTTTAGCGTAATATCCCATATCCCTTGTTGCCCAGTACTCGTTGCTGTAGTGCCATGCCCAGTATAGCCCTGCGTTATCAGTGGTTAGGTAGCTCATGACGCTGAACGGATCCTCATCATAAATTTCACTCACAAATCGTCCTCTAACCCTCACCTTCCCTATACCAATAGAATGCCCAAGCTCATGCATCAGAACAACAGCTTCAGCTCCATAAGGCTCTATCCCATTATCGATCGACCAATTGTCTGCCGTCTCATCAGCGATGAATATGTAGTTACCGGCCACCAGATCTTTATTCTCTATCTTAACGTAACAGTATCCGACAACTCCTTTCTGTCCCTCGACACTCGTCCCGAAGAGAACCCACTTCTCCTTAAGCGTATATTCAGCATCACTTCCATCGCCGTCGGCATCGATTCCATCCTGAGCTCTATCATTATACACCATTATATCGTTGTACATTTCCTCAATCGCCCAGAAATCGCCATCTGTTATTGCCGTTTCTGGTGTTGGGTCTGTAACTGAGTCATCCACATAAACAACCACATAGACACCGCGAGCATAATAGTAACTCTTAATGTATTCTATGACCTCGGCCGTCGGTTCACGTATGTAGTCTATCTCTATGAAGAGCTCATGCGTAACGGTTACAACAGCTTCAACATCACTAACAACATTTACAGTGATGCTTGTTGTTGCGGTATTGCCGTAAGCATCTGTCGCCTCGGCGGTTATCACATAAGTTCCAGACTCTTCTACCACCCAAGGGTAATAGACGTAATAATCACCACTCTTAGTATCCGTTATATCAGTAACGCTTCCATTAATGTCAACTTTAACCGTTACTTCCTCACCGGTCGCTTTGACATCAATCGCATGAGTTCCAATCTCCAATATGGAACCATTCTCAGGATAAGCTATGGAAACCGTAAGCTCTTCAGCCTTCGACGGAGGACCCGCCCAGGGAGGACGCCCCGGTATCCCCCCTCTATCACTAAACTTACATACGCATTGTCCATAAAGAACGTCAACCGAAATTGATGCAAATATCAAAGACAGTAACAGAGCAATGACTCCCAAAGATAAGGCTTTTACAGGCTCCCTACTCAACAAGAACCACCAACAGTAATGTTACAGCGTCACCCTTAAATGTTTTTATCCTCTTGGTCATTCCTATCCATTGGGTTTCTAATTAGTCTTTTTCTGCGGTATGGCTATTGGGTGGTAGGGCTTCAGTACGTATATGGATAGAGAAGGCTTCATCGGCCTAACCACTCGAGGCGTCTCATACCAGAACCGCTCACCCTCTTCAAGCTTGAACTCTCCGAAGTGAAGCCTCAAGTTACGATCCTCCTCTGAACCTCCCTCCGAACCGCTGTGACGAGGTCTCGAAACTCCCTCGGCAGATATAGATTTGGGTTTAGATCCTGTGGTTGGCATGTTTGGCATGGCTGGCAGATGTGGCTACCATATTGTGGTAGGCAAACCTTACATATACAAAGCCTTAAAATATGGTTGACCCGGGGGGAGTGGCAGGGTATGCTGGGTTCCCCCACATAACGTAAAAAATTACCTATTTAACGTTAATTAATGCTTTGTCGCGTAATCGATGGGTTTATGTTGATTCCATGTTTCTCCACGAAGGGAGTAACCAGAATTTTTAACACAAAATTGGCAAAATCCAAGAATTATGCAATAAAGCGGTTTTCTATACTTTTGTTATAATTGATGGTCTGGAAGAAGTTCATGCAAGGAAACACACAGTAGAGGACTATTTACTGAAGGCTATGAAAACTTTCATGAAGAATGTTAAGGGCGTCAAGAAATTTGGAGATTCCAAGGATATTTGGTGGATATCTTGAAGCCTCGCGCCACCTAGAAGTTTACAGAATCTTAAAGGAAGAAGCCATATATAATGAAGCACTGATCCTCCGATGGTTCATGAGACTAAATCTGCAACCATATAGATTAAGAGTGTCAGGACACTACTACCCATACCATCTGAGGACAAAAATGCAGTCAAACCGAGGAGATAACATCAATGCACATGTTATATCCAGAACATTTATACATTATGGCAACCTCGGCTTCTTAGTTTAACGGAACCTTTTGATGGTGGCAAGTTTTCGTCTTAGGGCGTATATACAAGGAGTAGAGTAGGCTGGAGTAGCTAACATTTTTATTTTTTAAAGGGTTAGTTTACTATAAAAATGTTAGCTACATTAGCTAATGTCAGGGATGACGAGGATTTCGATAGGGTCAATGGATTAAAAGAATTAAGTTTTAAGGATGTCTCTTCTCTGTGCAGGAGAAGAAAACCCAACAGAAATAACCTCTTTACACACTGAAATGTAAACCTCAATAACTCCCCTCAATAATTGAGGGTTCAGATGAGAGCGTGAACCCAAATCTCCGACGCCACTATGCTACCCATAAGCCCCCAAGGATACTCTTAACTCCCAATTAAGCTCAGAAAAATTATACTCTATAGTCGTCGCCTAATACTTTCCTTCTCATCAGAAAGGTTGATATACATCAATCGTGGTGAATAGTTATGACCTGGCATGTTGAGGTTCTCAACGAAGAGTGTATCTCTCATCGGAGTCTTCGCGGCTTTGCATACAGTATTGTACTTTATGTCCTTCGGTTTATGGCGTAATTGGGCTATATACTTGGAGCCTATAGAGGGGATAATCTTGGGTCCTTGGGCTGGGTTTCTAGCCGCTCTTATAGGAAGCGTTACGGCTAGGATGATCAAGCCTACCGATTTCTGGATGTTTGGGGTGGTTGCTGAGCCTATGGGGGTCTTGGTCTCTGGGTTGTTGGCTAAGGGGTGTTGGAAGCCTGTGTTGGGAATTTATGCCTTCACGTTGGCGGCGTATTTTCTCCATCCGTTTGGAATGAGGCTTCCGTTATGGACTATTCTGGATATCCTGTTCGCCTTAATCTTCGTATATCCTGTTACGAGGTTGGGGAAGGATCTGTTTGAGGAGGATGCTGAACGCCTACCTGTATCCTTGAGTTTCATATCGTTTATAAGCGTCGTTACAGACTCTCTGATACGGGTTTTCCTGCTTGTCCCAGCTGGGTTGTACATGCTCTTCGTCCCCTCCTTTGAGGGGGTATACTTCATCTTTGTGGAGGGGGCTTTACAGTCTTATATGGAGGACGCTCTGGTCATCGTTGTTTCGCTTCTGGTTGGCACCCCGTTACTTCTTGCCTTGAGGAAACTTCCAAGCCTTAAATTTCCGTTGAGTTAGGCTGAGGGGTGAAGGCTAAAGATTGGTCGTTCTTTTCCACACCTAACTACGCTAAATACGCTATATAAACCGCAGAACATTGGAAGATGAAGGCATCTACCTTATCTATCTCTTTGGGGGTTACGCATTGAAGCCCGTACTTGTTTTCTGCCTCCTTGCAAACTTGGCTCCACACATGGCGATTATAAGCGTTCATCCTAAGCTATTAAGTAATGCAGGACAAATCCCTGAGCGTGGCCGAGGGGAAACCTCTATTATTCCGCGCTAGGATGTTGCTAAATTCAGATAAAAAATGGATTTTATTCCATCTCTAATAGTTTGCTCGTCACAGCCATCGCTGTGCTTTTCTGTTATTTCCGAATTTGCCAATTTTAGCGGGAGATGCTCACAGCCAAAATTATCAAGCAAAATCTTATACATTTTAGTCTGAATTTATCGAGGCCCTAGCGCAGCCAACAAAGATTGGACGTAAACTTAAAGTGGGAATCTTGTGGTAATGTTTAGAGGATACGTATGGTCTTAAAAATTAAGAAGAAGCATTTAGACGAAATATTTCAGTCTGCAAGAAAATGCCATTCAGTAGAAGCTTGTGGAATTTTGGTTGGTAGAATAATGGGGAAGGAAAAGATTGTTGAGAAGGTTTATCATACAAAGAATGTGCTCGCCTCTTCTTCCGCATACCAAATTGACCCAATAGAACAGCTGAAAGTTTTTGAGGAGGCGGAACTTCAGGGTTTAGACATTATTGGTTTTTATCACAGCCATCCTTTCTGGGACTCCTTCTGGTCTGAGGCTGATGAGGAGGGAAGTAAACTATGGATAGGATATTCATATCTAATAGTCTCTCTTAAGACAGGAAACATAAACTCATATGTGAAAGAGAAAAGGGGAGCGAAGAGGGAGGAAATAATAATCCTTCAATGACCCTTTGCCCACAATTGGAAAGTAGAAACCTTTACGATTTGCTCTTTATCTTGATGGATCACAATTTTTCCGCCAACTTTTCTATGCGGTTTCTCCTTTCTAATCTGCTTTTCCATAGTTCTGGAATGGGCTGCAAGTCGAGAAAGGCGGCTTCTCTTGAGTATTCAAAACTCAAATATATCCACCAGGCTTTGAAAATCTCACAAAAATCCTCTATAATAGACTGCAACTACCCGTAACAGTAAGAATGGAACTCCCAGAAAAGTCATTTAGATTCTTTAATAGATGGATTCAAAAGCAAATTCGCACTTCTGCTGAGCTAAGACAGATCCGCTTGGAGCCAAACACTGCAAGAAATGGTCTCATCCAATAATGTAGGGGGTATTTAAACTTGGTAGTCAACCACTCAACATGAAAAGGGAGAGTCATGTTAATAAGCTAGTTCTCACGTATTGCTCAAGAAAGTTACATCTCTCGAGAAAAAAGAGGGAGTTTGCGGGGGATAACGGGAGATATCTCCACTATACTCTTGAGGTGGCTACTATAAACCGTACACACCATTTTTTATCGTACATCAATTAACCTTCACGATTCCTTCCGGGGAAATCTTAAAATATTCAACTTAAGCTGGATGGCGGCGTGAAGAGTTCATCGATGAAGGTTATGAACGTCACTGGTGTAAATGGGATTCTCCCTTAGTGAGTTAACTTCTTATGTTAATAGGTGTAAATACCATCTTGAGAGGTATGGTGGATGAGGTCATCGAGGGTTCCGGGATTCTACAAGCTGAGCCCAAGGGAGAGGCTTAACTTCGTCAAGGAGTTCGCCGGCCTAACCGACGAGGAAGCCGAACTCTTAAGGTCAACCGGCTCCCTAAGCATAGATTTGGCGGATAGGATGATAGAGAACGTGATTGGGGCCATACCCATACCCCTCGGGATAGCGGTAAACTTCCTCATAAACGGGAGAGACTACCTGATACCGATGGCGATCGAGGAGCCCTCAGTCGTAGCCGCAGCCAGCTACGCAGCCAAGATGACGAGGGCTAAGGGGGGTATATTCACGAGCAGCACAGAGCCGATAATGATAGGCCAGATACAGGCGGTGGGGATGAAGGACCCATACAGAGCCAGGATGGCCATACTTGAGGCTAAAGAGGAGATCCTAAAGAAGGCCAACGAGCAGGACCCCATGCTCGTCTCGGTTGGAGGTGGAGCGAAGGATATACAGGTGAAGGTTATAGAGTCGATGGTGGGGCCGATGGTTATAACTGAGCTCCTAGTGGACTGCAGGGACGCCATGGGAGCCAACGCCGTAAACACGATGGCTGAGGCTGTCGCCCCCATCATCGAGAGGATAACGAAGGGGAGGGTCTACCTTAGGATAGTCTCAAACCTAGCGACGAAACGCCTGGCGAGGGCTTGGACTGTGGTTGCAAAGGAGGAGGTTGGCGGTGAGGAGGTTGTGGACGGGATAATACAGGCCTACGCCTTCGCAGCCGCAGACCCATACAGGGCGGCAACCCACAACAAGGGGATACTGAACGGCATAATCGCCGTTGCGATAGCCACATGCAACGACCACAGGGCGATCGAGGCGGGAGCCCACGCCTACGCAGCCATGTCGGGGCGATACCTACCCCTATCAAGGTGGGAGAAGAACGAGGACGGCGACCTAGTCGGCTCGATAGAGCTACCCCTAGCCGTCGGGATAATAGGGGGCGCAACAAAGGTCCACCCGATAGCTAGGATAGCCCTCAAGATACTGGGGGTGAAGTCCGCACGTGAACTCGCTGAGGTGATGGCGGCGGTCGGCCTAGCCCAGAACCTAGCCGCGTTGAGGGCTCTAGCCGATGAGGGCATACAGAGGGGGCACATGTCCCTCCACGCCAGGAACATCGCCATAATGGCTGGCGCAACGGGTGAGGTTATAGACTTGATCGCTGAGAGGATGGTTGAGGAGAGGAAGATAAGGCTGGATAGGGCGAAGGAGCTTCTTGAGGAGTATAGGAGGAAGGGCAGGATTTAACTTCGGGGATCCAGGCTGTGTCTAGGGGAGCCTCTAAAATCTTCTTCCTACTATCCGGTGAGAACCCAACCCTCCCAACCTCAGAGGTCAAATCGATACTGGAGGCTGAGGGCTTCAGCTACAGAACCATAGAGGAGGCAACCCAACTCCTAAGGGTTGAAGTGAGCCAAGAAGCCATAGAGGCTGTAAAGTCCAGATCAGCCATGGCGAGAGTATGCTGCATAGAAACCCTGAGGTGTAGGGCGGAGTACGACGAGATCTACAGGGGGTTGAGGGAAGCCGACCTAACAGGACTCATCAACGCTGGGGAGGGATTCGCCGTGAGGGTTAGGAGGGTTAGGGGAAGCTCACCACAAATCGACAGGCTGGAGCTCGAGAGGAGGATTGGAGAGATGATCCTAAAGAAGGTTGAGGATGCAAAGGTGGACTTGGAAAACCCGGAGAGGGTGTTCTTCGGCATACTGACCGGCGGCTCCTTCACCCTCGGCTTGAAGGTCGCAGAGATAAAACCAAAAGCCTTCATCCAGAGAAACCCGAAGAGAAGGGTGTTCTTCCACCCAACAGCCATGCCGGCCAAACTGGCGAGATGCATGGTCAACTTAGCCCAGCCGAGGAAGGGGGAACTCGTCTTCGACCCCTTCTGCGGGGCTGGAAGCATACTCATCGAAGCCGGGTTAATCGGGTGTAGAGTTCTAGGTTTGGATGTGAAGCGTAGGATGGCTGAAGGGAGCTTGAGGAATACGCTACATTACGGCGTGGAACCCCTAGGAGTGTTGGTTGGGGATGCTAGGAGGCCTCCCCTGGGGGACGCCTCGTTCAGCTGCATCGTCACCGATCCACCCTACGGCCTCTCAGCCACAACCCTAGGATTGGAACCTAAAAACCTGATAGCCGAGGCCCTATCGGCCGTAATTGACATGCTGGAGAGGGGTAGGAGAATCTGCCTAGCAGCCCCTAAAGAGATGAGGGTTAAACAGCTCGGTGAGGAGCTAGGACTCAAACACGTTGAGTCCCACTTCCTATACGTACATAGGAGGTTGACTAGGGAGATAGCGGTCTTCGAGAGGGTTTGAGATGAGCCTTAGGGTTTTATTCCTCGGAACATCGGCGAGCGTCCCAACGCTCAGGAGGAGCCTCCCAGCGATAGCCATCAAGAGGGAGGGGGAGCTCATACTACTCGACTGCGGCGAGGGAACCCAGAGGCAGATGATAAAGGCCAAGGTCGGCTTCAACCGTGAGACCAAAATATTCATAACACACATGCATGGGGACCACATGCTAGGGTTACCGGGCATAATCCAGACCATGTCCCTCCTAGACAGGAGCAGACCGCTCTACATCTACGGCCCAGAGGGGATCAGAGACTTCATAGAAGCCATAAGGGAGACCGTGAGGTTCTCATTAAGGTTCAGGATCGAGGTTCAAGAGGTTATGAGTGAAGGAGTGATCTACGACTGTAACGATTACGAGGTACGCGCCGGATGGAGCGAGCATACTGTTCCAACGGTAGCCTACGCCCTCATCGAGAAGCAACGTCCAGGAAGGTTCAACCCTGAGAGAGCCCTATCCCTCGGGGTGCCTAAGGGTCCACTCTGGTCCAGACTTCAACATGGCTCAGCCGTTAAGCTGCCGGACGGCCGCATAGTCAAACCTGAGGATGTCCTGGGGCCGCCTAGGAGGGGTAGGAAGATAGTCTACACAGGGGATACGAGGCCGTCTAGGGGGATCATAGAGTTAGCAAAAGGTGCAGATGTGTTGATACATGACGCAACATTCGCCGATGACCTAGCTGAGAGGGCTAGGGAGGATATGCACTCGACGGCTAGTGAGGCTGCATCGGTAGCCAAGGAGGCTGGGGTGAAACTCTTGGTGCTCACCCACATAAGCGCCCGCTACGAGGATACGGATATCCTACTCGAGGAGGCTAGGAGGGTATTCCCGAACGTCCTAGTCGCCGAGGACTTCATGAGCCTCGACGTTCCACTCCCAGAATAAAGGGATGAACCATTATGGGTGGTTATAAGCTCCTCCTGGAGAGGTGTCTGAACGTTGAGGTTCTCATGGTACTTTTAGTCTTCCTCTCCTCCTTCGCCTTCTACTCAATGATGTTTATGAAGAGCCCCCTAATAACAGGGATAGATGGACCATACTACCTGATACAGGTTAGAGGCTTACTGGAGGGGGGAACCCCACCTTACGGCGATCCACCCTTCGCCTTCTACCTCTTCGCCCTCTTCGCCTTGATCCTCGGAGACGTAACTGCTGGGGTGAAGTTCGGGGTTTCCCTCTTCTGCTCCCTATCGGTCGTCCCCATGTACCTTCTGGTCAAGAGGGCCTCCGGTGAAAGTTACGGCGGATATTTGGCGACAGTTCTCCTAGCCTTCTCAGCCTCCTTCGTCAGGATGCTGAGCGACTTCATGAAGAACGCCGTGGGAGTATTCTTCCTGATATCCTTCTTCTACCTTATGCACCGGTTGGCCTTCGACGGTTGGAGCTTGAGGAGGTTCTCCCTCGCCGTTGCATCACTAATCCTGACCGGGTTAACTCATATATTAGACCTAGGTGTGGCCCTCCTATACCTAGCGGTCTACTCCATAGTCATCACGGTCCTAAACGTTAATAGGAGGGAATACGCGAAGGCCTCCGGCTTGATAGGCCTGTCGATCGCGATATTCATCACGGCTACAGCCCTATACTCCCCGTTCCTCTTCTCGGACTATAATAAGATACTGAGCTTCTTTGAGGACCTGTCCTCCATCAGTGAGGGTGAACAGGCCACAATACCGGTGTTCATACCCCGACCCCGCGGTCCAAGGTTGCCGATGAGCTGGCTGATGCTGGCCTTGATCCTCCTAGCCGGGTTGTTTACGTCGATCTACGAGTGGAGGAGGGGACTAAAGGAGGCCTTCACTCAATCGATGGTCATGACCATAATCGGAGTGTTACTCGGCTTCCCGCTCATACCCATGATGTGGCTCTGGAGGTTCATGCTCATGGAGTTCATACCATCCGCCGTTATCCTGAGCCACGGCCTCACAGAGTTTAGGCGTCTACTTAAGGGTAAGAGCCTCCTAGCCACTGTGACAGCCGTTGGCTGCTTATCCATCTTCATAATCCAATCGGTTAATGTGGCGGCTTCTGTGAGGCCGACGATAAGTTACCCTGCATACCTAGACTTGGTGGATATGAGGGAGGAGATCCCTCAGAACTCCGTCATCATAGCTCCTATGTGGATCAAGTACTGGGTTGAATTCGTCGATGGGGTTGATGTAGCTCGTAAACCGACGGTGGATTTGTGGAGTTCCTACTCCCATGTTCTCGTCCTCTTCGATAAGGATAGACCTCCCCCGTTCGTTAAGGGGTTAAGGGTTCTCTTCGTCGGGAGGAGACTGGCGCTCGCGGAGCTCCAGGAGAGGCATCCTCCTGGTTAGAGGAGCCTCCTCAGCCTCTCCAAGCTCTCCTCAACCCTCTCTGTCGACTCTACGATTATGAAGCCCTCATAGCCCGCCTCCTTTAGGGCATTAATAACCCAATCCCAGTTGATCCCCCCATATCCTATCCCCTTATGGGAGTCGCTCGTTCCATCGTTATCGTGGGCGTGTATGTGAACGATCCTACTCGACAACCTCTCGATGAACTCAGCCACTTGATTGCTTATGTAGGCGTGTCCGATATCGAAGGCTAAACCTGGAGCGTCACTCCGCAACTCCTCATAGAAGCGTATGAAGTCGTCAACACTCTTCAATAGGAAGGGTGAGGGGTCGAAGATGTTCTCTATGGCTATCTCAATATCGAGCTGCCTGGCGGTCTCCAAGAGTTCACGCGTGGATTGGATGTTCAACTTCCAGTCCAACCCGGGGTGGAAGTATGCGGTGCTGGAGTGTAAGCCTGGATGAAATACCCAGACCTTAGAGCCCAGCTCACGGGCGTAGAGCATCGACCTCTTCAGACGCTTCAGGGCAGCCCTCCTTATGGTTGGAACTGGGGAGGCTATATTCACATCAACGAAGGGGGCGTGGACCGTCACCTCCAACCCTCCATCTTCGATCACGCGCCTCAAAGCCCTCACACGCCTCTCATTCAGAGAGTGTCCACCCTCATCCACCA
>CAZCOP010000037.1:0-13814 GCA_964499825.1 uncultured Candidatus Bathyarchaeia archaeon
GTTCATCTCGCCTCCCTGAACCTCCTCTTGTAGATTAAGTATATTGCGGCTATAGTTGCGGTATGAAGATGAGCTGGGTTGGGTATGGAAGCTCTGATATGACCTCATGCGAGATGAAGATGCTCCCCGTATCCGGAGCCCTATCCAGCTGGAACTCGTATGAGTTGCACCCGTAATACTCGATGAACCAGACGTTCGTGTCTTCTTGTATATTCGGGTTCGCTATGCTTGATAGAAGCACCTTGAAGACTATGCTGTAGGGTGAGGTTCCCTCTATTACTGTGACGTTGTCGACGTAGTTCCATCCGGTGCCGTTCCATTGGTGCAGTTCACCCCACGCCTCATCCACGACTGTGTAGGTTGAGTAGTAGCTTGTATCATTGTATGAGTCTGGTGCCCAGTCGATCTTGTCCGTTCCAGTCTTCTCGGTGTTGTATACTAGATCGAAGGTTGAGGGGTTGCATATATCGCTCCTATAAATCTTCAGTATGAGGATATTTTCATCCTTCTCATAGGCTACCCTACCATCATCTGTGTCCCCTATCCTCCTCCACCTCCATGAGGATTGGCTAGCCCCACTGAAGCGGTAGAGCCCGGCGTAGCGCTTGTTATACTCTATTAAGTAGTCCGCCCCTATAGCCAAGAGATGGTCATTTATGTATGTTCTATACCCTGTGTTCTTGTTCTGGTCTGAATCTATGAATACCCTGTAGTAGTAGGATCTCCCATCTATCACAGTCGAGAATAAGACTATCTTGAACATGAGGAGCGTCGGTGTATTCGCTGCGTAGGCCTCCATTATATCGAGATGATCATTCGACAGGTCATCGGCTGGGTCCACCTCGTCGTCGCTTGTCATATTCCTCCATAGGCCGGTCGTGTATACAATCCTGAAATCTACTGGGTAGGATCCTCCAGCCGGCTTGTCCAAGTATACCACATAGGTGAATGAGTTTGGGTCTGGGGTGTGGGTTAGGGTCTCATTGAAGTATGCGTATGTTCCATCATTATAGAAGTATAGGTCAACCTTGTCGACGGGAACCTCAGCCTGTGGACTCTCCGTGATCATGAAGGGGTTCATACGTATCATAGGGGAGGTTGTCTGAGTGCTCCTTCCTCCAAATCCACTTTGTTGAGCCTGGAATCCAAGTCCATGTGTTGAGGTCCCTCCCATCATCCAGTATGCCCAAAATTATCATTTCGTCGTCAGCCCTTCTCAGTTGAACAACTTGTGGATCTGTTGAGTGTTTCCTCCCCTCGATATACTCTATTGAACTCCACGATGTCCCATCGAAGTGCCGAAATTTCGCTATATCCGTGTCTCTGTGCCCCCAGACTAGGAGTATATGCCCCTCATGTCCAGTCTTATTCTCGAAGATTATGTCGGCGCATCTTGAGTAGGCTGTTTCCAAGTTGCGATCATGCTCTGGGTCTTTAGTCCATCTGGAGCCGTCCCATCTTACGGTGTTTAGATCACTAAACCAGCAACCCCCAGGCCAACTAATTACATAACAGCCGATTATTGCTACTGCAATCTTGTTCGAGTTTGGATCTGAGGCTATAGAAACCCAGATAATTATGCTTCCAATATCGACTCGTGGGAGCTCCGGCTCCCATGAACTCCCATTCCACCTCCTAGACTCCATATATCTCCAATAACCCCAAACAAACATTGCATATCCAGAGTTCTGCTCATATGCTACACCGTGACACTCAGAGTGTTTTAATGAGAGTCTAGTTTCTAAGAGTTGCTCATTCCCCATAGCTGAGCCGTTCCAGATGATCCCTGCAGCGTAGCCATTTGAGTCTGAAACTAATATGGCTATCTCATCATCATTCGGTTTTGACGCCGTACTTATCCAATATGGCACACCATGTAGAACACTTAAGGAGTATGAGTATTCATCGCTCAGGATGTTTCCATCCCATATCCTGTAGCATATCTCCCCCCTCTTCCCATTATGGTATACTATGAGCGCATCCCCGCTGCTCTGTTCATATGCTATATCGAAGCCCCTATACGCCGACTTGGAGTCTATCTTGGTTGTAACTACCTGCGGGTTCCCCCAGCTTCCATTCCAAACGTTGATGTAAAGGTGGCCTCGACTCGTTAGGACACCAGCTATAACCTCAAATCTTTCAGGGGAAGTTCTAGTTACAACCCACCTTATCTGGGTCTCCATGAAGCCCTCCCTCATCTCATCCGACCATAAAGTTCCGTTCCAGATGGAGTAGTATGGAGTTTCAACCCCGCTCACACCATAGACGAGGACGCTGGCGGTCACATCGCCGGAGCCCTCATCCGGTGGGTCATCCAGCTTGATCCAGCTATCGGCGTGAACGTTCGAGATTAAGGAGGAGGATGAGAAGAGTAAGAGCGCAACTAGAAGGAAGGCGCGAATAAAAGGCTGGGGTCTAAACATCACGCTGTCCCTCTTGTGGGTTTGCTCGCTGAACCCATCTGTTGCCTCATATGCTTCAAGAGGTGTAAGCCATTAACAAACCCGAGCGTGAATGGGAGCGTTAGGAGAAGCATCCAAGCCTTAACATTCGGCGGTAAAGCCTGGTCTAAAAGGGCGAATAGGTTTGAATTGTAGTAGGCCACCTCAACTATTAGGAGGCTGAACAACATCAATACTGAGTTGATGAGCATAGTTAGCGTGGGGGTTCTACCCATCCCCCCGTAGCTCATCCCCCTGCCGAGTGTAAACCTGTGGGGTATCTTTGGGAATCTGGGGAGCTTAGATAGGAACCTCCAGATGGAGGGGTGGCGGTCTTTATGAGGCTTCTGGCCTTCAGCTTCTTCAACACTCTCCTCCCCACCTCGCTCTCCGCCGAAGCCTCCTTTCCCCCTCCTCCACAGGTTGAGTTAGCAGCCTCCTCCACTCCTCCGAGAAGCTCTCAGCCTTCTCATCCCTGATCTTCGACTCGCCACCAGCCTCCCCCTCGCCTTCCTTTTTTCCGCTCCTTCCCTTTCCTTTCCCTCCTCCCTTAGGGGATGGATCCTCCTCTTCAGTTCTTCCCTCATCTTCGAGGCGAGGAGCCTCTCAAGTATCTCGGCTTCAGACATTTCCGCCTCGTATCCTGTTGGGGGGTCGGTGGTTTCTCTTCAACCCTAGCCTTCGCGGTCTCTGGTTGTTTTGCCTCCCTCTTCTCAGAGGTCTTCTCAGCCTCTCGGCGTATCGGTTTGAAGTTCTCATCTAGGTATCCCTTCCTTATGAGAGCCTTCGCTACCTCTTGGACCTCGAGGGGGTCCATGAGCAGTCTGAGGCCGATCTCGTGTATGCCCCTCCCGGAAGATAGTAGTCTGAATATTCTGGCCTCCCTCTCGCTGAGTCCCTTCGGCCTCTCCTTGATGGCTTCGCCCTTCACCTTATCCAGTTCATCTATACGCCTCTCCAGATACTGGAATATCTGCTCGGTTACTCCCCTCCCACCCTCTGAGACCTCGACTGAGACTGCTTGTTTGGCTGTGGGGGTGATCGTCGGCTTTACAACCTCTTCCTCCATCGCCTTCACAGCTTCTCTCTCTTCCCTTATCGGAATATGGATCGGCGGCGCCGGTATGGTTATCCCCTCTTTTAGGCTGAACCTCCTCCAGTCGTGGTATTCCTTCTCCCAGATGAACTCGTACCTCTTAAGTTCTGAGACTACCTCTGCCGCTGTGGGGTCGTACTCGGCTATTAGAGTTGGATTTATATTACCAAGCACCAGGTGGGCGTTTGAGAAGACCTCAGGCATTAGTTTCCTGGCGCTTACGAGGATGGCTTGGATGTTTGCGTGTCTACCTCTCGTCGTTATGCTGAGCACATCGTATTTCTCAGCCTCCTCAACTATCAGTAGGATCGGCTGGTCCCACCTCACCTGGGTCATGCGCTTCAGGAACTCACTTATGATAAGCCTCTCACACTTGCTGTCTAGGATGTTCATCCTTATGGATAGGTTCTCAGAGCTGCTGGCTATCCTATTTATAACCTCCTTCACAACATGATCAACATCGCTCCAGACGTTAAATATTAGAAAAGTCTTGAAGAGTTCGTTGTCGACCTCTGGTATGGTCTTCCCATAATTGATCGTGTAGGGCTTGAAGTCGTACTCCCCGTGCGGGTCGATCACTATGATCCTCTTCTTCATGATTAGGGAGGGGATTATGAAGTTCTTTATCATGTACGTCTTCCCATGCCTCGTCGGCGCGTAGAAGTATAGGTTTCCAACCTCCGGGTTGAGCACCTCGAAGGGTACCTCAGGCTTTGGCTTGGGAGGCTTTGTAACCTCGATTATCCTTGTCGGCTTCTCCCTCACCTCAACCTCCCTAATTATCGCGGAAGGCTTCTCGGCGGCCTCCACCCTCTCAACCTCGGGGGCGGGCTTCACCTCGGTTGGTGTTGGGGGCTGCGTTACGATCGGCTGGACGGTTGGGGGTGGGGTCATGGTCTCGATGGAAGTTCCCGAGAGTATCCTCCTATTTATCTTGGCTCCTGGGGCGAGCTTGACCGTCTTCTCGGTTGAGACGGCATCAACTATGGCGTTCTCGTAGAGTATTATATCATCGAGTGAATCGACGACCCCGTTCACCCTCGCGTTCCTCTGGATCGTTACGCTTCCCTCTGATAGGACGTGGCCATCTATGATCGTTCCCTCCCCGACCTCCACACCCTTGAAGGCCTTTACGCTTCCATGTATTCGGCAGTTCCTCCCGAGCCTTAGGAAGCCTTGGACGACTATGTTGCTCCTCATCTCCGTTCCGTCCGGGATCGCGACGTCACCGGTCACCCTCAAGATGTCGCCTGGGACCTTAACCCTCGCTTCAGCCCTCGCCTTCTCCATTACTGGGATGTCGGGCTTCTCCTCGTGTATCGTGTCTTCCGGTATCTCCCTTGGCCCCCTATCCTTACGCTTGAAGAACTCTAGGAACGCTGGGATCAGCGGGACGACGAGGAGTGCAACTGGTAGTAGAGCTAGCACACTCACAGCAGCCTCGCCCCCCTAGATTTTCTATTCCTCCGCCCACCATTATGTGAACCGTTACCGTTGAAGTAGCCGTTGCGGTAACCGTTGCCGTTGTGGAGTGTATGTGTCCACCTGTGGTTCCCGTCCCTGGTTAGGAGGAGGTCTATCAGGGCCTTCGTACAACAGAAGGCCATCAGGAAGAATGCGAAGGTTAGGAATGGCAGTAGCCAAAGTATCCTCCTCCTACGGTCTAGGTATGCTGCTGTTCCAACCTCAAAGAAGGGTGCGAAGCTCCCGACCGTGCTGTAGGTTATCGTTGTGAGGAGGAGGATGTAAGGCGTGGTGACCTTCAACTCGTATAGGTAGGCTAAAACCCCAACTATCCAACCAGCCAGAACGAGGATAGGCATAAAGTATATACACAGAAGAAGAGTTAACTCGATCTTCTCGTATGGGCTTAAATGCCTAGACTTGAATACGGACTTCAAGTGTTTAAAGGCACACTGCATATGCCCCTTGGCCCATCGGTACCTCTGCCTCCAGTAGGCCTTCCACGTGGTGACCGCCTCCTCGTAACACTCAGCATCGTTCACGTAGCGGACTTGGTAGCCGTTCAGGATGCTCCTCACGGTTAGGTCTGTATCCTCAGCGAGCATGGCTGGGTCCCACCCCCCAACCTTGTCCAGTAGTTCCTTTCTGAAGCCTCCAACCGTTCCGCCGTATTGCGGTATCAACACCAGGTGGTCCCTTGCCAGCTGGTCGACTCTGTAGCCCCCTATCCTCTCTAGGGTCACTATCTTGGAGACGAGTGAGTCCTCCTCGTTCACGACGACAACCCTTCCCTGGACGGCTCCAACCTCCGGATCCACGAAGGGGGCTACAAGCTTCTCTATTATGTCTAGTTGTGGGTAGTAATCCGCGTCGAATGTGAGTATTATCTCCCCCGTTGAGAACTTTATCCCATCGTTTAGGGCTGCGGGCTTCCCCAAACCTCCATTCGCACGGTGTATAACCTTTATGTAATCGTAGGTTTCGGCGAATTCGTCGGCTATCTCACCAGTCTTGTCTACGGATCCATCATCTATCACTATAACCTCAAGTTTATCCTTTGGGTATGTGAGCTCAGTCATCCTTTGGAGTATATTACCTATAACGGCCTCCTCGTTGTGGGCCGGTATCAAGACGGTTACCTTAGGCTGGTATATCCCGGCAACCCTACTGTAGGCCCTCTGCTGCGGCTTCCCGAACAGGGCGTAATAGGTGAATATTAAGTGCCTGAACATGTAGGCGACCATGATGGACGATATTAAGATAATGGGTATATTGAATGGATTGGCTAATAGGTCGATCAAAGCTCCTCACCCCTCCTAAGCCACGACATCCCGACGGCCCACATTGAGACTATCCATAAGAAGTCGATGAAGGGGGCTAGGAAGTAGTGGACCACCCTAAAGGCTGAGAAACCGAAGTTGTAAGCTACGGCCACAACCAGGATTAGGCGGCTGATATTCCAGGCCATCCCGACGCCTACGCTGAGGAGGAGCCAAGCGATCTTCACGAGGGCTGAACCCCTCAACAAACCAACCGTGAAGACTGAGATGAAGGCGAAGATCGAGATCGTTACGAGGCCTGAACACTCGATTAGAACCTTGAAACCTATTGAGATTCCCTCCGGTAGTTTTACATACATCGTTAGGAGGTCCTCCACGTAGCTTACATTATCCCAGTCAACTTTAGCAGTGTTGAGACCGTTTGGGCTGTTATGTTCCAGGAGTATCTGGTTGCCAAGAAGAGGGCTAGGGCTGTGGCCATCAGCCCCTGTATCAGGGCGTGTGTGAATGTAGGTTTCTCCTTCTCGGTCGATGGGAGTGACATTTACCTTATTGCCCCCTTCAGCTATCCTTTCTTCTCGTGGTATGCTTTAAGGGTTTTCCAGAGACCTTTGTAAAACTCTTCAGATACTATTGTATACTTCTTGTATACAAAAGTTTACGGAAATCCAAATTTACATAAAAATGTTAAAAAGATGACAAGAGTCTACTACAACCGCTTTAACAATCAACTACTAGACTAATGCAAAGAATAGATAGACCCATGCACATAAATATTATATAGGAGAAGGGGATGCATTTTTATACTGCTGAAAGAACACTCGATGCATAGGTCAAATTTTTAGGTAGTGGCATGCATGAGTTTTCAGCGTGTACCGACTGGGATCCCAAAGCTGGATGAGCTGATAGAGGGCGGCTTTCCCTCGGACAGTATGATACTCCTTGTGGGCTATCCCGGCGCAGGTAAGACAACCTTCGCAGGTCAGTTCCTTTACAACGGAGCTGAGAAGTACGGGGCTAGGGGGGTTTACGCCTGCTTCGCCGAGACTAAGCGGACCTTCCTCAAGAATATGCTGAGGTTTAGGTGGGACTTCGAGAGGCTTGAAAAGGAGAAGAGGATCTCAATACTGGATTTATCCGTAACTAGGGAGACGGGGCTCCAGACTAACCTAAACACTATAATGGAGGCCCTAACCTCGCTTGATGCCGATAGGCTGGTTATAGACTCCTTCACGGCTATAAGTATGGCTTTCAAGGAGCCGATAGATATACGGGTTATGGTCCACCTGTTGTATAAGTTTCTTAAGAAGGCTAACTGCGTCTCGATTATAATCTTGGATCAACCGTGGGCTCCCCGTCTATGGGTCAGGGGATAGTTGAGTTCTTAGCTGATGGGATAATTCACCTAGAGACTTACTTCGACGAAAACAACACCTTGAGGAGGAGGTTGAGGATATTGAAGATGAGGGGGACTAACCACGCTAAGATCCCTTACGAGTATGATATAACCGAGAATGGCTTCGAGATTTTAGAAGAGACGAAGCCGAAGAGAAGGAGGAGGAAGACCACAACTAAGAGTACAAGAAGCAGGAAGAAGTCAACTTCAAAGTCCTCCTCCAAATCTAAATCTACTAGAACGAAGACTAGGAGGAAGACGGAGAAAAGCGCATAACCACTTCAGCATGGAATCTTTGATAGCGCCACATGGAGGATTAAGGTTTATTTATAAATAAATACCCAGTTACTATAACTGAGAGTTGGTAATTATCACAGCTGGGGGAGGGGGGATGCCGAAGATAGAAAGTGATATAAAGGGAGCTCTCTTGTGCACCCGTGTAACACCGGTAATAAAGGAGGCTGTCCAGAGGGAGTCCCAGATGGAGGGCTTGACAACCTCTGAGTGGCTCCGCAACCTGATCGTTAAGGAGTTGAAGGAGAGAGGGGTGCTACCTAAGGTTTACAGGTTTCCAGCCCTTGAAAGGGAGGCAACCTAAACTTATCGGCCACTTATTGGTTTTGACCTGCTTGGTAGTGGTAGCTTCCAGCATCCGCTCATAATTGGCCGGAAGCCCACAGCATCCCCCTTTTGAGTATCTCCCTAAAGGCCGGGTTTTCGTAGGCTTCCTCGGTGTGTCCCAGCGACAGGTAGAAAACCCTACCCTTCCCGTATCCCTTAGTCCAGGCTACCGGCTGCCTCTCACCCTCCCATAGGCAATAGAGAAGGAGGTGGTATCGGGTTGGGTCGTGGCGGAGTATGTACAACTCATCATAGATGTCAAAGTCGTTTATCCCCTTTGTTATCGGGTGATCCCTATCGGCAACCTCGATGTGGAAGGTTTGATGTTTCGGGTGGGATAGGAAGACCCCTCCGAGCATATCGAGATACTCCTCCGAGTCCTTGAAGGAGTCTGCAGCTGAATGTAGCCCAACGAATCCTCTTCCAGACGATACGAAGTTGAGTAGACCCCTAAGCTGACTCTCCGTCAATTCCCCTCTAGTGTAGTAGCATAGGAGAACATCGTATGCATTTATCCTATCACCCTCAAGCTGGTTTAGGTCCTGCGTAACCGAGGGTTTAAACCCGGCCTCCTCAACTATCTCAGATATGAACGGGGCGAAGACACTTATCCTATGGAAGGGGAAATTATCATTCCCAAGTATGAGAACCCTCTTAACCAACATAACTCACCTTAGGTTAAAGGAGCTTACAATCACTCTGTTGTTAGGGGTTACTTAAACTTTCCCATAATTAACCATGGACATTGAGTTCTGAGATTATATATCTTCACCTAAGCCTTATTACGCCCTCATCCTCCTTCTCATCCTCTTCTATTTCGACATCCTTCGTTGAGATCTCCCTTATAAGCGGTTTCCCACCCTCGATTACTATCTCTGCGTTTGGGTACTCGGATTGGAGTCTCCTCCTCAACTCACCTACGTCTACGTTTTCTCCAACCTTCGCGTAGACCTTAGTTCCCTCAGGTGTTTGAGTTACCCTTATGGAGTAACCGGACTCCAGTCCTTCCCTCTCAAGCCTCTCGAAGAACTCATCAAACTCATCGAAGAACGAGCCTCCGAAGAACTCGTCTATTATGCTCCTCCGCCTCTTACCCCTGCGAAACATTTTTTATTTACGCCCACCTTTCAATTCCTACCCGGAAGTGGGGGAAATTCCATTTATTGATCATCAACACTACAATATTTAGGTATACGAAAAATATATAAACTTAACCTAATCAATTCATAATAAACGGAGTGACGGAGGGATAGGTTTGTCCACGCTCGCTGGGACGCCCGTCCTAATATTGAAGGAAGGCTCAACGAGGTCTAGGGGTAGGGATGCTCAGCATGCAAATATAACTGCTGCTAGGATAATCGCTGAGGCCGTCAGAAGTTCCCTTGGACCGAAGGGTATGGATAAGATGCTTGTTGACAGCTTGGGTGATGTAACGATCACGAGCGATGGGAGAACCATCCTAGACGAGATCGATGTTGAACATCCGGCGGCGAAGATGATGGTTGAAGTCGCCAAGACCCAGGATGACGAGGTTGGAGATGGGACTACAACCTCAGTTATAGTTGCAGGTGAACTCCTCGGTAAGGCTGAGGAGCTGATAAATAAGAACGTCCACCCAACCGTCATAATAGATGGATACCGGAAGGCCGCCGAGAAGGCTCTGGAGACCCTGGAGGAGATAGCCATACCAGTGGATCCAACCGACAAGGAGTTCTTGAAGAAGGTAGCCATGACGGCCATGGCGAGCAAGCTTGTATCGGAGAACCGTGAACAACTAGCGGAGATAGCTGTCGACGCCATACTCCACGTAGCCAGGAAGGTCGGCGACGCCTACAGGGTGGACCTAGACGATATAATGGTCGAGAAGAAGCCAGGGGAATCGGTTACGGAGACTAGGCTGATCGAGGGTATAGTCCTAGATAAGGAGGTTGTCCACGCGGGGATGCCGAAGCGGATCGAGAAGGCCAAGATAGCCCTACTGAACTGCCCACTAGAGGTTGAGAAGACGGAGTTCAGCGCAGAGATAAGGATAAGGGATCCATCCCAGATGAAGGCCTTCCTAGACCAAGAGACGAACATCCTCAGGGAGATGGTTGAGAAGATTAAGAAGGCCGGAGCGAACGTCGTCATCTGCCAGAAGGGCATAGACGACATGGCCCAACACTTCCTAGCTAGAAATGGGATATTGGCTGTCAGGCGTGCTAAGAAGTCGGATATGGAGAAGCTCTCAAAGGCCACCGGCGGGAGGATAGTGACGAACCTAGACGATATCTCACCGGAGGACCTAGGATACGCAGAACTCGTGGAGGAGCGCAAGATCGGAGACGACAAGATGGTCTTCATAGAGGGATGTAAGAACCCGAGGTCAGTGGCCATACTCATCCGTGGAGGAACCGAGAGGTTCGTAGATGAGGCTGAGAGGTCGGTTCACGACGCCCTCTCCGTGGTCAGAGATGTAGTGCAGGAGCCTAAGATCCTAGCCGGTGGTGGGGCTCCGGAGATGGAGATAGCTAGAGCCCTCAGGGATTATGCTGAGTCGTTGCCGGGTAGGGAGCAACTCGCCGTCCAGAGCTTTGCCGAAGCGATAGAGGCCATACCGATAACGCTTGGAGAGAACGCTGGCATGGACCCGATAGATATACTCTCAGATTTAAGGGCTCGCCACGACAAGGGTGAAACTTGGACCGGGGTCAACGTCTTTGAGGGTAAGATCGACGACATGAGGAAGCTCGATGTATACGAGCCTTTAGTAGTCAAGAAGCAAGTTATCAAGTCAGCTACAGAAGCCGCCACGATGATACTGAAGATCGACGATGTCATCGCCGCTGGGAAGATGAAGACGCCGTCAACCCCGAAGGGTCCTGAAGGCTACGGAGGATACGGTGGCGGAGGGGGCTTCGAGTAAACACTAACCCCTTTTTACCCGTTTGAATCCCCTATTTCTGGGAGCTGAACCAACAGTTGCTCCATGCTTAGGGATTTATGTTACTCGATGGGTTAACCATTTGGATATTCCCAACCGGCTTGAGGCTAGCATCTGAGAGGGTAGCCAACCTTCTTAAACTAGCCAGCTTCGACCATTTATTTCTGAACTTACCGAGGAGGATGGAGAGTTTAATTAGGGCGCTCAGTGAGGGCGCACCGTATGAATGGTTCATGAAGAGGGTATCCGACTCCATGGTTATCCGTGAACCCCTAACCTCATGGGAGTATAGGGTCCAGCCGATCTTGAAGGCGGTGAGGGGGATCATGAATAAACGTCATAGGCTGGGGTTGTGGTGTTACAAGAGCCAGAGGATGGAAGAGTTATCCATAAGGACGGCTGAGAAGGCTGCGAGGCTTATACTGAGGTCCAACTTGAGCGGCAAGGTGGAGGTTGATGAGTGGATGGGGATGCTGACCAGATTCCTAGAGGAGAGCGGAAAATCCCTAAAGGATGAGGCTCGATACATAGCTGAGAGATTTGAGGGAGGCATCGGCGTGTGCCTCTCCGATTTCTACGGTAGGGAGTTGGGGGAACTCCTCATCAAGGAGGGTTTGGATGCAAGATTCACATATGCCTTCAAGCCTTACCACTTCACCCCGCTGGAGGTTCTTCTGCGTGAGTTTGGGAGGTGGAGACTTAGGGGTTTGCCGCCGCTCGAGGAGAGGGTTGAGGAACTCGTCAGGTGTCACTCCGAGTTTGTTAGGGACTACATCCTGACTAGTGAAAGTTATGATGAAGCCTACTTCCGTTGGCTTCGTGATAGGGTTACTTGGTTAAGGGTTAGGTAGAAACCTTTATCTTTCTTCTCTTTGTCACCCCCTCATTTTAATCGCTAGTCACATAAATATTAATAACTGGTCAATAACCTGTTCTTAATTGATAAAAGTAAGGAGAGAAGAGGATTTTGAGGATGCGACTAAACAAGCGGGGAATGGTAGGCATCGAAGCCGCCATAATACTGATAGCCTTCGTCATAGTAGCGGCAGCCTTCAGCTTCATGGTTGTGAACATGGGACTCTTCGCAACCCAGAGGGGCAGGGACGCAGTCCAGCAGGGACTACAAGAGGCCAGCACACCGCTAACCATGGATGGGAGCATAATCATACGTGGAAACTCGACGGGTGACGGCGTAGACGTGATAATAATCCCGCTGAAGACCGTCGGAGTTAAATACGTCCCCATGGGAGCTGATACGACAGTTGTAACCCTGAAGATAGAGAACAGAACAGCCTACGCGAACATATACCACGGCATAAACACAACAGACCCAACCGACAAGACTTATGACCAGCTCGTCGCAGGGGTCTCAGCCGGTCAGGCGATCCTGTTCATCGAGAACTCTGACGGAGACAACTCACTGGATACCCAGGAGAAGGGCTACCTTGTAATACACCTAGGCAGCGGTGAACACGCAACCTACAGGGACCACGTCTTCATAGAGATCAGGCCTGAGAAGGGAGCTCCACTCTCAATAGAGTTCGTCATCCCACCTGAACTCCAAGGCGGATACATAACCATAGGCTGAGGTGGAGGTCTTGCGCAGGGGTAGACGAAGCCTCCTGAGGAGTAAGAGGGCCATAGTGGGTATAGAGGCCGCCATAATACTGATAGCCTTCGTCGTGATAGCGTCAGCCCTAGCCTATGTAGCGATAAATATGGGCTTCTTCGCCTCGCAGAAGAGCAAGGACACTATATCCAGGGGCATCTCGGAGGCTACGAGCGCCCTAGAGCTGGATGGCGTTGTGATAGCAAAGACGAGTGGGGGGAAGGTGAAGTATATAGCCTTCCCCGTTAAGCTCTCGGTGGGCAGGTCTGAGGTCGACCTAGGACAGAACGCGACCGTGGTCTCGGTTTATGCACCCGACGACTCCTTCGCCCTCCTAGACATATATCAGGGAGTAAACCAGTCGCTCTCGGACCCGACTGACCTAGATACGGTAATAAGCTCGCTCCCATCCACTGCCTCGGCCATATTCGTAATCTACAACGATGACAACGATACTGTCTTGGAGAGGAACGAGAAGGCCTTTCTGGTGATAAACCTGGGAACCAACACAGTTGACGAGTACCACAATGTTAAGATAGAGGTCAAGACCGAGAAGGGTGCAACCCTAACGGTTGAGAGGTCCATACCCGGCGGCTTACCAACAAACGACTACGTCGACCTAGGCTGAACCCCTCTTCCCTCTTTTTTATGTAAAAAGAAGGGAAAAAGGGGATTTCGTGATGGACGAGATGGATGATAGGATTGATGATGTCGAGAAGGAGATAAATAACCTGAAGTCTAGGGTTGACAACCTCTCCGATGACTTGGCAAACGCGATAACCGAGCTTAGGAACGCCGTCCTCGAGATAAGGACCGCTGTGAGCGAGATCGAGAACCCCTTCAACCTCTTGAGGATAATAACGAACGAGAAGGACCTAGAGAAGATAAGTAAGATGCGTCCGAAAATGAAGAGTGAAATCTCACCGGAGGCCTTAAAGATCGAGCTGGAGGAGGAACCTCCTAAAACCGAGGAAGCCGTTGAGG
>CAZCOP010000038.1:0-9564 GCA_964499825.1 uncultured Candidatus Bathyarchaeia archaeon
CAAGAGCCGGGTGTTTACGGATTCCACCGGTTGTTAAGCCCCATGCGTAGGCTCCAATAGCTATGGGGTTGACTAGAACAGCCGAGGCTAGGAGGGCGGAGTATAAGGCTAGAGATATGTAACCGGAGTTCAGGGGATGAACCGGATTATCAAGCTTGTGCTGAACCTCACGGTTAAACCACAAACACTTATCTTAACAGCATCAACAGTTCATGAACCTTAAGATGAGAATTATAGCTAGGCAGGTTCCTACGCCGCCCACTCTCTAAAAAGGAAAGTCGGGTTGCAGGATTTTGTTGATGTGGGAATCGCTATGAGCCGGATAGATCACAGATTACTTGAAGCCTTGAAGGTATTCAGCCTCAGCCTCAAACATCTCCTCGACCATGCGCCTCGTCTCGCTGATGGAGAGTATCGAGGTCGTGAGGGGGTCTAGAAGCAAGGCTTGGAAGGCCAGCTCCTTATCCCTATTTACAGCCGCCCTCATACCGAGCTCCTGAACGTTGACGTTCGTTCTGTTCAGGGCTGCACACTGGGGCGGCAGGTCGCCGACGTAGCATGGGTGTATGCCGTTCCCGTCGACGAGGCATGGAACCTCCACGCAGCACCCTTGAGGTAGGTTCGTTATCAACCCTGTGTTCTTGACGTTACCGTTTATCCTCCCAGGGGTGTCGGTCTCTATGCAGTGGATTATGTAAGAACAGTACTCACCGCTTCTCCGGATGGGGATCTTCTCCTCACTCTTAAGGAGACTCTCTAGCTGCTCATCGCTCCTAGCCCTCCAGACATTCATGAGCTGTAATCTCTCAGCGGCAGTCCTAACCCTAAACTTCCTGATGAGTTCCATTCTCTTCCTGAGGTATGGAACGTACTCCGAAAGGTGCTGGCTCGACTCGGTGATGAAGTAGCCGAAGGCCTTGAAGAGCTCTATCCTGACGAGGTCGGACTCAGCCCACTCGGGGATTAAGCCAGCCTCAACATCAACCTCCTCAAACCTCTTGCGGAGGAGCGGATAGGCATCCTCACCCCTCCACTTAAACTCGAGGAACCAAGCCATGTGGTTTATACCGGCGACCCAGTAGGATACCTCCTCCGGCGGGGCCCCTATATACCTTGCCAGCTGGCGAGCTGTCCCCTGGACGCTGTGGCAGAGCCCCACATTCTTTACATCACTATAGTCGTTCACGGCCCAGCATATCATTGCCATGGGGTTTGTGTAGTTCATTAGTAGGGCGTCCGGGCAGAGCTTCTCCATCTCGTGGCATATATCCAGTATGACCGGTATATGCTTGAGGCCGTAGAATACTCCTCCAGGGCCTAGTGTGTCGCCTATGGCCTGCTCTATTCCGTACTTGGCGGGTATCTCCAGGTCTAGCCTTGTGGCCTCCATCCCTCCAACCCTTATTGAGGTTACCACGTAATCCGCACCTCTTAGGGCCTCCTTCCTGTCGGTTGTGGCCTCAATCTTCGTCTTGAAGTTGTATTGGTCGACTATCTTCTTTGCCAGTTGGACGGTTAGGTTCAGCCTCTCAGGGTCTATATCCATCAGTGTGATCGTGCTGTCCCTTAGCTCCGGGTAGGATAAGAAGTCTACGATGAGGTTCTTGGCGAAGACGTGGCTTCCAGCCCCTATCATCACGATCTTTACCATAGAATGCCTCCCTAATCGAGAATAACAACCCAAACCCTAGAGATAAGCTTTTCCCAGCAGCGTCGGCTACGCTGCGAGGATTAAGTATTTAGGCACGATTGATCATATAGAGGTTGAACCTAACAGGAGACGGGGTCTATGCTTCCAAGGTACGAGGAGATGTTGGAGAAGGCCTATGAACTACTGCCATCGGAGAGGTCTAAACATGAGAGGTTCGAGGTTCCGGCACCCCTATGCTCAGTCTTCGGCTCGAAGACCGTACTCCACAACTTCATGGAGATATGTAGGGCTCTAAACAGGGATCCGATCCACTTCCTGAGGTTCCTCTCGAAGGAGATGGCTGCGGCCGGAACGATAGATGGGGTGAGAGTCATATTCCAAGGGAGATTCGATGAGGAAACATTCAAGAGGCTCCTAGACAGGTACATCAGGGATTTCGTCATCTGTCCGGTCTGTAAGAGGCCTGACACGAGGATAGTTAAGGAGAAGAGGCTCCACTTCATGATATGTGAAGCTTGTGGGGCTAGGTCTCCCGTCAGACCCGTCTAGAAGTGTCGGTGTTGTATGTCTACGTCAATATGTGGCGTTGGGGTAGGCACGTACTGCTCGCGATATGCGACGCCGAGCTTCTAGGGAAGACCTTGAGGGACGGCGATGTCGTATTCAAGGTTCAGGAGGAGTTCTATAAGGGGGTTAAGGTAAGCGTGGATGAGGCGGTCGAGTTGATAAAGCAATCTACGATAGTGAACATGGTTGGAGATAGGATAGTCAAGAGGGCGATAGAGAGGGGGTTCGTCCACCCTGAGGCCGTTTTGAAGATATCCGGCATACCCCACGCGCAGATAGTGAAGATGTAACTTTTAGAAGACTAGGTCAAATAGGGAATTAAATAACTAAACTACCTGAGAATTGGAGGGTTCAATCCCCATAGTTTTGGAGGGTTAATCCTTTATCGCCTCGAGTATGCTTATCACATTCCAGAGTTTAACCCGCGTGTATGGGGGCATGTTCGGGTCCTGCAGTATCTCGTCTAGGATAGATATGGCGTTTGACGACCTCACACCCATCGTGTACTCGGTGTTCTGTAGGGCGTCCATGGACTCCTTGGCAGCCCGCCTAATATTCCGCGGCGTTGTTGTATCCTCCGAAACCTGACCTAGGATCGTCAGAGCCTGTTTTATCCTCTCCTCATACTCCTTTAGCTTCTTCTTACTAACCATATTACATCCTCTCCTAGACGCTCAAGAATAACTTGCTAGTTGACTCAATCTTTTATTATTATGGAGGTCGACACTCTTATATTGTTTGCGAAACCGAACTGGCGTCTACTTTCCCACCTCCTTGATGAGCTCCTCCCCAACCTTCAAGGCGTCTGGTAGGTTTAAACTCCACAAACACTCAAGGAAGCGTATGTAGCCATCAGCATCAAGTATGCGCCTCCTCTCCCACCTTGGGAGCGCCTTAACCCTCTCAAGCAAATCGACCTGGAGTGAGAGGGCCTGTATGAACCTGGACCTATCGAGTGGACCCATCTTTAAGAGCCTTATTGATAACTCTGAGAGCCTCTCAACTATCTGGTCTACGATCCTCTTACCCAGCTCCCTAGATGCGTGCACCCGTGGATCTTCGCCCAGAACCCCCTCCAACGGCTCCTTTAGGTTGCTGCTTAACCTGCTCATATCGACCAGCTCCGGTCGCAGCTCCCAAAGGATCGAGGTCTCCCACTTCGCAGCGTGGTCTCCACGGTAGCCCTCCCCATAAACAACCTCGTACTCCGGCAGCGGGGCTATCGTCAGGTTGCTCCTCAACATGAGGTCTCTAGCCGCCTTCTTCACCGTGTAATATTGCAGTGTGCTGTAGTGCCCGGTTAAGGCTACAACAACCCTGAAGCCCACATGGGCCAGCTGCTCGTATATGGAGTAGAACAGCCTCTCAATGAGGGGCTGGTCGAACCTCATGGTCCATGGGTGGGGCATCCCCCCGATGGCCCAGTAGGTTGGTGGCATCACAACCCCTCCAACCCTCTCGGCAACGCGTATACACAACTCATGGGCTTTTATGGCGTCAAAACCCAGCGGTAGGTGATAGCTGTGCCATTCGAGTGTTCCGAGGGGTAGGTAGGCTATCGGCCTCTCATGGACTATCTCCTCAATCTCATCTGGGAATAACTCCTCATACCGTAACCTGCTCTTCATGGAGGTTACCCTCAATTTATAAGGGGTTTACCTCTTAATAGGTTCAACCCCACCATACTAGGTGGGAGAGGGAGGAGAATAGAGGGGAAGTGACCGATATCTGCTTGATCTTTGAGGTTCACCAACCCTTGAGGTTGAACCGTAACTTCCACATCGACCTACTCCTCAGACGAGACGTAACTAAGGATGAATTACTCAACCTATACTTTGATAACGGTATGAATAAGGATATATTGAACCGCGTAGCCGAGAAGTGCTACTTCCCAGCTAACAAGATCATACTCGAAGAGATAGAGAGGTTTAAGGGAACCGATAAGGAGTTTAAGGTCTCCTTCAGCCTCTCAGGGGTCTTCATAGAGCAGTGTAGGATGTGGAGGCCCGAAATCCTGGAATCCTTCAGCCAACTCGTTGAGACTGGATGCGTCGAGCTGCTAGGTCAGACATACTACCACTCGCTATCCAGCCTATACCACGACTGGTCCGAGTTTATGGCTGAGGTTGAGATGCATAGGGAAGCCATGAGGGAACTCTTCAATTACTCGCCAAGCGTCTTCGAGAATACGGAATGCCTCTATAACAACTCCATAGCCAAGGCTATAGAGAGGGTCGGATACGAAGCCACGATAACCGAGGGTTTGAGACGGTTCCTAGGGTGGAGAAGCCCCAACTACATATATAGAGCCAAAGGCAGCTCAGTGAGGGTTCTCCTACGCAACTACCAACTCTCCGATGATATAGGTTTCCGGTTCGCCTCAACCGAGTGGGATCAGTGGCCGTTGACCGCGGATAAATACGCAGACTGGCTCTCCTCAACGCCTGGACAGGTGATCGTGATCTTCATGGACTATGAGACCTTCGGTGAACACTACTGGAGGGAGAGCGGTATACTAGACTTCCTACGATGGCTCCCAAGGGAGGTTAATAGACGGGATAATCTAACATGGTCAACCCCATCCGAGGCAGTCAGCAAGCATCCACCGGTTGACGAGATTGACATCCCCAGGCACCAGACGGTCTCGTGGGCTGATGAAGAGCGGGATATGACGGCTTGGCTCGGCAACACACTCCAGAAGACAGCTTTCAACCTACTCAGGGAGGTTAGAACCTTCGTCAACATCGTTGGGGATGAGCAACTCCTCAGGGTTTGGCGTTACCTCCAGACGAGCGACCACTTCTACTACATGAGCACGAAGGGCGGGGGATCGGGTGTTGTTCACAGCACCTTCAACCCCTACGGGAACCCAGTTGAGGCCTTCATAACCTTCACCCGGATACTGTCGGACCTCGAAGCCCGTTGCAGACTCGAATCTAAGGAGTTCAGGTATGAACACCGCTTCCTGAGGAGGCTCCCACCGGAGAGGGCCTTCTCCTTCTTCCACAAGTTCGCAGGCCCAACCGGGTTGGTAGCCTACAGCCTCGAGGAGTTCCACTCAGTCATGAAGACGGTGAGCATAGACTCCATACGCTTCCACCTGGAGAGGGGTGACTTCGAGAGGTGGCTCGGCCAGGTTGTGGGAGATGAGGAACTCGCTGAGGAGTTCAGACAACTATCCGAGGAGGAGCTACCAGACGGGGAACTGCGTAAGAGGGTTCTAGATCTCCTACATAGGAGGATTGAAGAGCTGAAGAATATGGATGGAGATGTTCCTACATGAATGTTGCCATGACAGCGGCAACCATCAAGGTTATCAAGTAGACGGCCATGGACGCTGGCATCAGCTTCCTATAGACGTTATGCAACTCCGACTTATAATACTCAACCGTCAAAACCAGGCATAGGTGTGTTGGGGAGGTGAGGTAAGAGAAGAACATGGATAGATAGAGGATGCTCGTTAAGGCGGGGTTTATGTCTCCGAGGGCTGTGAGAGCTATCGGGAATATGATCGCGACGCTTGCAGTCGGGGTGGCTGTCATAAAGCCGATGGCCCAAGCCATAACGGTCAAGGCCAGAAACATGGGCATACCCGTGTATTCAATATACGGCATAACTGAGGAGGCTGCCCCCGAGTACCCGATCATGTGGCGGAGGTACATAACCCCAACCATAGCGAAGGGGAACCTCCAATCGAAGCCCTTCCACAAGATGGAGAGGGCACCCCTAAACTTTATCCTCTTCAATAGAAAGGTGAAGATTATCCCAAGAGCCAAGGCTGCAGCCATATGTAAACCAGCGATGTTCAGTATTACAGCCAAGATTATAGGCGATGTATTCAGAAAGACCGATGGGAGGCTCCTCAGGCCGGTTAACCCCCTCCCACCCCTGCAGTTCTCCCTTATCCTGTGGATCGAGATTAGGTATCCGAGGAGCATGTAGATGACTGCTGATGGAAGCTGTACGAGTATAAGCGTGTATAGGCTTATGTTGGTTAGGGCTGCGGCGAGGATTAAGGATGGGGATAACGGATGCAGGAAGAAGTTCCAATGTCTAAACCAGACGTTTACGAAGCTCTTCTCATCCCTGGTCAGACCTAGCCTATCAGCCTCTTCGTCGATTAGTGGAGCCGAGAGGAGGGCTCCCCCAAGTATCGGCAACGCACCCATCAAGGCTGGGAGTGAGTAGAGTACAGCCTTACCGGATACAGCCCTCTCTATCCCCCTAACCAACTCGTCAACCATCCCCGTCTCCCTCATGGATGAGGCGAGTATCGGTATTAGGGAGACTATCAACACTAGGTCGAGGGTTGTCGGGTTCTCTAACGAGTCTATGAATACCCCGATGAACTCTTGCGGAGACAACTGTGAGGATACCCCTATTATGAGGGCGCCGACGAGTAGGGCTACCCCATAGTTTACCTTCTTAACCACTAGGGCCACGATGACCAGCAGGGAGAGAATGAAGCCTAGAGCCTGTATCAAACTCTAGCCTCCAACCCAAGGATAATATAACCACCGTAGAACTTGCACATATTCATTTCCAAAAGGAACAGGAAAGACTTAATTCCAGACTGGGCGATTTGAGATCGGGAGGTACAGCATGTTCTACGTCGCCGAGAAGGACCCGGAGAAGTGTAGGCAGTGCGGGATCTGCGATGAAATAGTGGCCTGCTCAAGCGCCTACGTCGGCTACGTTGAGGAGTGCATAGGATGCGGAGCGTGCTACATAACATGCCCCTACGAAGCGATAAGGATGGTGGAGAAGCCTAGGAGAGGGGAGGTTAAAATAAGAGTGGACGGGGAGACCTTCTCGGTTCCGGAGAGGATAACCGTAAAGAAAGCCCTCGAGATGGTCGGCTACACCGTCAGCAAGTTTCCAGGGGAGGGGGAAATATTCGCCCCATGCGGGGTTGGAGGGTGCTACAGCTGCGCGGTGGAGATAAACGGGGAGGTGAAACCGAGCTGCGTCACGGGTGTAGAGGATGGAATGGAGATAAGGACGGAGCTCCCTGAGGGCTACACCCAAAGGAGGCTCGTCCACGGATGGATGGGACACCCGGTCGGAGGGGTTGGAACCCCATGGTATATAAAGGGTAAAGGGAGGTACATCGAGGCCGCGGTCTTCGCGTGTGGATGCAACCTCCGCTGCCCCCAATGCCAGAACTGGACTACAACCTACCGTGGGAGGGAGATTCCATCAACACCTAGGGAGGCGGCGGTGATGATGACCGAAACGAGGAAAAGGTACGGGGTCGATAGGATGGCGATATCAGGTGGGGAGTGCACGCTCAACAGGCCGTGGCTGGTCGAGTACATACGGGAGTTGAAGAGGCTAAACCCGGATGATAGGGCTAGGTTCCACATCGACACAAACGCCACAATACTGACCAAAGACTACATCGATGAACTTGTGGACGCCGGGATGACCGATATAGGTCCAGACTTGAAGGGTCTACACCTAGAGACCTTCATGAGGATAACCGGACTGAAAGATGAGGAGCTCGCGAGGAAGTACCACAGAACAAGCTGGGAGGCCGTGAGGTACCTGATCGACAACTACAGGGATGAAGTCTTCATAGGTATAGGAATACCATACAACAGGAGGCTGATCTCCATGGAGGAGATAGCTGAGATTGGGGAGGAGATATGCAAGCTCGACCCTGAGGTTCAGGTCTGCGTTCTAGATTATAGACCTGAGTTCAGGAGGATGGACATAACGAGGCCGTCCTACAGCGAGATGGTTGAGGTGTGGAGAACCCTTAAAGCCGCGGGGCTGAAGAAAGTGATATGCCAGACGGAGTATGGCTATATAGGGCCGAAGCCGCCGATCCACCACCTCTAACCGCCACGATGAATGAAAGGGATTTACATAGCCTACACAATTCTAAATGGTGGTGAGACCATGTCCCTGATAGATGTGATACTCACAAGGAGGAGCATCAGAAAGTACGAGGATAGGGAAATCCCGGGGGAAGTTATGAATAAGATATTGGAGGCTGGGAGGCAGGCCCCATCAGCTATGAATAGGCAGCCGTGGCACTTCATCGTTGTGACGGACCCAAAGATAAAGGAGAGGCTCTCCAGGGGGAGGTGGAACAGGTTCATCAGGGAGGCACCGGTAACCCTAGTCGGCTGCGCCTATATGGGTGACCCATACGCTAGGAAGTGGTCGGTCATAGACACGACGATAGCGATGGAGAACATGGTGATAGCCGCCTGGGCTATGGGCGTGGGGTCATGCTGGATAGGGGACTTCAGGGAGGATGAGGTGAAGGGGCTCCTGGGGATACCGGATGACTGGAGGGTTGTAGCCCTACTCACATTTGGTTATCCGGCTGAGAAGCCTAGGGCCAGATGGAGGAAACCCCTAGAGGAGATAGTTAGCTACAACCGTTTTTAGGCTGTTAGGCTCCCTCTGAGGCTGCTTTGAAGTACCTCCTCCAGTCTATCTGGAGGATCTCCAGAACGTTTCCATCTGGATCTGTGAAGGTCGCCTGCCTCCCACCCCAAGGCTCGTCGTGGGGCTCCCTTACGAAGCGTACACCCTTCCCCTTCAGGGTCTTGTATGCCTCATCCACATCGTCGACTAGGAACTCTATCGTCGGTGAGTCTCCACCTATATCCGGCTTCTCCCTCTGGATCAGCCCTATCTCAACCCCTCCACAATCGAAGCCTACGTAGGATGGATACTCATACTTCTTGTCCAGCCCCAATACGTCCCCATAAAACCTACCAGACTCCTTGAGATCCGAGACGTAAAGCGTTATGCACCAAACCCTCCTCAACATACACACCACACTACACCGGAGATAAAAATATCAACCTCTCGGGCTTATAGCCTTACTCCTCAACCAAGAAGCTGCAGCTGCAGGTTGAGCTACCCCTGACTCCTCCTTCTCCACAGAACCACAGCTAGGGCTACGGCCACAACCAAGATTATGGGTAGGAGTAACTGCTCCCATGATGGCCCGGTTGGAGGGGTAGAAGAGACCGTGAAGGTATTGCTTCCACTCTTGGGTTCCCTGGCTTCATTCCCAGCCTTATCGACGGCCTCAACGTGGTATGTGTGGGTCCCAGCGGAGTAGGGTCCACCAGTATAGATGTGTGTTCCAGCCTCGCTCCAAACTTGGACGAGCTCCCCATCGATGTATAGTCTTATGGTCTCTATCCCCGTCCCGTTGATATCGTCGTTCACGGTTATATTGAAGGTTACGGAGGTTGTTGTATCCGGGTTCAACGGGTTCACACTTACGATTATTGTTGGTGGAACGAAATCAACAACCTCCTCTGGTGGCGGTTGTTCCTCCCCTTCCTCTGGTGGCAACTGCGTGATAAAGCCGCTAT
>CAZCOP010000038.1:9664-13583 GCA_964499825.1 uncultured Candidatus Bathyarchaeia archaeon
TATAGGGGGTGTAGTTGCCCCCAATTATAACTCGTGGGTCGTAATCTACGGTTGCCATGTTGCTGACGTTGTGGAAGTTTGCGCCGAAGTGGACGCGGTCTGGGTAGTTTATATCCCTTATCCCAAACCAGCCGAGGTGCATAGATATGCCGGCCTCTTTGAGTCTATCCGTCCCATCCTCGGTGAGTGTGTAGTTTCTATCCATCTCGAATACTGCGACAGGTATGCCAGTGAGGGTGAAGAGCCCGCTCGTGGCGTTTAGGGTTATATCTACCCACCAGCCCGCTCCAACGCAGCCAACCTCTAGGATCGAGGTTACCATGTATCCATTCCAGATCGAGAAGTCTTGTGGGATATCCCCTGAGAGGTTGTAGGGGGTGACTACTGCTCCCCATTTAACCTCGAAGGTTGAGTTCCTCAGGTTTGAGCTTACCCCGAAGGTGTAGGTTACGTTTATCCTCCCCTTCATATAGCTTGGTTCACCCTCGTATGCGAATATCAGTGGCACGTTGGAGTAAGTCACGTTCACGTAGAGGGTGGTTATGTTGTTCTCCCTCCTGATGTACGGGTCTGATAGAGTGACTATGACATCCTCGGAGGACATGTGGGTCCATGCGTAGAGGGGATCGATGCACTCAACAGACTCTACGAGGTTGGGGTTATGTTCAGAGGTGTAGTAGTATTCCGTTAGGATTCCATCCCTGTCCGTGTCATTATACAGAAGAACCTCGAAGAACTCGATCCCGGAGGCTATCTGCCTCCGCACGCCGAAGAAGTCGGTCGCTAGGTAATCTACATAGCAGCTTCCCAATCCACCTGAACTTCCTGTAGCCTTCGGGAGTAGTAAGAAGGCGAAAAGGGAGCGATTGTTGTAGCCGTACTCCCCTATCCCGATCTCAGGGTTTACCCGCTGCGTCAACTCGGTCTCAGCCGGATCTGTGATGTTATATGCTATAAGCCCGCCGAAGTAGTCTGCGACATAAACTCTCCCTCGTTCGCGGTCAACAACCAGGTCAAGCGCGCAATCTATGGTCTCCTCGTGGACTATTTCGCTCATCTGACTTGGCTCCGAGGCGTTCAGGACGTGCAGTCCATTATATCCATCTGCAACGTATAATACCCCATTATGGTAGTCTATGGCCCTCGTATCCCTCAGTGTGGCCTTATATTCGCCTATAAAGCTCAGCTCCGTGCCTCCCGTGATGTTATAAGCTCTGACGCCCTCTGTACCGCATGCGAGGAATAGTAGATCACCAGCAAACGCCATGTCATAAAGTGTAGCATTCAGGTATAGTACTGCGGCCACCCTCACGTTTGTGTGGTCTGAGACGTCGAAGACGACGATGCTCCCGGCTGCGTTGAGCAGGTAGAGGAGGTTATCCTGTCTGAGCATACCCCTGAAGTAGGCAAGTTCGTACCACTCGTAGCGGTACTCCTCAACCTCAACCTCGCATATTATTTGAGGCTCACTGCGGTTTGATACGTTATAGACGAAGAGTTGGTAGCCAAGGTCGCCCCTATTGAATACGTAGGCGTAATTCCCAGCTGCGTAGACAAGACCGTTGTAGACCCCATCCTCGTAGGTGTCTAGGTACCCAACCAACCTGACATCCATCGGGTCTGAGATGTCATATATGTCGAAGGGATGGTAGGTGTGGCTTATAACGTCGCTACCTGAATGTGTGCCGTACAGGTAGTTCCCATCAACATAGAAGTGCTCGAAGTTCTGCGGTATGAATGTGCTGTTATGCTCACCTATCGATATGGAGATGTATGTCAGATTCAAACCGGATACATTCCATATCGTTACCGGGTTATTCTGCCCCTCAAAACTCTGCGTATAGAGCCTGTCACCCACAAGTATGAGCCTGTTCACGGGTGGATGGAAGGGGTATGACGGGCTTGTGCCAACCCTCCAGAGGAGGAAGTAATTCTCCCCCCTCCTCCCTAGCTATAGTATAATTGTAATACGCCAGCAACGTAACCTCATCTACGTCCGGAACAGTGTACAGGATTGTTCTGTTCGTCGAGTAGAAACCGGCGCTGTCCTCCCAGAATAGGAAGTTTGGAACGCTCTCACTATGCTCCCACAGCCACTCCATAGGAAGGGATGGATCATGCTCATGGTACTCCGGATCTATAACAGTTATGTTGAGTACGGCGCCAACCGTTACATTCAAGGTGGTGAAGCCCCTATACTCCACACCATCAACCTTAATACCCCCACCATTAATCGTCATTATGTTTAAAGTTACCGAGGTCTCATTCGTTCCATAACCAATTGTGGCGTAGTTTACAATCGACTGACTTGTTTGCTGCTCGTAAGGACTGACTTGAAGCGTGTAAGTGTGTGAAAGCGATATCCGCACGCTGTTTAAGAGTAGCGCTATAAAAATAGCTATTTTGAAAGAAGCCAGACTCTTCATCATTCCCCACATTTAGTCGAATGATCGAAGCAATAAACCATTACCGTCCAGCCTTAAAAGTTTTTCCCTAAGATTCATCCTTTAATAGTCTTCTTATCCGCAATATTTTCCTTTCATTTGTCCTTAAGGCTGTAAAGTGTTGAGAATTGACGGGAAAGACCGGTTAAAAGTTTTATATAGGTGTCGTTGGTTGATCCGTTAGAGATTTGAGCTGGTTGGTTTGTGAAAGCTATTTGGAATGTGAACGTTGGGGAGACTCAATAGGGTTCTATCCGTCTCTTCCCTGTGGTGGTCTAAGTCTCGGCGCCACACCCTCATGGAGGGGTGAAGGCCTACGATAGGGTTGGACGCGTCCAAACAAGCGGGTCTCCCGCCATGGGTATCCCGCTTCTTCATGATAGAGATATTCGTCGGCATAGGGGCCTCGCGTCGGGTGTTGGGTATAATAAAAGCCTTGATGATGAGGAAGGAGGAAGCTAAAGAATAAGAGGGGGATGTTTATGGCTGGGTCTTTCCCGAAGCTACCGTAACCCTTATCTCCGACTTTACGAGCGTCTCAACATCATGCCTAACGAAATCCGATATGGTGAGGGATGCACCCTCACTCCCAGCCTTCTTCAACATAGATTCACTTATATAAATCCTCAATTTAGTATCTGGTGACAGCTCGGATGTCGAAGTTCATATTTATGTTGACCCATAACGATAGGACCGTTCCGAACGCCTTCGAGGTCTTCGAGGAAGTTAAGGCTGTGGGTTTACAGAACATCGGCTTCAAGGATGTCGGTCTACCCTTCGAGGATCTGAAGAGGCTGGCTGAGCTCATTAACAGGGAGGGTTTGAACTCCTTCCTCGAGGTTGTCAGTGAGAGAGAGGAGAGCTGTATAGCCGCGGTTAAGCAGGCCGTTAAGATGGGTGTCAAGAACGTGATCGGGGTGAAGAGGGAATACGCCGAGAGGGCTTACCGGATATTGAGCGGCATACGTGGTGTTAGGTTCTACCCCTACGTTGGTAGGGTGATAGGGATACCTGAGGTTCTTGAGGGGGGCATAGGGGAGATAGTTGAGGATGCTAAGAGGTTTGAGGCTATGGGTGTGGATGGAATAAACCTCCTAGCTTATAGGTATGTCGGCGACCCTGAGGAGTTGATGAGGGAGGTCATAAACTCGGTCGGTATAGATGTAATAGTAGCCGGAGGCATAAACAGCTTCGACAGGATCGAGGCCGTTTTGAGGACTGGAGCTGAGCTATACACGATCGGGACCGCCATATTCGAAAGGAAGTTTGTACCAGGCGGCAACTTGGCGGATCAGGTCAGGGCGGTCCTAGAATTTGAGGGTAAAATATCCTGAATCGACTTGACGGTGTAGTGTGCCGTTATGGTTGATGGTAGACTGAGGATAGGGTTGGCTAAGTCGACTACACTGACCAACGGGGAATTAAGGGGAAAGTACAAGACGTTCGGCTTAGACTCTCTCAAACCGATAAAGAGG
>CAZCOP010000039.1:0-13411 GCA_964499825.1 uncultured Candidatus Bathyarchaeia archaeon
GGTACAAATCTAGAGCCGAGAATGTGATAATTCAGTACTTAGCTAAAAGCCCAACTAGGCGCCCTGTCTGGTCAGTCACCAAGTACCCGGATGAATGGTATGCCGAGGACGACATAGAAACTCTCGACATAGAGATAAGCCTAGATGAGGGACCCCTAATACCCGAGGTCACAACCCTGAAGTGGGTTGAGGAGGAAACCTCACATGGACAGTCCGTGATAAGCGGCTTCGTTCCCTCAGCCATGACGATCCTCGACTCAAGCAAGAGCATGTCAGGTATACGTAACTCAGCGGCTATAGCCGCCTTCATCGCTTACCTGAGCGCCCGTAAGGCCGGAGGCCAGACAGCTGTAATAAACTTCTCGACGAAGTTCATATCCTCAGGTTGGGATGAACCGGACGATATCAAGGAGTTAACCCTCTCGATGAGCTTAGGTGAATTTACGATCTTCCCAGTTGGTGAGGTTAGGAGGCTTATCTCAGAGAATAGGGGTAGCTGCTTCATAGTTGTTATAACCGATGGGGGGTGGCAGAATATAGATGAGGCTATCCCGTACCTGGAGAGGATAGCCGACATGGGACATAGGATTATGATCTTCAAGCTACCCGGTGGGGAGTATCCGGGTCGGATAGCCATGATGAAGAGAAGCCCCTACATAAGCGTCTATGATATTAACGACCCCGAGGTTGACCTGCGGAATATGGTTCTAACGGAGAGCATGAAGACCTATAAGGTCTTCTTAACCTAAACCTTCTCCGAGAGAGCCAGGTGGCTTGAGGATGTGAATAGAAAACTTAGGAAGACTCTGGAAACCTAAGCATCCCCATCCTCCATTTTCAACCGGGATCGCTTTAGCGGTTCCTCCCTATTTCTTATGGAATAGTACAAGTTATACGGTTATTGAGTGTATTAGTGATTATGGTGGTTGTATGCCGTACATTCCGAAGGAAGAAAGAGAGAGATACAACTCCATCATAGCCGAGTTGATCTCGAGGCTTCCAGATGATATCACAAAGGTAGATGGACACCTAAACTACATAATAACTACCATCCTAAAGTCGGTCTATAAGCCCAGATACTTCAACTACAATAGGGCCGTAGGGCTCTTAGAATGCGTCAAGCAGGAATATTACAGGACGACTGTATCGCCATACGAAGAGGAGAAGAGGAGAAAGGAGGGAGATGTCCTCAGTTTAGAGACCTGAAGAGGAGTTAGAGTAGACGAGACTTCAGTACTGAAGATACTTCTAGGTGAAGGTTCTCAACCCTCCGGATGGCCGGGTGATCCGCCCCTAATTCCCTCCTTAACCTATCAAGTGTATGGTTGATCGGAACCCTCTTAGAGCCGTCTATCAGCTTATCGGCGTAGGCCACGATCTTCTCCTCTAGGGTTTGGGGGATATAGTTCTTCTCCGGCCAGCCCAGCTCCTTCGCCTCCTCGGCGGTTATTCCCCCACCGACATGCCTCTCGATTATGGAGATAACTGAACGTGGTAGACCTAGAGATTCGGCAATCTTTGCCCCAACAACCGCGTGATGAACCGTGTGGGTCTTGGATCGCCCTATATCGTGAAGGAGGGCTCCAACCCTTAAAAGTTTTAGGTTTATTTTGAAGCCCTTCCTTATGTAGGCTTGGGCTATCTCTGTCGCCAGCTTCATAACAGCTATGCAGTGCCTTATAACCTCCGGGGAGCAACCGCTCTCCCTGAGCAACCTTAAGGCTTCATCCTCTGAGGGTAGTTGCTTGCTCATTTAGCTCTTTCTTCAACTCCTCAATCTTCTTAGTCAAGAAGTTGATTATCCTCTCATTATCAAAGTGTCTTAGGGGTTTGTTACAAATTGGGCATTGGAATACGAGTTCCACGGCTTCCTCGAAAGGTACTCTCCTGCAGCCAGGTGTATAGCAGTAGTAGAAGTCGTGAGTCCTCTCGTACTCCAGCCTAGCTTCCAACTTCTCAAGGATGCTCCTCTTCTGGTTGAGTATGAATCCCTCAACTTGGTCGCTCTGGAGCCTCCAGTAGAAGATGAACCATCCGGTGTTCTTGTTTCTAGTCCTCCTGAGGGCTACTATGGAGTGGTCGTATAGTTTGTAGAGTATCTTCCTGACGAGGTTAAGTTTTATGCCAGTCTTGGCCACAAGCTCCTCCTCGGTTATCTCCTCAACCTTACTCAGAACATCCACTATCTGGACCGCCTCTCTCCCACCCAGAACCTCAGCCACCTTAAATAAGGTCTCATTACTCACCAAGGACATCAGATATCCCATCTAAACGCTGAAATCTAAACCAAATCTTCACAGTAATTATTGTAAGTAATACAACTTAAATGTAGCGTGTAATCCTCGGAATCTAATCGGATACCTGACAGCTGGAAACGTCGTCCTCTCCACTCAATCGATTGAGCTGGAAGAACAAGGTTCATCTCTAGCCGCTTTATTATGGTGTATGACCCTCTTGCCCCTCGCTTGGGGAATTATCCTGATCATCGCGTCCTCAAAGGTCTTCATCAGCTCCCTACCTTGGAAGAACTCGTGTAGGAATATCGCTAGCGCGCTTACCTCGGAGTGAGGCTGGTTTGTAACCGAGACGTTCCAGTCTGCTAGCTTGAAGACTTCACCCGGAACCTTGGCTCCACCAACTATGATAAGCTTATCTCTACCGGACTCCCTGATGTTCTGGATTACGTCCTGTATTGGGAGGCCGTACATCGTCAGGTGTATCACCTCACCACCCGCTTTCTTCCATTCACTTACTAGCCCCCTCCAGCCCTCAACATACTCAACCTTGAAGGCTCCTCCCCATCTTCTGGTGACATCCCCAACCTTCTCCTCAACCCTTTTATCCCTCTCACCCGTGTAGAATACTCCTCTAGCGCCGAGAGCCCTCGCCGCCAGCATTAGGTGTGTAGTAACTCTCTTGTCCCTCTTCGGCCTGTGGCCTAGACGCAGTATATAAACCCTACAGTCCCCGTCCTCACCCACTTTTGAACATCCCGCCGAGTTCCTCTATACGGCTTCTAACCTTATCTATAAAGTTTGGTAGTCCTTTAAATTGGACGTTCACGCTGCCTTCCAAGTATTGGATGTTCTCTATCTTCGCGTGGCTAGATATCCATGAAAGGATGGCTATGGATTCATCGTTTACCGGGAGTGTGAAGGATGATTTAACCATCCTCGTTAGGTATCTGGCCATTCTCTCCATCAAGGGTTTGAGGTTTATCCCGTAGAGGGCTGAGATCGGCGTTAGGTTTGGGGATAAACCTCTCAGCCGGTCCATCTTCTCACTGAGTTCATCCTTCGAGATCATGTCTATCTTGTTCAAGACTGTTATGATCGGGATCCCGGAGGCGCCGATCTGTTGGATGGTATCTAAACAACATGTAACCTTACGTTTAACGTCACCTATGGGCTCGCTTACATCCACAACTAGGAGTATTAGATCTGAGAAGATGGTCTCCTCCAATGTTGAGTGGAAGGCCTCTATGAGTGTTAGTGGTAATCTATCGATGAAGCCGACCGTGTCCGTTAGGAGGACCCTCTCGCCGAAGAGGTCTATAGCCCTCGTCGTTGTCGATAAAGTTGTGAATAGGGTTGAATCTGTGGGCGTATTCTCCTCAGCCAACCTGTTGAAGAGCGTGCTCTTCCCACTGTTCGTGTATCCGGCTAGGGATACTGATGGAAGTTCGAGCTTCCTCCTCCTAGCCCGGTGGAGTTCCCTAGTCCTCCTTATCCTCCTCAGCTTGTTCTGTATGCTCTTAAGCTGTCTTTTTACGGTCTCGTAGTAGACATCGACCTCATATTTACCTAACCCCAAGAAGCCGGGTTGCTCACCCATCCTAGCGAGTCTAACCTTCTCCTTTGCATGGGCTAGTTCATACTTCAACCTTGCGAGGGCTATCTGGAGCTTTGCCTCCTTGGTTGACGCCCTTTTAGCGAATATCTCTAGTATCAGCTGGAAGCGGTCTATAACCTCCACGCCAGTGAGCTTTGCTAGGTTGTAGATCTGGACGACCTTCAGCTCATTCCCAAATATAACCTTCTCGGCTTTTAGCTTCGAGACTAACTCGGCGAGTTCCTCAGCTTTTCCACGGCCGATGTGGTAGCGTGGATGCTGATGTCTAACCTGCTCGATGGACGCCACAACCTCATATCCCGCAGCCTCGGCTAGACTTCTGAGCTCATCCATATCGGAGTTCTCGTTTCTGAGTCTACGCTGAACTATGATCGCTCTCGTTCCTCGTCCTCCTCCTCTTCATCCTTAACTGGACTACCTCACCCAAGGTTGGACCGGGCGATGGCTCTGATAGGACCGTCTCAGGTACAGCTGGCTCCTTAACCGTTGTGAACAGCTTGATCTTCAACACATGTTCAAGCTTTCTTGCAAGCTTATAGTCCGGTATCATCTTACCGCTCTCAACCTTCTTCAAGACTGAGACCTTCTCGCCGATCATCTTCCCGAGTTCCTCATGGGTGAGGTTCAACCCCTCACGGGCCCTCCTTATCATCGGGCCGAATCCCTCAACGACCTCCATGCTCTCCAAGGCTTCTTCATTCACCCTCCTCTTGACCGGGACCCTAACCCGCAGGGATGACCTCTCCTTGGCTGATCTCACAGTGCTCATCGGTTGCTTTAATCCTCCTCTCGGGTATAGGGAACCCAGCTTAGCACATTCACCGCATACCAGCATGACAGCTCCCTCTATGATGACCCTCCGGGGCTTTCCGTGGATCTCTTGTCCGCAGATCTCACACTGCAACGTTCACACCAGCATCTAGGATAGATTATTCACGTAGGGATTTAAATAGGATTTTGAGGAACCCTTAAATTTGATTGGTATGAGCATTGAACGTTGGGATGTCATTAGGAAGATAAGGTGCGTGGCCGATTACCAGTTTGGGAGGGGCATCGGAGAGATTCTCTTCCCGGATGACGTTGAACTCGTCTTCTCGAAGAGAACTGGAAGGGTTAGATACATATACCTGAATGGGGAGTTACTCGCAACCTTGAGACCTTCGGATGGGCTGTTCTCCTTGGCGATCGGCGGGGCTAAGAGGATATTAAAACTGTGTAATGCCAAGCGCATGATCGTCAAGGTTAGGGATGAAGCTGCCCCACATATCAGGAGAGGAAGGAATGTATTCGCTAAACACGTCCTAGATGCGGATGATGGGATCCACCCTCAAGAGGAGGTTATAGTTGTAAATCGGAATGGAGAGATATTGGCGGTTGGGAGGGCCCTACTAACTGGTAGGGAAATGAAGACCTTCAGGAGGGGTGTAGCGGTCAAGGTTAGGAAGGGTGTGGAGGAAGTATAGGGGAAGCGTAAAATACCCAGTTAGAGATGAAAATATAGGAGGCGGAGAGTTCAGGTTGATGCGGGGTTTAAGTCCTAGGGAAGCGAGGAGGCTCATGAAACGTATAGGCCTTAACATGACCCCCCTACCGGAGGTTAAGGAGGTCATCATACGGACCAGCGATAAGGAGATAACCATAGATACGCCGGAGGTCTCCGTGCTGGAGATGAGGGGGCAGAGGGTATACCAGATCATGGGCGGAGAGGTTACAGAACGACCGGTGAAGAGGAAGCTGAAGATTCCTGATGAGGATGTCCAGCTTGTAGCTCAACAGGCGAACGTGACGCTGGAGAGGGCTAAGAAGGCTCTAGAGCAGACTGACGGAGACCTAGCACAGGCGATACTCCTCTTAACCCAGGGCTAACCTTCCATGTAGATGGAGAAGCATCACATGCAGCTCATAGATACCCACGCCCACCTTGAGGATGTAGAGAACCTAAAGGAGGCCATCACCAGAGCGGAAGAGGCTGGGATAGTAGCCATAATAACTATGGGTTCGAGTTACAGAGCAAACTTGTGGATCCTAAGGGAGAGCTGGAGATACGAGGGGGAGGGCTTGAGGATATATCCAGCCTTAGGGGTTCATCCGTGGAATGTGGATGACAGCGATCTTGACAAGGCTCTAAAACTCGTGAGGGAGAATGTGGATAAAGCTTACGCTATCGGTGAGATTGGGCTCGACTACTGGTATAGGGGTATAAGGAAGAACCCGGAGAAGAGGGAGTTCCAGAGGAGACTATTCGTTAGCCTCCTAGAGCTCGCCGAGGAGCATGGGAAGCCTGTCTCGATCCACAGCAGGGGGGCATGGAGGGACTGCGTTGATCTCGTGATTGAAAGCGGGATCGAGAGGGCTGTATTCCACTGGTTCAGTGGACCCCAAGATTCTCTGGAGGACCTACTGAGACATGGCTATTACGTCTCGGCTACTCCAGCCGTGGCTTACAGCCGTGAGCATAGGAGAGTCATTATGAACACACCCCTTGATAAGCTACTCTTAGAGACCGATTCTCCGGTTAAGTATAGGGGCGTCACCTCTGAGCCGGCGCACTTGCTGAGGACGCTATCCGAAGTTGCCAGTTTGAAGGGTATTAGGGAGAATGTTATAGCTGAGATGACGACGGAGAATGCGAGGCGCTTATTTGGAATATAAGCGCTTAAGCCCGGTTCGGCCTTCAACTTATGTATGTAACCTTCTCCTCCTCAGTCATCTTCTTCCTCTGCTCGAAGATCCTCCTCTTCTCCTCCAGCTCCCTAACTCTCTCCATCCTCTCCTCCAGCTTGGCTATCTCCCCATCTATATCGGCTAAGTCGATAGTTATGCCGAGCAACCTCGATAACACCTTGAGAACGCTCTTAGCAGCCCTAGGGTCAGGCATGTAACCCAAGGTCTCCCCGAGGAGGCAGAGGGCGTCAATACCCTTCAATCTAGCCAGTCCAAGTATTAGGCCAGCCATCCCGATTATCGGGTTTCCCAGGGGGCTGCTTACGGCGCCCGCTTCAAGGGCTCTATTCAGTATCTGGGGGTTGGTCGAGGTTGCTATAACCTTCGGCTCTCCCTCAACCTTGTCCCGGTATCCACCAACCGTTATGATTAGTTTGACATTATTCTTCCGGGCGAAGTCTAATATGCGGTCTGCAACTTCGTATTGTCCCTCAACCGTTTGGGCTTGACTATCCCCAGTTAGGAGTATTAGGTCGTTCCCTCCACCCTCATTCTCCCAGTAGTAGAAGACGTTCCTTAGGAGGCGGACGCTTCCATCCTTCTCGACTATGACGTAGTAGGCGAAGTGGGGTGAGTATAACTCGGCAAACTCCTTAGCGTCTAGATGCTTGATTAGGTACTCGGCGACTATCTTCCCAACGATGCCGAGGCCTGGAAGCCCCTCTATCAATATGGGGTTCCTCAACTCAACTTTCCCTTTCTCTACGATAACCGTCTCCTTCATCCCTTATCTAACCCCTTCATCCTCCCAATATACCTTATATACTTATCATCCGGGGAGAATTTGGCTGGGTGTGGTATGCGTACCCTCCCCCCACAGTAGGGGCATGCATCCCTCTTTAACGTATACCTCCCGCAACTCTCACACTTCCTGAGGAGCCAGACCATCGGTTTCTAACCCCTCCGGAAGGTTCCCTGCCCCCCAGCCTCGGTTATGCGGTTGATCGCGACCTCTACAGCCCTCTTCAATACATCCTCAGCCTCCTTGTAATCTCTGGCTGAGACCTCTATCCGATACCTTGGGGCTGCTATAACGTATATGTTCACATCTACCCCCCTCGGCTTCTCCACCTTCTTGGCGTTTAGGAGGGACTCCCTAATCCTGACAACACCATCCGGCTTCGTGCATGTTAGAGTTAAAACCCCCTTTATCTTCACCATCGAGACCTTGATCTTCTCCTTCGCAACCTCGGTGAGTACAGTCGCGAGATCCTTTGGCACGCCGTTCTCGAGTAGAACCTCGACACCCTCTCTGGCAGCCCTCTCCAAACCCTCGTATAGCTCCCCGAAGGCCTTCTCGATCGGAACTCCCGCCTTCTCATACAGTTCATCCAGAGTTATACCGAGCCTCCTTGAGGCGGTTCTGAAGAGGCTCTCAGCCTTCCGGCTTCTCTTCCATGACAGTATCTTATCCTTCCTCTCCCTCTTAGTCACCCTTCTGAGGGAGAGGTCTATATGGCCCTTAGCAGGGTTCACCCTCAAGACCTTCAGGACGACCTTCTGTCCCTCCCTGACGAAGTTCCTGATGTTCTTAACCCAGCTTGAGCTTATCTCGGATATGTGGAGGAAACCCTCCTTCTCATATTCGTCTAACCTTACGTAGACTCCGTAATCGACTATCCTCTCAACCGTGGCTATCACGAGTTCTCCAACTTCCGGCCAGTCCTCAGCCTTAACGATCGGCATATCAGCTCTCACTCCAACACCGCCACTATGTCACCTTTTATCTTAGCCTTCCCACCTGATGGTTCTGCCAAGGTGGCTCCGCAGATATTGCAGTGGACAACAGTCGTTGCGTGGTCGAAGACTATCTGTTCATTCCCGCAATCTGGACATTTAACCTTCAGGAATCGGCTCCTCGGTTTCGGTATAATCTTCTCCCACTCACTCAAGTAAGCTTAAACCCTCCTTAAAGGTTGATAAAACCTGATCCCTATCTAGGTTATGGTTAGACGTCTGAGGCGGATCCCCTTCTTGTGCCTTGTGTATCCACACGTCTTACATGTCAGCTTTAAGGCTTGCTTCTTCGTGGTCTTAGCCTTCCTCCTCAGTATTGGATACTTCTGCCCGCCGTAGCCTCTCCTCTCCCTCTTATGGTGTCTCTCACCCTTAGCGAGGGACCTCCTCTTACCCTCCTTGTAGAGGGAGACGGAGTGCAGTCTATAGGCGTTACACCTCGGGCAGTACGTCATTATCTCCTTGGGCACATTCATAGACATCACAGTAGGCTTTCTTATACTGAGAACCATGCTAGATCATATTTAAACCTTTTTTCCGGAGGGGTTGTAAAAACCTTAACCCTAAATTAGCCTTCTTGGCTTAACCTTGGGGGAGAGGTTATAGAGCCATATGGATGTTGAGTAGAACTGCTTCTCTCTAACCCCCATAGCTATCTCTATAAATTCCGGTATCACCTTATAAATCAGAGCTTGCGACGGTTTACCCCAAACGATCCTTGGGCATGAGGGATCAATATAGACGAAAAACCTCTGCCCCTTATAATTGAAGGCGGCCTCCCTAGCCCTACCATACTTCGGCCTTGTGTATATCTTGAAGGGCCAAAGCTTGCAGGCTATGGGCTTCATATCCTGTAATCCGCAGAGTTGCCTACCGAAGGCTTCGTATAGGAAGATGCATGAACCATCTTCCTTCCTCCTCAGGTAAAACTTGCTCAACCCAGCCCTTGTAACGCCGACCCCATACCTCCTTATAATCCTCAGCCACTCATCGAACCTCAAGACTACATCGAACTCCCTGCAACACAAGCCGCAGCCGTCGCAATACCAAGTGTTCACGTATCTCCACGGCACCGGGATCAAACCTTTAACCTCCCGGGAAGTGTTTGTGGTTGTTTATGCTTTTATGCTAGAGGCCGGTGACCTCGCCATCCCATCTCTGCTGGTTAATTTCCCCTCTGGATGAGGCTGCCTTTTGCTACCTTCTGTAGAGGTATAGCGTGTGGGTTGGATATCCAAACCTCGGGTTCTCGCAGAACCTCTCAACCTTGGCTGCTTTCCAACCAGTTATCTCGTAATCGTGCGATACTACCCTAGCTCCCTTCTTCAATTCAGCCTCGAGCTTCGGCCTTACCTTCTCGTTTGCGCTCGTCGTCAGGTACATGTAGACGACATCAGCCGGGCTTAGGTCGACGTCGAATATGTTGGCGTGAATTATCTTCACCCTGTCCTCAAGTTTCAGTTGTGCTATCTTCTTCAGGGACTGCTTCACAAGATCCTCTCTAAGCTCAATCCCTACCCCTATAGCCCCGAACTCTTGGGCTGCCATTATCACGGTCCTACCGTCACCTGAACCTAGATCGTATAGTATCTCGCCGGGTTTCAGTTCGGCTAGGGTTAGAAGCCTTCGGATAACCGGGATTGGTGAGGCTACGAACGGCGATATGGACACTGAACCACCTCCGCCTTCATCCTCATAATTTCGAAAGAACAATTATATCTCCTTTACGCCTTCGAGGTTTACGCGTTCCGTCCCTACCAGAACCTCCTCTTCAGGGCATTCCTCTCGGCTTCTATGATTAACTCGAAGAACCTATCAGTCGGCCTACTCTCCTTGGAGAGTATATCCCTCACATCATCGACCCTCAGCCTCCTGCCTGAGAGGGCTATCGCCGCCACCTTCCCGTACTTGGAGACCAGCTTAGCTGTCTCGATAGCTTCCTCCCTGAGCTTCTTCTCCCCTTTGGTCAGCCTCTCACCCTTCTTCTCGATGAGGGGTAGGGCCTTCTCCTCCTCAACGTTCAGTATCCCTAACTCCCTTGAGCCGCACCTCGGGCAGGCAGGTTCATCCGGAAGCTCCTTAATGGTTATCATTTCCACGTAGTCCCAGCAGTTGGCGCAGATGAATACTCTCGTCTCGTTCATCAGTCTGGCCCTAGCGGACTCTATAAGTATACGCCTCATCCTCTCCGGTGGTATGAGGTCTGTCTTCATGCTGGTTCTCTCTATTCCTATCCTCGCTATTGGGGTGGGCCTTCCACCGGTCTCTAACCTGACTACCTCTATATCACCCCGCCTAAGCCTATCGAAGACCTTTAAGGTGTTCCTGAAGTCAAGGTCCTTTGTCAAGGTCTCCTTCAGGGCCTCGTCGTAGATCACGGTTCCCTCGAAGCTCTTCAGTAGGCTGCGTAGACTGACGTTGCTGAAGTTTACCCACTTCTTTAAAGCCCCGAACCTTCTAGCCACATGGACCATCCTCCTCTTGAAGAGACCTGTCTTCACAGTCGCCTTTACAAGAACCTCCCATATCGCCTCCCTTGAGAAGCCCTTCAGGTTATTCAGTATTTCCATCATAGTCTCAGAGTTTACGTCACCCATCGTCTTGATGAATATCCTATATGGGTCGTGTTGAACTGCCACAGCGTATCCCATCCTCTCTGAGAGTATGTGGCCTATCATCTGGGCCAGTGTTCTGTTCGTTAGAGAGCCGAAGTTTGCGTGGATTATGGTGAAATCCTCCCAGTCTTCTAGGATCATCCTCCTATCTGTTGGGACTGGGTAGCCATCCTCAACCTGTTCAACGGTTTCTGAGATTGCCCGTTGCAGAGTCTCCTCATCGCATGGATACCTCCCAGCCAGCTCTGAGGTTACCTCCCTTACGGTTTTACCCTGCTGGATCATCTCCTCGATGAGTCCCCTTATAGCCCCAACCTCTTGGGCGACCTCAAAGGGGACAGGTATCTCCTCACCTATCCAGCTCGGTATGGCGCCGGTTGGATCGTCAACTGGACTTACGTAGATTCTGTCTGAGGAGATGCCCATTATCCTCCATGGGCTTCCACGTATTATGAACTTCACACCTGGGTTCCCGTACTCGGCGACGAACGCTTCATCGAGTATTCCGACGGCGGTGTTGTTAGTTCTATCCATGACTACGTAATGTTTCTCATCGGGGATCATGGATAGGTTCTCGAAGTAGTATTCGTAGAGAGCCTTAGTCCTGCGCGGTTTCATGGCTAGAGTGTCCTCGAAGGAAACCCAAGCCAACCTCGGGAAGCGGTTGTGCATGTATTCCATAACCCTCTTTATATCGTCGAGCTTTAGGTTCCGGTATGGGTAGGCCCTCCTGAAGGCCTCGTATATCTCGTAGAAGTAGAGCCTTCTCCTCTTCATCAGGAGCCCAGCTATCTGGTGGGCTAGGGCATCGTAAGGCTTCTCAGGTATATCAACCGGCTCCAACTCCTCCTCATAGGCCATACGTCCGATCACCATCGCCTCCAGCGTGTCATCCGGATCCATGGTTATTATTACACCCTTCGCGATCCGGCCTATTCTATGGCCGCTCCTGCCCACACGTTGGATTAGACGCGTGACCTGGCGGGGACTCATATATTGTATTACGAGGTCTACCCGGCCTACGTCTATCCCGAGTTCTAGTGAGCTGGTGCAGACGAGTCCCTTTAACTCCCCCTCCTTCAAGCCCCTCTCTGCGGCTATCCTTGACGGTTTGGCTAGGGAACCGTGGTGTATTGAGACTGGGAAGTCCACATCCCACACCTTGAACCTGCTCGCCAAGACCTCAGATATTGAGCGTGTATTCGTGAATAGTAGTACCGATTTGTGTTTCTCTATTAGCTGGCGGATTACGCGTAGTCTCGCAGCTACCTCAGGGTGGGTGAAGAGCTTGGATGAAAGCTCGTAGTCCTCCGGCGTCGGCTCTGGGAAGATGACCCTTATATCCATAAGCCTTGCAACCGGAACCCTGACAACCTCAACCTCACGTCCTACGCCAACTAGGAACTGTGCAACCTTCATGGGGCTACCGATGGTCGCGGATAACCCTATAACCTGGAACTCCCTCCCAACTATCCTGCGCAGCCTCTCCATCGCGAGAGATAGCTGGCTCCCACGTTTGCTGTCAGCCATCTCGTGAACCTCATCGATTATCACCCACCTCAACGCCTGAAGGTGCCTCCTCATAGTCCAGCCGGCCAGTACGGCCTGGAGGGTCTCAGGGGTGGTTATCAATATGTCTGGGGGCCTCCTCGCTTGCATCGTCCTCTCACGGGTTGAGGTGTCTCCATGCCTGACGGCCAGCCTTAGGTCTAGCTTGTTGCACCACCACTCGAGACGTTCGAGCATGTCGCGGTTTAAGGCTCTGAGGGGTGTTATATATAGGACTTTTATCCCGTAGCCCCTCTCAGGCATCTGTATAAGCTTGTCTAGGATGGGGAGCATGGCGGCTTCGGTCTTTCCGGTGGCCGTTGGGGAGATCAGGAGGACGTTCTTCCCCTCGAGCACCTTTGGGATCATCCTTCTCTGAGGTTCAGTAGGCGACTTGAAGCCCCTCTCCTCAATCAACCTGCGGATAGGCTTCGAAAGTATCTTGAAGACATCCTCTACCTCTTCTGTCAACTTCCGTCCAACTGCCTAAAATTCTAGAGGAGAGAGCAATCACTAACCTAAAAATCTTTTGTACACACTTATTTATCTAACCCAACCTTCGCTGGTTTACGCTCGCCGAGTGAGATCCATTAGGCTTCCCATTAACCGTCAGGTAAAGTTAATTAGGTGAAGTTATGGATAAAAGATGGAGTGGGTTGGTGCTTTAATCTCTAGCCGTTCTGATCTTGTAGGAGAGCCTGGTCAGTAACCTCTCCATGTTCCTCATATTCTCAACCTCCTACACTCCGGGGCAGAAGGCAGCCCCATGCAACGTTCTGGGTCATAAATCAACAGTTAAACTTTAAATTTAGTGAAAATCAATAAATATTCTTACCATGCATGCAATCTCGATAAAACATATAAGTTGTGGATATCATGATCGAGGATAAGCCTCTATTTACAGCCAAAGATTATATAAAATATGAGGCCAGACG
>CAZCOP010000040.1:0-13274 GCA_964499825.1 uncultured Candidatus Bathyarchaeia archaeon
CCTCCCCTATCGGGAGTGGGGTGTCAATAGAGGCGTAGGGCTTCTCCTCCTCGGGGAGGAAGAGCTCCCTCGGAACAATCCTCATAGCCCTTATAACCCTCGGCGAGTTCAGGATGCCCCTGCTGACCAAGCTCTGGATCAGCCTCCTCCAAGATGTGCTCAAGTCCAACCCTCCACAACTGATAATTAGATAATGGAACTCTATAAGGTTTATATCCCTCTTTAACCTGACAGACTTAGCAAGGTTTCTCACCCATCCACGTCGCACCCTATTTCGACAGCTATGTAATATGCCAGGGGTTGTAAGGAGTTTTGAATGAACAACCAAATATGCCGCACCAAGGGACAATCCACATCAGATTATGCTAACCTATGTTAAAAACTCATTAATTTGCAGGTTCCACCATCAACTTTGCATCAACATTTATTAGATTAGGTTTCGAATACGTATCCTTTGGGGAGGGGAGGTTGAATCACCTCGAGAGGTTCCACCGCGTCTTCGAGTTCAAGGAGGTTGATAGGGTTCCGGATTATGAGTTCGGCTTCTGGAAAGAGACAATCGATAAGTGGCATAAGGAGGGCCTCCCCTTAGAGTATAAGACCAATAGGGATATCGAACTCTACCTGGGGCTTGAGGGTTGGGATTGCATAGAGATGTTGCCCGTCAGGACAGGCCTGTGGCCGACCCTACCTAGCAGGGTGATCAAAGAGGAGGGCGACAGGCGCATAGTGGATGATGGGATGGGTGGGATACACATATCCACGAAGAGCACATCATCGATACCTCATTACATTAGGCATCCAATAAGGAGCAGGGATGACTGGGAGAGGTTGAGGCCCTTCTTCGACCCAGACACGCCTGGACGCTTCCCACTTAACTGGGACGAGATAGCCGAGAGCTATAGGGAGAGGGATTACCCGCTCGGGATATTCGTCGGAAGCCTCTATGGGTGGCTCAGGAACTGGATGGGAGTCAAGGGCATATCGATAGCATTCTATAAGGATCCGGACTGGGTGGCTGAGATGATGGATACCTTGGTCAACTTGTGGATTAAGGTTATACGGAGAGCCCTCCATTCGGTTAGGGTTGACTTCAGCATGTGGTGGGAGGATATGTGCTACATTAAGGGCCCATTACTATCCGTCCGTCACTTCGAGGAGTTCATGGTCCCGAGGTACCGGAAGGTCACTAGGGTCCTAGAGGAGTATGGGGTTAAGATAAACATACTCGATTCAGACGGCAATATAACGATGCTCGTCCCAGGATGGCTCAAGGGAGGGATAAACTGCATGTTCCCAGTTGAGTCTAGGTGCACCGACATATATAAGTTGAGGAAGAAGTTTGGGCGTAGGGTGTTGTTGATGGGCGGGGTGGATAAGAGGGCTCTAATAGCTGGGGGTGAGGCGATCGACAGGGAGCTTGAGAGGCTCACACCCCTACTGGAGGAAGGCGGCTACATACCGATGGTCGACCACAGGTGTCCACCGGAGGTCTCATACAAGACGTACCTATACTACCTCAAGAGGAAGAGGGAGTGGATAGGCAGGAAGGACTAATCCTCCCCTCGGGTTACAAGTTATTGAAGGAGCAAACAGATATGAAGGTAAAATTTTGGAAGATGCATGGAATTGGGAACGACTTCATCGTCATCGATGATCGCCACCTGAAGCTGGAGGAGATTTGGGAGCCAGGGGAGATCTCAAAGAGGCTCTGTAGGCGCAGGTTCTCCATAGGGGCTGACGGCGTGCTCTTAATATGCGAACCGACTAGGGATGACGCCGATGTGAGGATGAGGATCCTAAACCCGGATGGGAGCGAGGCGGAGATGTGCGGCAATGGGATAAGATGCCTCGCCAAATACTGTTACGAGAATGGCATAGTTAAGAGAAACCATATCAGGATTGAGACTCTGGCTGGAGTGAAGGATGTATGGCTGAGAATTGAGGATGGAGAAATCGTATCGGTCAGGGTTGATATGGGCAAGCCCATACTGGAGAGGAGGCTAATCCCGATGCTTGGGGAGGGAATATGCATAAATGAAGAGTTAAAGGTTGGAGGCGAAACCTTTAGGGTTACATGTCTATCCCTCGGAAACCCACACTGTGTGATCTTCGTCGATGACCCAGGGAAGGTTAAAGTTACAGAGGTTGGGCCGAAGATAGAACATCACAGCCTCTTCCCGAAGGGCGTAAACGTAGAGTTCGTCAGGGTTATGGGCAGAGATGAACTTGAGATGCGCGTGTGGGAGAGAAGCGTAGGCGAAACCCTAGCCTGTGGAACGGGGGCCTGCGCGAGCGTCGTGGCTGGAAACATTCTCGGCAAGGTTGACTCGAGGTGTGTGGTCCATCTTCCGGGTGGAGACTTGGAGGTGGAGTATGAGGGCGGCCGGTTGTGGATGACGGGGCCAGTTGAGAGGGTCTATGAGGGGACGGTCAACCTCAGTGAGGTGATGGGATGTGAGGTTCAAGTTCTCCGAGAGGGTTAGGAGGCTTCCACCCTACATATTCGCGGAGTTGGAGAAGCTCATCGCCGAGAAGAGGAGGCAGGGTGTGGATATAATCTCCCTCAGCATAGGCGATCCGGATCTACCTCCACCACCCTTCATCCTTGAAGCCTTAAAGGAGGAGAGCTCCAACCCTAAGAGCCACAACTACTCCTTCAGCCAGGGTGAGCCTGAGTTTAGGGAGGCTGTTGCGGAGTGGTATAGGGGGAGATTCAAGGTCGATCTGGACCCAAAAAGTGAGGTTATAGCCCTAATAGGCTCCAAGGAGGGCATAGCAAACATAGCTAGGGCCTTCATAAACCCGGGTGATAGGGTTCTGGTCCCGGAGCCGGCTTACCCAGTCTACGCGAATGGGAGCACCCTACTCAGCGATGGAGTTCCCGTAAAGATGCCCCTACTGGAGGAGAACGACTTCAAACCGAACTTAGACGACGTAGAGGAGACCGGCGTCGAAGCCAAGATGATGTTCCTAAACTACCCGAATAACCCCACAGGCGCAGTCATGGACAAGTCTACGCTAAAGGAGATCGTTGAATTCGCTATAGACCACAAGATCATACTCTGCTATGACAACGCGTATTCTGAGGTGACCTTCAACGGGTATAAGGCTCCAAGCATACTTGAGGTTGACGGCGCCATGGAGGTAGCTGTGGAGTTCCACTCATGCTCTAAGACCTTTAACATGACTGGGGATAGGATAGCCTTCGCTGTTGGTAATGAGAGCCTAATCGAGGGACTCGTGAAGGTTAAGTCCCAGATAGACTCCGGACCTCCGGTTTACATACAGAGGGTGGCGGCGAAGGCTCTGAGGAGCTACAGGGATGGGGAACCACCGGAGTATGTGAGGTGGGTGAACAGAACATACGCTGAGAGGAGGGATATCCTCGTTGACGGCCTGAACTCGATGGGCTTGAGGTGTAGGAGGCCCCAAGCCACGTTCTATGTTTGGCTTAGATGCGGTGGGAGCTCAATGGAGTTCGCTTCCAGGCTCCTAGAGGCCGGCGTAGTTGTGACCCCTGGTATAGGCTTCGGCGAGCGTGGGGAAGGGTATGTACGCTTCTCCATAACTCAGCCGAAGGATAGGATAAGAGAGGCCTGCGAGAGGATGGCTAAGGTAATAGAAGGGTAAGCTTGTAAGTTTTAAATACGGTTATGGCTAAAGTATTAACCATGAAGGTTCTGGTAGTTCCCGAACCGAGGAGGGTTAAGTTCACCGGTAGACTCCTCAAGTTTAACGGCTTCAAGAATTTCCCCGAGTTCCTATCAAGTGAGTTCAAAATTCCAAAGGGAGACTGGAGTATAGTCAAGGTGGAACGTGAAGGAAACGGTGTGAGGGTCAGAGAAGGCGAGGTTGAGGTCTGGGGGGATGAAAGGATATGCTACGCAACAGTGATACAGCTAGTAATGCAATACGACGGTTCCCTACCAGAGGTTGAAGTCGAGGAGTCCTTCAACTTCAGGTTCAGAGGCTTCCATCTGGATATAGCTAGGGGCGGGGTCCCGAAGGTTGAGACCTTCAAGAGGATACTACGCTGGCTATTCCTGCTCAAATATAACTACTTCGCCATATACTTCGAGGATCTATTCCCATGGAGAAGCCATCCCCAGATAGGAAAGCACAGGGGCGGACTCACCCCTGAGGAGTATGAGGAGATACTAGATTACGGGGCTAAGCTTGGGGTTGAGGTCTTCCCATCTCTAGAGCTATCTGGACATATGGAGCACATCCTAACCCTGCCGGAGTTCAGGAGGTTCAGTGAGTGGCACCGCCCAGCTGAAGGATGCCTAAACGTAAGCGACAAGGAAGCTAGAGAGTTCGCATATACACTCTTGAAGGATGCCATCGAGGCCTCACCATCAGGTTACATCCATATAGGCGGAGATGAAACATGGGCCCTAGGAAGGGGCAAGAGCTTGAGTAGGACCTGGAGCTTCGAGGGTCCAAGGCTCTACGAGATGCACCACAGGAGGATGGTTGAGATGGTGAGGGAAGCCGGAAAGACGCCGATCCTATGGGGCGACATGATCTCCGGCATGTACCTAAGGGAGGATAGGGAGAAGTGGGCTGAGGCTATAGAGAGTGAGATATGGAAGAAGGCTATAGTTGCAAACTGGGACTACAGCCCAAGCCCGAGGGGGCACTTCCTAGAAAAGATAAGGATATTCAAGGATAGGGGAATTGAACAGATAGCCTGTCCAGGTCTATCAAACTGGAATAGGTACTACCCAAACTTCCAGACTGCCCTAAAGAACCTCGAGAACTTCTTGGCGGCAGCCAAGGATGAGAGCGTTATGGGATTCCTCATAACCGCCTGGGGTGACGACGGTGAAGAGTGCCTCTTCTCATTCCTTGATCCGCTCCTTCTAGCCGCTATGGAGATCGCTGAGGGTAAAGGAGCATGGGAGGAGAAATGGATGGCCCTTAAGAGGGAGGACGAGGACATCCTGAAGGCTAGGCTTCTATTCGGTGAACCCGATGTATCTGATATGATAAAGCACGTCATCTACAGAGACTTCTGGTTCCAGAGGCTGGATGAGAAGAGAATATCAGCGGTCAAGTCTAGGTGGAGAAGCATACTGGAAGAGCTTAATGACGTCAACCTGCCGGAGGACCTCAACTTCATACGTCGATGCCTAACCGTTGGGCTTAAGATGATCGATCGCGAAGCCTCACCATCCGACTACATAGCGCTCGCTAACTACTACTCCAATCTCTGGCTTGACGAGAGGAAGAAGGAGGGCCTAGACAGGATAATCAGCAGGTTCTGGGGGGCCGCTGGGGGGATAGACGCCAAGATAATTTGAGGATCTTATAAAAGGTGAACCTGCGAGTTACCGGACACCCACAAGATTCTCCAAGTGTTTCATGCTTAAACTAGAGATTCTATGACAGCATTCCACAATGTTCCAAATTTTAGGAATCCTTAAATATCATGAAGCGAAAATTTAGTGAACCCCTAAATTTGGTGGAGAGAGGATTCAGTTGTTCGGGTATGCTGGACGTATCCTACATGTAAACTTGACGACTGGGAGGATCCGGACTGAGCCCCTAAGCGAGGAGTACGCGAGGAAGTACATAGGTGGCATAGGGCTCGGTATGAGGCTGTTCTTGGATAATTCGAAGCCCGGGGTTGATCCCTTCGACCCGGAGAATCCGCTTGTCCTTGCCACAGGCCCTCTATCGGGAACTATGTGGCCGACAGGTGGGAACGGCCACGCCTTCGTATCGAAGTCTCCGCAGAGCTTCGGTATTGGAGAGTCTAAGTCTCACGGTTCCTTCGGGGCGGAGTTGAAAAGGGCTGGATATGACGCTGTAATCTTTAAGGGCAGAGCCGAGAAGCCCGTCTATGTATGGATAGACGATGAGTCGATCCAGTTGGTGGACGCCTCACATTTGTTGGGTAAATCTCCCTCAGAGACTGAGGACGCGATAAAGGAGGAACTGGGTGACTACTACATAAGAGTTGCAGCGATAGGGCTTGGTGGTGAGAAGCTTGTGAGGATAGCCAGCATCCTCAACGAGAAGACTAGGGCTGCTGGAAGGACGGGTATGGGAGCCGTGATGGGCTCGAAGAACGTGAAGGCCATAGCTGTCCGGGGAACCCACGATGTAAAGGTAGCTGAGCCTGAGGAGTTCCTAGAGTATGTGAAGGAGTTCCATGAGAGGATGAAGGGGCCAGCAACCGTGAAGTATAGAACTCTGGGTACACCCCTGAACGTCTTGGTCCATAACGCCATAGCATGTCTGCCGACTAGGAACTACAACAACGCAACCTTCAGGGGGGCTGAGAAGGTTAGCGGTGAAACCCTGAACGAGAGGTATGTGGTCAAGATAATAGGATGCAGCTCCTGCGCCATGAGGTGTGAGCACATCTGCGTCGTTCCGGAGGGACCTTATAAGGGCGCCATGGCTAGGGTTGAGTACGAACCCCTCTGGGCTATGGGGCCCTACTGCGGCATAGATCGCCTAGATGCGATAATAAAGGGGATCGAACTCTGCAATTATTACGGCATTGATGCGATAAGTACGGGCGTGATAGTTGCCTTTACGATGGACTGTTACGAGAACGGCATACTCACCGAGAAGGACCTGGACGGGATAGAGGCTAGGTTCGGCAATCATGAGGCCTTAGTGAAGCTCATAGAGAAGATAGGGAAGCGTGAGGGTATAGGTGACATCCTAGCTGAAGGCGTGAAGAGGGCTGCCGAGAAGATAGGGAAGGGAGCTGATAAGCTAGCTCAACATATAAAGGGTGTTGAGGTGACCGGTTACGACCTTAGAAGCCTAAAGACGGCTGCCTTAGGGTTCGCGGTCTCCTTCCGTGGAGCTGACCACAACAGGCATGGGGCCTACGGCTTCGATGTCAGGTGGGGACGTGAGGGCAAGGCGAACCGCCTAACCGTGGAAAAGGGTAGGGGTAAGATGGTGAAGGATATGGAGGACCTATACACGATAATAGACTCGTTGATAATCTGCAAGTTCTCCAGGGGAACATACTACAACGGCTTTGAGGATATAGCTAAGCTCTACAGGCTGGTTACGGGTTTCGACGTTACAGCTGAGGATATGAGGCTCTCCGGTGAGAGAATAAACAACCTCGCAAGGGTGATAAACGTTAGGGAGGGCTTCAGCAGGAAGGACGACACGCTTCCATACAAGGTTATGCACCACCCGATCCCGGATGAGGGGCCAGCTAAGGGCGCCTACGTAAGCCAGGAGGAACTCGACTTCTTACTGGACGACTACTACGAAGCTAGAGGATGGACTAGGGATGGTATACCGACCATAGAGAAGCTTAAGGAGCTGGGTATGGAGGACCTAATCTACATAGTTGAGGGTAAGATCGGAAAGGGCGAGAAGTGAATTATGAGGGGAGGTGAATGTTAGATGGCCACGATACATAAGTGGAAGTTCATCTCAGCAGACCCAGAGAAGTGCGTTGGATGCCAAGTCTGCGAGTACGCGTGCTCCATGGAAAAGGAGGGAGTCTTCAACCCATTAAAGTCTAGGATTAGGGTTGTAAGGATAAACCAGCTGATAAACTTGGCGGTTACATGCAGGTTATGTGAGGATCCACCTTGCGTCGCAGCCTGCCCTAGGGATGCCCTAATGCAATCCGAAGAGACCGGTGTAATAATCGTTGATGAGGATAAATGCGATGGCTGCGGATGGTGTATAGAGGCCTGCGACTACGGGGCCATAATGTTACATCCAGATAAGAGGGTTGTCTTTGTATGCGACCTCTGTGAGGGTAATCCGAAGTGCGTCGAGTGGTGCCCAGAGGAGGCATTGGACTTCATAACTAAAGATACGCTAGCCCAGAAGGCCCGGATAACCGCTGTGAAGAAGCTCTTCCAAGAGGCTATGAAGGTTAAATAAAAAGGATGCAGCCTCCGTCCAGCTGGACGGTCCCCCTTTTTTACGCCTTTTACACTGACACTAATGCGGCTCTTCTGGGGTGCTAGACGCCTTCTATCCTTATTATGTGCCTCTTCTCCAGCCGTTTCAACGCATCAAAGAACTCGCTCCTCGCCTTACCACGTAACTTAAAATGTTTTAGCATATCACCAACCGATGTTCTTGGAGAACCGTGAGTTCTAAGGCGGCTCCTCAAATATCCAATGACGAGCCTCTCAACCCGTCCACACTTCCATGTTGTGTTCCTAACAAGAACTGCCATGGCCTTTATCATTTTTTGGGCTTCCTCTCTAGACCGCCTCACCATAAATCTTTCCCCACACCTAGATATTCCCAACAAAGTCTCATATTTATATGATTCCCTTTAATGCATCATTTTAAATTAACAATATCTCCTAATTATATAGATTAATGCAAGGATCAGTATACTAACCTTAGGATATGTTGGTTATAGATTGAGAGAAAAAGGAAGGATCCACATGATGAACTTCATCTCCAGCAAAGCTACGGTTAGAGGATGCATAGAGTCCAAGGCCGTGATACTCGGGCCAACAGTTATAGGGGAGCGGACGATAATAGGGGGGAACGTGATAATAGGGTATCCATCTAAGAGAACCCTCAACGCTATAGGTCTCATCAAACCAGTGACGATAAGGGAATACGATATGGTGAGTAAGGGTTCAAGGGTGGGTGAAGGCTGCATAATAAGGCCTGGAACCGTAATCTACGAGATGGCTATACTCGGCGACCGAGTTCAGACTGGACATAACGTCCTCATAAGGGAGGGTAGCACTGTGGGCGACGGGAGCTTAATCGGCTCATCAACAAAGCTGGATGGAACTGTGAGGATAGGGAGGAACGTGAACATACAGTCGAACGCATACCTTCCACACTTGACGGTTATAGAGGACAACGTCTTCATAGCTCCAAATGTCTGCTTCACAAATGATCCTTACCCGCAGAGCGGCCGACTGGTGGGGGTTAGGGTTTGTAGGAACGCCATAATATGCGCTAATGCAACTATACTTCCAGGTGTAGAGATAGGTGAGGGAGCCGTCGTGGGGGCAGGTTCAGTAGTCACCGAGGATGTTCCGGATGGATCGGTTGTGGTGGGCAACCCAGCGCGCTTCCACATGACCCGTGAGGAGTTCGATAAGAAGAGGAGGAGATGGATCGAGGGCTAAACGAATGCAGCATCAATGTTAAATTCTTAACTGGTAGATGTGGTTATGGTGGATGCGACATGTCGATCAAGCTGGATAGGTATAGGATAATAGACCTCACCATGGAGTTGCACCCTGGAATCTTGAAGGTTAACGGCGAATACATACATGGGAGTGAACTTAGAAGGTTCGAACTCCGCCAGTTCATCTATAAACCCGACGGAACCCTCATGAACTGGATAGAGGCTGAGAGCCACGTTGGAACTCACGTCGAGATGCCAGCGCACTACTTTGAGGATGGGAAGTCATCCTCCGAGATGCCCCTCGAAGCCTTCATAGGCGAAGCTGTAGTTCTGAAGTTAGCGCATCTGAAACCGAAAGGTGGGAAGGGGCAGCCGATAAAGCCGGTACACTTAAGCAAGGTCAGGGAGGGGGATATAGTCCTGATGTGGAGCCCCTACAAGGGTGATGAGATGCCGTACATATCATCTGAAGCTGCAAGGTGGCTGGCTGGAAAGCGCATCAAGATGCTCGGCGTCCAGAATGTAGGCGTAGAGGAATCGTACGAATTGATGGCGACCCACGACAGCATGTTGAAGAATGATATACCGATAATCGAGAACCTAACGAACTTGGATAAGATAAGCGAGGAAAGGGTCTTCTACATCGGGCTTCCCCTAAAGGTCTTCGGGCTTGACTCCTCATGGATCAGGGCTATAGCCCTAGAACCTAAGGAAGGTTAAGTAAAGGAAACTTAACGGTCCCTACCACCATATTATACGCCCTGTCTCCTCGGTCGCCGTGAGCCCCGGGGCTCTCCTACTCAGCTCCCTCCTAAACCCATCTGACCTGAGTATCTCCAAGAAATCCTTGACCGACCCCTTATTCAGCCTCTCCTTGGGGATCAGGAAGTCGTACTCCTCATCCGTTATGGGTATGAAATCTAAACCATGAAGTTCAGCAGCCGTCTTTATGCCGATCCCGACGTCGGCCCTATCGTGGAGAACCATCGATGCAACCGCCGAGTGAGATCTGGCCTCCATGTTGTACCCTCTTATCCTCGACCTAACCTCCTCGACGGAGATTCCCAACTCCTTGGAGACCTTAGTGAGGTTCATATCTATCAGCACCCTAGTACCGGAGCCCACATTGCGGTTGATAAAGGTGACATCATCCCTAAGGAGGTCCCTGAAAGACCTTATACCTTTCGGGTTACCTTTCTTAACCATGAAGCCCTGTTGCCTCTTGTAGCCACGCACCAGTACAGCTCTACCGGATAGGTTATACCTCTCGAGGAATGGGATGTTGTATCCCCCGGTCTCCTCATCGAGTAGGTGTATTCCAGCTATATCCGCCTCACCCCTCCTCACCGCGTTTATGCCCCCAATTGAGCCGACGTTTACAACCTTAACTTTGAAGCTCGGCCTCCTCTCCCTCAAACATCTGAGTAGTATGTCGACTCCAATGCAGTGGCTCCCCATTATCACCAAGTCCGCCGGCCTAACCTCTGAGCTGAAGAGGTTTACAGATACCTCTTCCCCCTCGCTTAGAAGCTCAACGCCCTCAGGAATCTCGATGAAACCGTCGGCCATGGCCAAGGTTGTTATCGCCCCAGAACCGGTGAGTACCGGGTAGGCTAGGAAACTCCCATCCTCCCTCCGAATTATGTGGACCGGTAGGAACTCCCTCCTACCCTTCGCGGGGAAAACCTTGAAGGCCATCCTAGCCCTAACCTTTGCTTTAACCCCTAGCTCGGCTGATCCAGCCATCTGGAGGATCACCGGCTTAACTAGTAGGTTGAAGATGGTTAGCGCCGATGTTGGGTAACCCGGCAGTCCGAAGACAGGTTTACCATCTATTATCGCTATTATGGTTGGTTTGCCGGGTTTGACGGCGAGCCCATGGACTATTACCCCAGGTTCGCCCAGCTTGTTGAGTATTCGGTACATGACATCTCCAGCCCCAGCCGATGTGCTGCCGGATGTCAGAACTAGATCCGCCTCGCTCAATGCCCTCTTTATCTTCCCAGCTATCTCTTCGGGGTCATCGGATGATATGCCCATCTGTACTGGTTCTCCACCGCTCTCCACCACAGCGCCCGCTAGGGAGCTTGAGTTTATGTCGTATATCTTCCCGAACTCAAGTGGTTCTCCTGGTCGTGTGAGCTCCTTACCGGTCGAGATTATTGCAACCCTCGGTTTGCGGAAGACCTTCACTGAACTCAGCCCAACGGCTGCCAGTACACCAATCTCCCTAGGCGTTATCCTCTCCCCACGCCTCAGGATCAATTCTCCAACCCTTATATCGAAACCCGCCGATAGGACGTTCTCACCTGGGGTTACGGACTTAAACACCTCTATTTGTTCACCATCGACTGGTTGGGTATACTCGACCATAACAACGGCGTCTGCACCCCTAGGTATGGGCGCACCGGTCGCCACCTCCACAGCTTCACCCTCACAGACTTCTAGTCTTGGAGCTTCACCTGCTTCAACTTGGCCGATGACGACTAACCTGACAGGGTTCTCCTCATCCGCCCCGAAGGTGTCCTCAGCCCTAACAGCGAAGCCATCCATAGCAGCCCTATCGAAGCCTGGAACGTCAACCCCCGAGATTACATCCTCGCCTAGAACCCTATTGTAGGCTTCCGTGAGCGGTACCTCCTCGACGCCTAGGGGTTTAGGTGTGAAATGCTCATATAGGAGCCTCCTAGCTTCCTCAAGAGGTATTAACTTGCGGAATATCCTCCTGCCTTTCAACATTGAACCTCCTCCACCGGCCGCAGTAGGGTAACCTCAACCTCTTCCCCCGCCTCCACACCCTCGCTCTCCTCCGGTATAACCAGTAAACCATTCGCCCTCGTCATGCTCGATATAACCCCAGAACCGGTCGACCTTATGGGCTCGGCCATGTAGATCCCGCCAATATTGCGGACCTTAACCCTTACGAGGCTGAGGACCCCGGGTGGAGAGGCAACCCTCCTTGTTAGCCTCGCTCTGACGGTTGGAGCTGGAACGGTTGATGCTCCCAGCATCCACGAGATCACAGGCTTTACGAAGACGTTGAAGCCCATCATTGCGGCTACCGGGTAACCAGATAGGGAGAAGACCGGCTTCCCGTTAAGGATTGCCAGCCCGGTCGGCATGCCGGGTCGCATTGAGACTCCGTGGATGATCATACCTGGCTTCCCGATCGAGTCTATAACCTCCGGGACAATGTCGGCTCTACCAACCGATGTTCCACCCGTTACTATGACAAGGTCAGCCTCCTCCAGACCCCTCTTTACGGCTTTCCTGATCTCATCTGGATCATCCCTAACTATGCCCATATCTATGGGTACTCCACCGAACTCCTCAACCATGGCTGAAAGGATGAGCTTATTAACATCGACCACCTTGCCCGGTTCCACTCTGACCCCGAGCTCAACAAGTTCATCCCCCGTCGAGACTATAGCGACCTTAGGTCTCTTGTAGACCTCAACCTTAACCCTGCCGAGGGAGGCCAATATCCCTAGGTCTTGGGGCTTTAGGATGGTTCCCCTTCTCAGAACAGCCTCTCCCCTCTTGACATCTTCACCCCTTCTCGATACATTCTCTAGGGGTGCAACTGGACGTAGGATCTCGATCCTATCATCATCGAGCCTGTTTGTGTACTCAACCATAACCACGGCGTCCGCACCCCTAGGCATGGGCGCACCAGTCATTATTTCCACAGCCTCTCCATCCCTAACCTCAACCTTTGGGGTGGATCCAACTCTTAATTCTCCTACAACCTTCAGTGTGACTGGGTTTGTTTGGGACGCCCCGAAGGTGTCCTCAGCCCTAACAGCGAAGCCATCCATAGCAGCCCTATCGAATGGCGGAATGTCCCTGTCAGCAGTTACATTCTCGGCTAATACCCGGTTTAGGGCTGCCCTTACCGGTATGGTCTCCGTCTCAAGCCTCTTATCTGGGAGAGCCTTCCTAAAGGCTTTTAATGCGTCTTCAACCTTCACCGTCCTTCTGAAGCCCCTCATTCTCACCTTTTCCATTCCGCCTCTAACTCCATCAGTGCAGACACCATATCAACAGTAGCATAAGGTATAAAATGTTATTAGTAGGGTTTGGTAGCCATCTTAGTTACTCCTCCCCGCATAGCCATCTTAGTTACTCCTCCCCGCATAGCTTTGAGGTCTTGAGGTCCTTTCTG
>CAZCOP010000041.1:0-2612 GCA_964499825.1 uncultured Candidatus Bathyarchaeia archaeon
AGCTCCTCGAAGCCGCAAAAACTATCTTAACAGCATCCCCTTAAGAAAGCAGTTGTTATACTCACCATCAGAAGAGAGTGAACTTCATTAGTGCGTAGTTCTACTAACAATAAGGGTGGATTGGTATGTTGTTGGGAGTTATGGCTGATACCCACGACAGGTTGCCATTCATAGATAGGGCGGTGGAGATGATGAATCGGGAGAGGGTGGAGTTGGTGGTGCACGCCGGGGACTACATAGCTCCCTTCACAGTGAAACACTTCAAACCCTTAAATGCGAGGCTCTTAGGGGTCTTCGGCAACAACGATGCAGAACTATCCACGCTGAGCAGGAAATTCGCCGATCTGGGTTTTGACGTGAAGGGGAGGTTCAGGGAGCTCAAGCTTGATGGCTTAAGGATCGCCGTACTCCACGGCGACGAGGAGGAGCTACTGAAGTCGCTGGTCAGATGCGGAGGCTACAATGTGGTCATCCATGGACACACCCATAAGGCGGAGGTCCGTAAGGTCGGCGGGACTTTGGTTCTAAACCCCGGTGAGGTCTGCGGATATCTGAGCGGCGAGCCCACAGTAGCAAAGCTGGATACAGAGACGCTCAAAGTTGAGGTTATGCGCATCTAGCATCCAGTATCCCCCTCTTTATTTTCTCCACCATCAAACCCAAATTCGGGGAAATGGAGAAGCTTTAAATCATCTGAAACCAATAGTTGGAAGGCAATGTCTAGTATCCTCACGGCTCTCGGAAGGAAGATGCTGGGTTTAGCCCTAATATTCAACTCCCTAATGAGTCTGCTCTCAACCGTAAATATACTGCTCGGTTTCTACTCATCTATGCCGTGGTGGAAACCATACGCACCCTACATAATCGATGGCTCAGTATTCTGGCTCGTGATCCCAACCTCGCTCTTGAATATAATCCCGGCCAGAAGCGTTGGCGAGGTTAAGATACGGAGGTTTCTATTCCACCACTACGTATACGGCTTCTTAACGGTTCTTAGTTCAACCTTCGCGGTCGCCCTATTCGCACCGCTTCCGCTGATAAGTCTATTCCTTCCACCGCTATATGAAAGCGGGATAAACTTGAACAACCTGACGTTTTACATCTGCTCATTCTTCGCTTATGGAGGTTTGGTCTTGATACTTGACGACCTATACGACTTCTCTTCAAGGATACCCTGCATATCAAGGCTGCTGAGGTTGAGGGTTAGCCGGTTGGGTAGGCTCCTCAGGATGATCCACCTATCATGTAGCATACTGACGATCTACATAGCCCTCGGCGTAGGATCGTGGCTTATAAGAAATTACAACTGGATAGGAAGGTATGCCTTCATATGTGCATCCCACATAGTCTTCATGTCCAGTCTATTAATAACTGGTCTATTCGGTTTCAAGGCGAGCATAAATAACTCGAAAGGAGAGGGAGAATGGATAAGAACGAGGATTCGGAAAAGGGTAAATATATAAATAACACATCAACATGAAAACTACTTACCAGGAGTAGAACTGGATGAGAAAGATAGTTGCATTCTTACTCTGCTCAACAATAGCCTTCACCACCAGCTTCTCGGCCATACCGGAAAGCTTCAACCTCATAATAGGGTGGCTCTCACCAGTCTTCGGGACATCACTGAGGGTTCTCTTCTCCATGCTCTTCATACTTCTAGGAGACCCCCTCAAATACACGGCCATAGCTGTCTTATGGTCCACCGTGGGCCTCCTCTGCGGTTTAATAGTTAGGAGGAAGATCGGGAGCATACTCTCGGCTTGGCTCGTCTACGGCTTGATGTTCCTCATCTTGGGAGTTGCAGCCTTAAGGCTCTTCGAGGTTGCCGTGGAGGTTGGCATAACTGAGAGGCCGGAGAATATGCTGGCGCTCTTACCCCCGTTCCCACCCGGCTTCTCCCTACCAACACTACTCGGCGCGCCGATAATAGGAGAGATCTACGCGAGGCTACAGGGGTTACCGCTCACATCGTTATCGTCACCCATGGGTATAATCTCCCCAATAATCTCAGTCATCCTCCTGAACGCCCTGAAGAACATACTAATACTCTTCCTCACATCCCTAGTCGGCTGTGAGTTTGGTAAGCTGGTTGAGGAGTCCCTCTGGAAACTAATCTCTGAGAAGGTGTTCAGGATGAGGGGGAAGGAGGCTCCTGAGGAAACGAGATCGGAGACAGAAGCCCCCGTGAAGATGTTCAAGGTTGGATTCCGCATATCCGGTAGGATGTGTAGAGCCCTATTGCTCTCATCGTTGATGATCGTCATCTCTACGTCAGCTCTCTCCTCAATAATCCAAGCCGCCTTCAGCCAGGACACATATTATTACGCTGAGGGCATATTCTTCTTCGCGACACCTGATGGGACGATCTCACTCGCTTCAGCCTTCGTTGACTCAGAGATATCGATACCCGGTGTGGACCTCTCCTCGCCGGACTTAGAGGGCGCCTTGATGGGGGTCTTGATATCGCAAGACACCAGGGCTGACGCTCTACCTCCAATCCTGAGCTCCCCGACGATTTTGAGTGACATGTTGGGCGGTGTATTGCCTTTTGGTCTCCCACCGGAGCTTATGGGGAACCTGACTAGGTATTACGAGATAGTTCCCCGTAC
>CAZCOP010000041.1:2712-13205 GCA_964499825.1 uncultured Candidatus Bathyarchaeia archaeon
TGGTATAGCCTCCTTCATAACTGAAGCCTATGAGGCGGGGATATTCACCCCGGGTTCAACGAGTCTGTCCTCTAATGGGACTGTTATGGCTGTGGGCTTCTTCTCCTCGGCTATGGTTCTTCACATGCTCGAGAACGTTGGCCACGTCGCCATGAGCATGGTTAGGTTGATACTGCCTGAGATGGAGACCCCCATACCCATGTTGGGCCTCTTCTCCTTCTGGATAAATAGGCTCCACTCATCATCCTTCGAGCACACACTGAACATAACGAAGCTCTTGAACATCACTAAGCCGATAGAGTTCTCACCTGAGGCGGTGGTCTCCGTCATATCGATGGTCGCCTCAAACGCCACGATAGAGGAGGGTGAGGTTGTATCCCAAACCCCTGTTGCTTCTCTCATACTCTCCACCAACCTGACGGAGCCTGAGTTACAGCCGATAAAGGAGGTAATCAGGAGCCTGAATGAGACTATACCCCTCAAGGTTGAGACGGTTAAGGCGGGTGTGCCGATACCCGCTGAGTTCTTATCCATAAACTTCACCCAGATACTGCCCTTGGACCTAACAGTCAAGAAGACCTCCACCTTTGAGGCGGCGGATATAGGCCAAAGGGTTAAAGTGACCATAACGATAGTCAATAGGGATACGGACCCAGCTGAGAACGTTAAGTTGGAGGATGGACTCCTACTAAGCTTTTATAGGACATCCGTCAGGGTTGTCGAGGGAAGCCTCACCAAGACTTGGCCAGTTATACCTGGAAACTCATCGGTCACGCATAATTACACCCTCATATTCCAGAGGGAGGGCATATACACAATACCCCCAGCCCTGGTGACATATAACTACATGAACAGAACATTCACGAGGATGTCTAACTCGATATATATCACGGTTAGAGGCCCAACAGCCCTCAACATACTCACAACAGGGATACCGGCTGCCTGGAACACTCTATCCAGGGCGATAGATAGAGTTCCTGGGCTGAAGGGAAGCGGCTCAACCATACTAGCATCAACCACGCTGATCATAGTCGGCGTTATAGCATTTAATGAGTATAGAAACGTTAGGAGATGGCTTAAAGCCAGGAAGGAAGGTGAAGAGGAGGCTGGAGGCAAAACCTCAGAGGCCTAGCCTTCCCCGTCTCCCTCTCCCCTTCTGATCTCCTCCAAGGCCTTTTTCACCCCATCCCAACCGAGTTCGGTCTTTAACTGAACTATCCTGAAGGCCTCCTTAGAGTTCATGCTTTCCAGGGTCTCGCCTGCAACCTCCCTGACTAGATAGAGAGCGGCCCTCATAACCTCATTATTCAGTTTGGAGTCAGCCATGTCCGCTATATGGCATACAAGGGCTTCTATAGTCTTGGGGGTTATAGGCCCAGCCTCCCCATGATGTGCGCAGACTATGTGTATCAGGTCTAGGGGGAACCCCCTCCGGATTAGCTCCGACGAGATCAGTGTTAGATGGTCTATCCTCTCACCCAGCTGGGATGCACTATAGGTTCCATCCTCCTTCAAGCGGTAGGTTAACGGCTTGAATAGGTCGTGTAGTATAACCCCGCTTATGACGAGGTCCCTATTTATTTTCCCATGATACACCTCCTCTACAGAGTCGCATATAGCCATCGCTATCTTGGCTGTTGAGATCACGTGTTCTATGAGGCCTCCCGGGTAGCTGTGATGCCTAGAGATGCTTGCGGGTGAATCGGTCAGTGGGAGGCCGGAGTAAACTTTACCGTTAACCTCGAACCTTGGCTTCTCAACCAGCTCGGAAACCATCCTCCTCAACTTGTCATCCTTAATCTTCCTGATCAGTCTTCTAAGCCTAGGATCCATAAAGGTTCACCTTCTTAGCTTCATTTATCAACTTAATCCTCTCCCTATTCGCGGCTATGTGAGCCTTACGGATGGGTTCGGGCATCCTGTAACCCCTCACACAATCCATGACTATCTTGATCGCCGTTTCAAGTGAGACTTTATGGCCTATGCTGACATATACGGGTTTGGCCCCAATCCTCGTTATTAAGGCTGCGCCGACGAGCTCACCGTTGTGGATTATCGGGCTCCAGCTTCCCCTATCGCGGCTTCTCACCGGCTTAACCTCGCCGCAGAGGAGGCTCTTGGCGACCCCTATGGTTGGGGAGTTCATCATAACCCCCAGATGGCTGGCGAAGCCTAGACGGTATGGGTGGGCTAAGCCGTGTCCATCAACTAGGAAGACATCCGGCTTAATCTTCAACTTCCGTATGGCTGATATGGCTGGCTGCATCTCCCTAAAGGAGAGAAGGGTGGGTATGTATGGGAAGTGAACCCTCTGGAGTGAGGTTTCTATCTCAACTGTCTCCCAGGATTTTAGGTCTAAAACCGCCACGGCTCCTATTGATAGGTTTCCGATGTAGGCTACGTCGACGCCCGCCACATGCCTAACCGCTTTAGGGAGGTCGTCGTATCTGATCACCTCTCTGGATAGAGAGGTCTGCAGCCTACGTGCCTCCTCTATGGAGAATATGAGGTTGTTAATCATCCTCAATTCAATCCCGACCATGAATTTAACCGCGTGGGTTTATATCCTCTATCTCCGCTCTCACACCCATGAAAACTGGCCCTGAAACCTCTATCCTCCCCTTCCGGCTTGTTATATACCTACGTGCAACTTCGCCTATCTCTATGTTTACATCTCTTGGGCGTTTAGCTATTCTCACCCTTACGTTGATCCTCCTCTTCCCAGACCTCACAGCCTCCTCAATTCTCTGCGCCGCCAGTGAAGCTACTCCGTCGATGAACCTTATACCTGTCTGGACGCCGTGCCTCCTCGCATCCCTTACCAGCTCTAAGCCTTCCATCCCGTCTTCCGGTATGCCGAGCACGTTCCCCTTATAGACGTATATCTTGTTCATCGCCGCGGCTCCCATCAATTTCACCCCTTCATCCCTCTCGTACAGGTATACCCTAACCTTCCTCCCCATAACCTCCCCATCGTAAACGAGAAGCTCGCAGGGTCCCACCCTATCCGCATTCCTTATGGCCTCCTCTATTATTCTCCTCTTGATCATCGACCCCTCAGGGGTTTCGGGTTTAACCTCGATCCTGATCATCCCTGCTATCTCCTCGTCTGATAGGGTTAGCTCTGTGTAGAATTGGGGGTAGACGAGCCTCCGCACGTCATTCTCCCCATAGAGGGCTAAGGCTACACGTTCAACCCCCACCCCAACGTTTAGAACCGGATACTCAATGCCGTATCTGGCAAGGGCTATCGGACTGTATAAGCCGTAATTGACTACCTCTATCCATCCATTCATCGTCGGGTGGTATATGTAACCCTCATACTCCATCCCGGGTGCATAATACTTTGAGGTTACATCCTTCCTGATGAACTTAAACTCCTTAAAACCCAAGGGCTCAAGTAGGTTCCTCGTTATCTCCTCACCCTCCTTAACATCAACCTCCTCATCCATAACAACACAGCTCGCTGAGTGGTGCACGCGGAGGTGCGTTGGGTCCTCCCTCTGCTCACGCCTGAAGCGCACACCTATCGAGAACAACCTCAAGGGTAGATCGACCTTATACTGTAGAGCTTGGAGGGTTAGGAACCATGAGGTGGTCATGTGCGATCGGAGCGTCTGCGCCGTCGGCTCCGGGCGTAACGATGCAAACTCCGGGAAGACTCTTGAGATTATCAGCATCGCCGTTGTGTCAGGTATCCTAAGCGCCTTGGACAAGGCCTCGATCAGGTTGTCAGGCTCTATCTCGCCTCTCTTATAACTACGTAGGGTCCTCCTTATCGCTGTGACCCTATCATCTGTGAGCTTAACGCCTAACCTCTCTATCTCCCTACACTTAGCCTTGCTCAACCCTATGTCAGGCCTCGGCAACGTTGCTAGGTAATAGCACCTATCGAGTATGATCGGCGCCTCAGGTCCATACTGCTTGTAAACCTCATTCTCGTTGATTATTATCGGGTTTGAGACCTCGGTGAAGCCCATCTCAAGGAAGAGTTCTCTCAACCTCTGTATCAAGTCGTAGAGTGGATGGGACTCTCCACGTCTAATACTTCTCCCTCTTTTACCCCTCGGTTTTGGGAGGAGCTCTGCGCTCCTCTTCCACACACTCTCGAAGCCTTCAGCCTCGACCTGTCTGAGTATCTCGTTTGGGTTAAGCCTAGCCATGACCCTCCTTCCCTTCTAGGGCATCCTTCAAGTCTCTGATAGACCTCTCAAGCAGTCTTCTACGGGACTCTAGGGTTACATCCCCCCTCGTAGCCTCGATTATCCGCCTCGCTACATCGCACTTCTTCCTCAATCCGGGTATTAGGAAGTAAGCCTCATCCATACCGGTTAGCTCATAGTATATCTCCTCCATCAGCTCTAGGCTCCTCTCAGCCTCGTCTATCCTACCCTCACGTATTGAGTCGAGGGCCCTACGCCTCAACTCACCGATCACATCAGCCAAACCTAGGACGTAGGGAATCATCGGGACACCTATCTCCTCGTAGCTGATGAAGGAGCCGTCTCTAACTAGGTATAGGAAGGTTTGGGCCTCAGCGTACTCTTGGTATGCGGAGTCGACCAATCCCATTCTGGCCAAATCTGGATACTCCTCAGCTCTCTCGTTTAGTATCATGAAGAGTTCTCCAGCCCTCTTTAGCATATCTTCAGCCTCGTCTATCCTGCCTTTATGGACTAGGAAAGTCGCCTGCTTAGATAGGCGTGTAGCCTTCTGCATGGCCATCTGAACCTCTCGGCGGGCCTCATCCCTACGCTTAACAATCTCCTGAATCTTCTTGAGGGAATCCCTAAGTGACATAGACTTCACTACGTTCTTCTCAAGTCCACTAAACCTTATACCTTCAAGTTTAAGGTTTTGAATTAAATAAGGTTTCGGCTCCCTTGGAACATTGATCCTAACCAACTCTAATGGATGATAAAGCTAAGGCCCATATGACATCTTAACTAGACGGCTACCACTGTGTATTTGGCGGCGCCGTGAGGTGCGTTCTCTTATGAACTAACCTCACAGTGCAGTGAAGCTCTCAACAGTCTTCTCATCCAGCCTCTTAATCAACTCCAAGATCAGCTTAGTAGCATTCTCAACATCCTCAAGGCTGAGGAGCCCGACGTGGCTGTGGATGTGACGGGTCGGCACACTTATTACCACGCTTGGACATCCAGTTCTGGTTAGGTGTATCCTCCCGGCGTCTGTTCCACCCCTGGCGATTTGCGAGAGCTGAAGCGGTATATTCACCTCCTTGGCTACCCTTATGACAAACTCCTTCAAGGGCTGGTTCGGTATCATGCTGCGGTCGTATGTGATCAAGCTTGGACCCTTCCCCATCTTAGCCGGGGCCTCTTGAGGCTTTATACCCGGAACGTCGCCGGCTATGTCGACCTCGAGGACTATGCCAACATCTGGGTCTACGAGGTGTGAGACTGTCTGGGCGCCGCGTAGTCCAACCTCCTCCTGAACGGTTGCGGCTCCGTAGACAGTGTTTGGATGCTCGATCCCGTCCTCCTTCAATCTCCTTATGGCCTCCATGATTATGAAGGCGCCTATCCTGTCGTCGAAGGCCTTGCCCATGGCAACCTTCCCGTTCCTTATTATCGAGAAGGGTGACCATGGGACGACTGGATCCCCTATCTTCACACCGGCCTCTATGGCCTCCTTACCCGATGTGACCCCTATATCTATGTACATGTTCTTCTTCTCCACAACCTTCTTCCGCTCCTCCTCTGAGAGCAAGTGTGGGGGTTTGGCCGCTATAACCCCATGCAGGTCTCCCTTCTCAGTTCTGATTATGACCCTCTGTGAGAGGAGCACTTGATCCCACCATCCACCTAGGGGATTGAATGTTAGGAATCCGGTCTTCTCGTCTATACCGGAGATCACGAAGCCCACCTCGTCGATGTGTCCGGCCAGCAAGACCCTTGGACGCTCACAACTACCCTTCGCCACGAATACAACTGACCCTAGTTTGTCGGTCAGTACATCATCCGCATACTCCTTCATGTAATCCTTGATTATGCGGGCTGTCTCCCTTTCGAAGCCTGATGGGCCGAAGGACTCCGTTATCCTCTTGAGTATATCGAGAGCCTTCTCATCGAACATGACATCACATCCCAACCGTACAGACCCTTATAATGTTAAGATTAGAATCCGCCTAATAAAGGGATAGCATAAAGTGCAGCCCAGTCGGTTTAGACTTTAATGGCGACTGAAAAGATTTTAACATACATACACCCTAAATAATTGGGGTTCAGTTATGATTGTCGAGATACCCTATGGTAGGGGCACAGTTGAGGTAGAACTCCCCGATGATATGGTGACCTCTATTTTGAGGGCCCGTGAGGCTAGACCGGTTGAAAACGAACCGGGTGATGTGAGGAGGGCTCTAGCAAACCCCATGGGGTGCAGTCGGATAGCAGATCTAGCATCGGATAAAGATAGTGTATGCATCCTCGTAAGTGACTACACGAGGGCGACGCCTAATAGGGTTTTGGTGCCCCCAATAATCGAGGAGCTTAAGAGTGCTGGTTTGAGCATGGAGAGGGTTAGTATACTCGTTGCTAACGGGCTCCATAAGCCGGCTCCACATAGCGAGCTGAGGGAACTGCTCGGCGAGGAGGTTATGGATGAGGTTGAGGTTGTAAACCATGACGCTGAGGATGAGGGGGGCCTAACCTACCTTGGGAGGACGAGGTTCGGAACCGAACTTTCGGTAAATAAATTGGTTGTGGATTCAGATTTCATAATAATGACCGGTCTGATAGAACCCCACTTCTTCGCCGGTTATAGTGGGGGGAGGAAATCTATCCTACCCGGCGTGGCTGGTAGGGAGAGTATATACCAGAACCACAGCTTCAAGATGATAGACCACCCCCTCTCACGATCCGGCATACTGGATGGAAACCCAATACATGAGGATATGGTTGAGGCTGCCTCTCTCGTCAAGAGGAACCGCAAGATGGCGATAGTGAACGTGGTCATAGATAAGAACCACAGAATACTTAGAACCTTCTGCGGGGATGTGTTCGAGGCCCACAGAGTAGGGGTGAACTTCCTAGACGGGATCTTCAAGGTCAAGGCGCCAGCGGGGGCGGATATAGTCATAACCAGTAATGGGGGGTACCCGCTGGATAGGGACCTATACCAAGCCGTAAAGGGCATGGCGACCGGTGAACTCGTTGTTAGGGATGGAGGGGTCATCATAATATTCTCAGAGTGTATAGACGGCATCGGTAGGGGCCATGAACTATTCTACCAGCTCATGGCTGAGGCTGAAAACCCGAGGCAGGTGTTGGAGAGGATAAAGAGGGAGGAACCCATAAAGGACCAGTGGGAGGCTCAGGTTTTAGCCCGCATACTCGAGAAGGCGAAGGTGATAGCTGTAACCGAGAACATAAGGCATGACCGCTTGGAAGAGATGCATATAACACCAGCCTCAAGCCCTGAGGAGGCCCTCCAACTGGCAAGGGAGGAGATGGGCAAGGACGCGAGTATAGTTGTTATACCCGAGGGACCCTACATCATACCTTCCCCGCTGTGATCTTCAACAACCTGCCGCAGAGTGAATCAATCCTCTGAATGGTCCTAGAGTCCTCCGACATCAGAACCGTCTCCTCAGTCTCCTCTCGACTCAACCCAAGCGCGTGGGCAAGTTCGCGTTAGGTGGTTGAAGAGGGGCTGGAAGGTGGCTCCCTGCCATAAACTGAGATGCGAAGCCTATGCCCCTTCTCCATTAACAAATCGGAGTTCAGGGTTACAACTGTAACATCCCTATCGGCCTCGAGTTCGGCGGCTATGGCCTCTTCATTCAGCGTCACCCAAACCTTAGAGGTCTCAAAGTCTAAGGGGGGAAGTTCCAGCCTCTTGATGCGTAAGGAGCCGTACCTTAAGTCTAGGGTGAACTCGGCCCTGTCACGGTTCATGGTTTGACTGTATAGCCCCCAGCCAGAACCGGTGGAGAAGAAGACTCTAAACTCTTCCCTAAATATCCTCGGCGAGAAGCGTATCGTTTTCTCGGGGGCTGAGTACCTAAACCCTGAGAGGGCTAGGAGCAGCGCGTAGCTGGCCATGGATCTAGCATAGTGGTGTCCGCACTCGAACTCGTCCCATGGGTTGCGCCTGTCACCCCTATGGCGGAGCCTCACCCCCATAGCTATGGTTAAGCCTTCTTCAACCATATCCTCATAGATCATGTGGCTAGCAACCTGATACTCAACGCCGCACCACACCTCATCGGCGTAGTATAGGGCGTAGCCGGGTCTCCCGCCTCTAGGCCATGTGCATATGATGAGGCCGGCTTCCCCATTCACGGCGTAGACCCTGTACAGACATGGATGGTCCCATAGGTTAGATTTCCAATTATACTTATAGATCGACCTCAAAGCCTTGCGTATATTCTCGGGATTGTAGAGGTAGCCTAAACCGAGCATGTGGCTGTACCATTGTCCGATCAGCTGGTTTGAGAGGCATCCGCTCCCGAACTGCCACTTGGGCCAGTCGAACTTGTCATCCCAGCCATGCTTGAGGGCTAGGCTCTTGAAGGGTTCGGGCCAGATCTCATATGCTTTTGGGTTGACCTTCTGCCCGTAGTATTCGCCGTTGAAGAGGTTCTCGTCGGTCCACTTAGATCCGGCCTCGAAGATTCTATGGTATTCCTCGGCCTTGTCAGCCTTGCCTAAGTGGAGAGCTATCTCCTCGGCTGCCCTGAGAGCTGCTAGGTATAGGCTCCCAGTCATTGTGTTGGGTCCGTAGAATTCTACATCGTAGGTGTTGTGTTGCATGCCCTCCATGACTCCATCCCTGTCTGAATCCCAGTACTTCCAGGCGTATTCGAGTATCCTCTTAACCTTGGGCCAGACGGATCTTAACCACTCCTCATCCCCGGTGATCAGCCAATCCCTGTAAACCTGGAGGACTATGCCCATCTGTCCGTCGGCGGCTGGGTGATATATAGGCTTAGCCTTAGTTCCTAGGGGTAACGGCATCCTGAAGGCCATGAAGCCATCCTCCATGACCGAGTTAGATAGGTGCGCATCCACCATTGAACGTTGGAGTTTGGGGAAGAGGTATGGGAGTGCTTGGGCGTAGAGCCAAACGTGGGTGCATGATCCCTCACAACATCCGGAGCTGTCTGAGCATCCCTCAAAGCCATAGAAGGTTCCATCCTCGAGGCGGAGGCAAGTGTTCGTCCTCAAGGTTGAGAGTTGGGAGCTCACAGCATCCAAGACGTGTATGGGAAGCGTTGAGGAGAACAGGGTGTCATGGAAGAGCTTAGTCTCAGCTCGGAGTCTCTCTAGGTTCGACGCCACGTATAGGGCTACATCCCAAGCGTCGCTCCAAAGCGTGGCGTAGTAGTTTCTCCACCTAGACCCCCTCCCACCATACCCGCTTTCCCAGTAATGCTCGAAGATGGGGAAGTACCAGGTGATGATGAAGTTGACAGCTGCTTCCCCGTATGGATCTAGGTTTAGGTAGGCGGCTACGGTTCCCGTATCGGACCGGCGGTCACCCTTGGAGGGAAGTTCGCCCAATAGGACGGCCTCCCAGAACTTCGCTATGCTGTCCTCCCTCCATCTAGGCCGGACCTTAGCCTCCGGGCAGGTGGTTGCTAAGACCATGGAGCCGTAACGTGGTGAGTTCTCATCGAACCTCTCAGTCGTCAAGTAGAGCCCTCTCAAACCCTCAGCCTCCCTAACCAGGTTTACACGTCCCTCCCTCTCCGGGTATCCAACCACATTCGTGAGGTTACCGAATATCGTCGCCTTGACGGCTTCACCGCTTAGATTCTTCAGTTGGTAGCGGAGTATCGCAACTGGTATGCTTGAGTCCTTATCGTTGAGTGGGATGAAGGGGCTGAAGGCTTCTAGGGTTACGTCGACCGGCACGTCTGGGTCGTTTAGGTGCACGGTTGCGAAGGGGAAGTGACCTGTGAAGGATACGTTGCGGAAGCGTGGGAGGCCCTCACCTAGGTAGCGCTCCCTCCATGATGGGACGAGGGAGTGTCCATCACCTACATAAGAGCCTCCGACGGGGCCTTGGAGAACCCTGACGATGGGGGATCCACCGGATCCAGCCCGCTCAATCCTCAAAGTGAAGAAGGCCATGGGGACTACGAAACCCTTAGCAGGCCTATTCATAACCTCCCAATCCCTAAGCTGACCCCAACCACCAAGGGATATCGAGCCTGTCCCTATCCCTCCTAGGGGGAAGGCAACCTCATCTAGGCTCCTACCACTGTAGATGGGTTGAGGACCGCACTTGAACAACTCAAGCCTCGAGAAGCGGGGGTCAATTCCAGAACCAGCCAAGGCGGCCACCAAAAAGGCCTATATAACAAAGCCTTATAAAACTTCCAAGACAACCAGGGGACTAAGAATAAAAATTTATAAGAGTTCAGGGATGTTTCAATTTACATGACCGCCGGGGTGGCCGAGAGGTTAGGCGGCGGGCTGCAGACCCGCTATACATGGGTTCAAATCCCATCCCCGGCTCCACCT
>CAZCOP010000042.1:0-13201 GCA_964499825.1 uncultured Candidatus Bathyarchaeia archaeon
ACTACGTCACCCGCTATTATGAGGTACTTTACGTGGCTCGCTATCTTCTTCAGCCTTTGATCCCCAACCCTACCGTTTAGCCATGATATGAATTGGCGGAACTCCCTCTCCATGAACATCTTGCTTCCTACGTGTAGGTCTGATATGAGGGCTGCATAGACGGGGATTGGAGCCCTATGGGTCTTCCTTATCGGTATATCCGGGGGGAATATGTCGTCAGCTATTAGGAGTGAACCCTTCCCCTTGGTCAGTTGGAGGCATACAACCTGGTCAAGGAGTAGGGTCCTAGCCTTCTCTATAGCCTCGCCATTCTCCGATGGGACATAGACTGTTGCGTTGGTCTCAAGGTCTTCGACTTCCAGGAAGATTCCCCTCCTAGTCTCTCTCTTGTCGGTGATCATGCATATAACCCTAACCTTAGAGTTGTTTGGTGATTTGAGGGCTTCAGAGAGTGTCAGGGAGTCCCTAACATCCATCCTCTGCCTAAGGAGCCTACTCATCCTTCTGAACCTATCCCGGAAGTAATCTATATAATCCTCAAGGGAGCAGGCGGTCTGGATCTCACCAGTTGGATCTGCAATAACCTTCACATCAGGCTCGATCTCTTTAGCATAGGGGTGGAAGGATACCTTACCGATAGTTGGGGGCGTAGACTCAACCTTTGGGATGAACTCCTTAACCCTCTCCTCTATCAGTTCATGGTTTATGAAGATCGGCTTCTCGGGTAGGCTCTCAACCTCCTTAACTATATCCCTAACAACCTTCTCCAGTTCGTCAAGGGTTACGCTTCTGGAGATATCCTTTAAGAGGTCAAAGGCTTCCTTATCGAGTTGGTATCCAGCCTCCATGAAAAGGGAAACTATCCTCTGCAGCTTTTCAGCTTCACTCAATTGCCTACCTCTTAAGCGTGATGGATGCGAACTCAACCCCGAATAACCAATTTAATCTTGACGTTAATGTTTATGTGCTTTTCTAATCTTCTGGATTCAACCGGTTACTCTGGAGCTTAATGATATTCTCTAAGAGTATCCTCTCTACAAGCTTAGAGGGATTACCTTGCCAGTTATGTATCCAATATATTGGGTGTGAACCTCGTAAACTTCGAGATGAAGTTCGTAAAGGAGTTTACGTCGAAGTTGTATTGGTCAGCTATCTCGAGTAGGATAGGCATTCAAACCCCATTCACATGTCTCGTATATCCTCATGTTCCTTTGGTGGTCTACTGGTAGTGGAACCCTATGCTCCCCGAAGCCTAGACATCCACCATTCACTTAAGCCCTAACTCCCTAATTCCCTCAATGCTATCTATCATAGGGTCGATTATGCAGAAGGGTGAGGAGTGGAAGGGAAAGAGAAGAAGGAGAAGGAAGTAGCCGAAGAGCTTCCTTTAACCTCACCGTTTCCACCCTGAGATGAAACCTTCCACCTTAACCTTCACCCTGTTCGTGAGTAGGGTTATTAGGGTTGAGAGCAGAATGCCAACGATCACGTCTGCTGGATAATGGAAGCCCGTGTATATAACCGAGAAACCTATGAAGGAGGCTGCACAGATTAGGAGTAGCCCGAGCCTCGGTTCTCCGTAGAATATCGGGAGTGCAAAGCCGAATGCAAACATAGTTGTGGTTGAGGGGAAGGAGAAGGTGCTCGTATGCCATATACCAACAACCCTAACAGACTCCAAGGCTTCAAAGGGCCTCAACCTGCCGATCAGTACCTTTAACGCCGAGCCGAGAATATAACAAATCGGGGCTGAGGTGGCTGCTACTAACCCCATCGCCTTAGACTCAGATCCTCCGTTCCTCTTGAGGTATAGCCTAATCAACGAGAGGATAATCGATGCTGAGAATAGGGTAGTTGACAGGTATCCACAGGCTATGTCGAGTATTGGACTTGCCAACCCGCTGTTTATGGCTATGAAGGCTTCTTTATCCCCGAGTAGGAGGTCGATTATGAGAATTACAGTCGACGCCGTAATGATTGGGGAGGCTGAGAGGAGGTCTCGCTTAAAGCTATAAGCCCCCAACAAAACCACATCCGCTGGTTAATACTCTACCTAGGCCGCTTAAAAAGGCTCAAGCCTTCACTATGTTAAACCCTGAAGCCCTCCTAAGCCTATTCATTATGGTTAAACCGAGCCCCTCAGCTTTGAATCCCTCAGCCAGAACTAGATCGACGCCCATACCCTCAAACTCCCTTAATAGCCCAAAGAGGTTCCTTGCGATCACCGCTGGATCTTCACGGCTTCCGAGGGACTTAACTTCACATCCACGCATGGTTCTGTAGGTTTCATACATCGGTTTATGTTCATCTACGGTTAGGATACCAACCCTCTTACCCATACTTAAGTAAAGTCCGGCGAGCTCCCTAACTTTCCTAACTATAGATTTCGGTTCACCCTCGACTAGTATAACCTCTATCCTAAGCTTATAATGTCTATAAGTCTGCCTTACCTCAACCCTACCTAGAACCTCCTCAAGATCCTCCCGGGAAACTCCGCCTGGTCTCAGTATTTTAGGCGGCTCAGTAGTCATGTCGAGGACGGTTGATTCAACCCCAACCGGTGTTGGGCCGCCGTCAAGTATGGCATCTATCCTCCCGTAGAGGTCCTCCACTACATGTTCAGCCGTTGTTGGGCTTGGTCTACCGGCTAGGTTTGCACTTGGGGCGGCTATCGGTCTTGATGACTCCCTGATCAGTGCTAGGGCAACCCTGTGGCTTGGCATTCTGATTGCTGTTGTTTCTAAACCGGCCGTCGTTATCTTTGGCACTATCTTGGAGGCTTTAAGGATGAGTGTTAGAGGACCGGGCCAGAACCTATCCATCAACTCGAAGGCCTTGTCCGGTATTTCCTCGGCCAGTCTGTAGACTTCTCCTTTCTCTGCTATGTGAATTATGAGGGGGTTTGTTGGGGGTCTCTCCTTGGCTTCGTATATTTTTCTGACAGCTTCGGGGTTTAGGGCGTCGGCTCCAAGTCCATAGACGGTCTCGGTTGGGAAGGCTACTGTTCCACCCTTCCTTATTATCTCAGCCGCTCTACGAATCTTCTCGATGCTGGGGTTCTCGCTGTCAACCTTTATTATTATCGTCATTCTAGGCTCTCCGATCTAATCTAATGCTCTGTGAAGCTTTTAGTCTTTGCTAGGGGTGGAGGAAACCTTAAATGTTCAGTTTGAGAGATGATCACGGTCGTCGATCACTTATCCTACAGGAGAGGCCTTCATGCCTGAGCAGATTAGGAGCTTTATAGCATTTGATATAGAGGATGAAATGGTTCTTAACAACTTAACGAGGGTTCAGGATATACTGCTCAAGACCGGTGCAGACTTGAAGCTCGTCAAACCGGAGAACGTGCATGTAACGTTGAGGTTCCTAGGTAACATAACGCCCACCATGGTTGATCTGATCCACCGTGAGATGGAGAAGGTAACCTTCAAACCGTTCGATATCGAGATTAGGGGGGTCGGGGTATTCCCAAACCTGAGGCGTATAAACGTTATATGGGCCGGGATAGGTAGGGGCGCCGATGAGCTGAGGAGAATATTCAACCATTTGGAGCCGAACTTGAGGAGGCTGGGTTTTCAACCGGATAGGAAGGGCTTCAGCCCACACCTGACTATAGCTCGGGTTAGAACTGGACGTAGGAGGAATGAGCTGGCTAGGTGCATTCAGGGTTTGGCTGACTTCTACTTCGGTGTTGTGAGGGCTGAGATTCTGAGGCTTAAGAGGAGTACGTTAACCCCTAAGGGTCCGATATATACAACCCTCAGGGAGGTTAGATGTCAAGTTTAGCTAATCCCTGAGAATACTCTCTGGAGGTATTCAGCGAACTTTGGAACTTCCCCCACCGGGTCTTGGTTCTCAACCTCGAACTCTATCGAGATCCAACCGTTATAGCCAACGCCCTCGAGTATTTGGCGTATCTTGGTGTAGTCTAGCTTTATAGGACCCTTCTCGGTTCTAGATTCAACCTTTGCGTGTACATGGACTGTGTAGGGGGCTGACTTCTCCATATCTACATATAGGTTATCTGGGTAGTTTCCTGTGTCCAAGTTTAGTTTGAACCAGTCTGAGTTGACTCCTTCAATTATCTTCACCACGTCATCGGCGAGTCTGGTTATGCCTCCATGGTTCTCCAAGGCTATGACGACGCCTAAATCTTCTGCGTATCTCACGCAAGCCTTCCCGGTCTCGATGGCTATCTTGATCGCCTCCTCCTTTGTGTAATTTGGAGTCGGCCACCGTCCGCCGAAGACTCTGAGACATGGCGCCCCCAGCTCGTATGCCACTTCCAGCCACCGTTTTATCTCCTCTATATTCTTCTCGGTCTCCTCTTTTGGGTTGAATAAGTGGGCTCCGCACGAGGCCATCGAGATTGATAGTCCTTTCTCTAGGCATAGGCGTTTTAGGTTGTGGAGGTACTTCCTCTCGGTTGAGGTGAAGTAGTATCCGGTTAACTCCACGCCGTCAAGCCTTATCTTGTGGGCTTCCTCTATGAAGCCCTCCAGGGTCATCTTTCCGGTCGTTATGTAGTCGCGGTATGAGTAGGCGCAACATCCAATCTTCATCATGTTTTTTACTCCTCCCCTCGAAGATAACGGTGAGTCATATTAAAACTTTCGATCAAGGGTCCGTTAACTTATTGTTGATTAGATGAAAATTTGAAATACTCGTTATACGCAATTTTTCGTAGTTAAAAGAAATTTAAAGGTGACCTAAAAATGGAGGATCTAAAAAATAATAAAGGAAAAATTCCTGGTATGCTCTATATATTCGTCTCCTTTATTCCATGGATTGTTTACTGGGTTTTTTGCGGTGTGAGAAATAAGTTGGGCATAGTTATTTCTTTTGTTATTTCTTTGATTCTTGTGATCCCTCAGTTTCGAAAAAAGGATTTCAATTTGATGGACGTAACCTCTCTTCTCTATTTCAGCATAGCCGCTGTTGCCACATTCATCTTCAATGTAGGAGTGTTCGTTAAGAATGGTAGTTCCCTCGGATACTTCACTCTCTTTCTTATGGCTCTATTTTCTCTAATTGCTAGGAAGCCGTTCACATTCCAGGTCTCTAAGAGGGATTATCCAGAGATTTACTGGAAGGATGAGTCGTTCTTAGCTATAAACAACATAATTACCGGGGGCTGGGCACTAATCTTCATAACAAACGCAACGGTGTTTATACTTCTCGATAAACCTCTTACCCTCATAATCTCAAACAGTTTAATCGCTCTCGGCATAGCATTTTCAGTAGTCCTCCCCTTAGAAGCTCCTGCTTACTTTGCCGCAAGGGAATTTAGGAAGTATGACTGGAACGTTGAGGTAGACACTCAAAAACCAAAAGGAGATAACGAATACGACGTCATCGTCATAGGCTCCGGCATAGGTGGATTAACTTGTAGCGCTCTACTTTCGAAGAGAGGTTACAAGGTTCTAGTCTTAGAGCAACACTACCAAGTTGGGGGTTACTGCTCCTCTTTCATGAGAGGAGGCTTCATCTTTAATGTAGGCGTAGAGAACGTAAGTGGAATATGGGAGAAAGGACCTATCACTTACTTACTTGAGGAGCTTGGGCTTAAAAAGGATGAGCTTTTCGTAAAGAATAGGATAAGATACATTTTTAAGGGTAGAAAGTTCGATGCCAGCAGCTTGGAAGAGTTTACAAAAAACCTCTCAGAGATATTTCCGGACGAGAAAGAGAACATCTACGCCTTCTTTGATGATGCTGAGAAGGCTTATGAAGAATGCTATAAGGATATTGAGTATGGCACGCCCTTGCCTGCATGGTTGATCGTTAAAGTCTATGGTAAAAGAAAGCTTTTAAACTACCCAAAGGAACACCCCCACTTCTTTGAGTGGATGAACAAGACATATAAGCAAAAACTCGATGAATTCTTCACCAATGAGGACTTGAAGACTTTACTCTGCGCCTTAATTGGTTATCTAGGAACGAAGCCGGAGGAAACGCCGGCGAGCAGCGCGCTTACAGCTGTAGTTTCATACTATATTCATGGAGGTTACTTCCCAAAGGGAGGTGCTCAAAACTTCGCCAATGCATTAAAGAAGGTTATTGAGAGTTACGGTGGCAAAGTCTTAGTAAGGCATAGAGTAGATGAGATACTGGTAGAAAACGGAGAAGTTAAAGGGGTGAAAGTTGGAGATAAGATTTTCAGAAGCCCAATTGTTGTGGCTAACGCAAACGCCAAAACTACGCTCTTAGAGCTTGTTGGGGTGAAGAATTTAGATAGGAAGTTCGTTGAGTACATAAAAAGCTTAAAGATGTCTCCATCCTGCTTCTTGGTGTCCTTGGGGGTCGATATGAATTTGTCAGAATACCCTACACTCATTGAGAACTTGGATGAAGAAATAAGCATAGTTATAAACTCGAATGCTGACCAAAGTTTAGCTCCTAAAGGCAAAGCGAGCGTTACAATATTAACCGGAGCAAATTATCATGATTTCCCGGAAAGAGAAACAAAAGAGTATTTAGAAAAGAAGAAAGGGTTCACCGAAACATTAATCAAAAAAGCCGAGAAAGTTATTCCTGATTTGAGCAAGCACATACTCGTTCAAGATGCGGCAACCCCCAAAACATTCGAGAGATACACCTCCATGCCGGAAGGAGCAATTTATTCTTTTGACCAATCAATTGGTACTAAAAGACCTTACTTCAAAACCCCAATAAAGGGCTTATATCTGGCGGGTGCATCCACCTTTCCCGGTGGAGGGATCGAGGCTACCGTAATTTCAGGAATAATCTGCGCAAACGATATATGTAATTGGAAGGTTAAGGCATGTGAACGAACTCTTCACTTCACAAGCTCCTGACCCTTATGACCGCGTACGACAGCAGACATAGGTATACCTTCACTTCACCAAATTCAGCAAAGCCGAACTTCATATGTCCGCAGAACGTTACACCAAATAAGTTAACAGAACCCGATCAGGTCACTTCTTCAAGATTATTCTCTCCACATTTCCGGATAGTATCAGTTCGAGTTCTCTTCTTGGAAGGTTTAATTTACGGATCTTCTCAAGTTCAACCTTAGGGAAGTTGTAGAATGGTTGGGATGTCCCACTCACATCGGAGCCGAAGATCACCCTCTCCGGTCCTATCACATTCAGGCATCTCTTTATGGCTTCTAAGGGCGCCGTGCTCGTGTCGAAGTATACATTATCCATCCGGTAGAAGGCTCTCATCCTCTCATAGCCTCCGTTGAGCTTCCCCATATGCGGGATTATCACATCTATATCCGGGTTCTCTAGGATGAAGCGCCTCGTCTCCTCGAACTCTTCCTCCAGTAAGACCGGCATCCTCAAGCGTCTTACCTCATCTAGGAACCTCCCGCACCTGGGGTCGTCGTAGTCGTATCTCGGTTCGTCGTAGTGCCGGTGCCACTTAACGCCAACATACCGATCCAGGTTCTCCGGGATTAGGTAGTCGTTCCAGACGAAGTAGAAGGGGTAGAGATCCGGGGATTTACCGGCAACCTCCAAGACGTACTCGTTGGCTCTTAAACGGGCCTCAACGCTGTCGGTTATCCTGTATATGTCCTCTGGGAAGGCGAAGATTACGGCGCCCTGGGCTCCAGCTTCGCGTAGATCCCTCCACAATTCAGCCTCACTATAGTACTTTGTATCTCTATTGCAGCCGACATGGATGTGGGCGTCTATAATCCTCATTCAGGCCCCTCCAGTTGGTTACGATCATCCATACACTTGAGATGGACGTGCATTCCCTTTAAGGCTTACAGTTAAAACAAATTACTGACGGTTCTTCTTATTTAGGGTGATGGATATCTAATACACAGAGGAGGTTAAACGCTTAGAAGCTGGCGGAGAACCGAAGGGATGAAGGGCAACTTAGAGGGGAGGATCAAGGCCATCTGCAGTGAAGTGTTGAGGAGAACTAGGCCGGGTAGGGAGGAGAGGCTCAAGACCCTCCGTTTCGTTGAGAGCTTGGTGGATAGGCTTAGGAGTAGGTTGCAGGCTGCCGGTTTGGAGGTAGACGTTGAGGTTCAGGGGTCCGTGGCAAAGGATACCTGGCTTGCATGTGAGAAGGATATCGACATATTCATGATGATTCCGAAGGTTTATGGGAGGGCTGGCTTCAAGAGGGTTCTGGAGGTTGCTAAGGAGGTCGCTGGGTCAAGCTTCATCGAGGCCTACGCTGAGCATCCATACATCCGGGCTGAGATAGACGGATACACGGTTGACTTCGTCCCCTGCTTCAAGGTTAGAAACGCATTCGAAGCCTGTTCATCTGTCGATAGGACACCACTCCACACACAATATGTGAAGGGTAAATTAGATGAGAGGTTCAAGGATGAGGTCCGCCTCCTGAAGAGGTTCATGAAGGGTATAGATGTATATGGAGCTGAGATAAAGGTTGGGGGTTTCAGCGGATACCTCTGCGAGGTTCTCACACTCCACTACGGAGGTTTCATCGAGACCTTGAGGGCTGCCTCGAGGTGGCGTAGGAGGGAACTGATAGACCATGAGGGCTACTATAGGGGAAGGGAGGATGAAGCCCTCAAAATATTCCATGACGATGCCCTGATAGTCATAGACCCAGTCGATGAGAGGCGGAACCTAGCCTCATCTATCAGGGATACAAAACTGAACGAGTTCATAGCGGCCGCCAGGGAGTTCCTAAATAGGCCTTCCATTGTGTTCTTCTACCCCGGGGAGGCTGAGCCAATCCCGGTTGACGGTCTAGTTAGGGATATAACCCTCCGCGGTTCCTCAATCGTCTTCTTGAGGTTTAGGGTTGACGGTCTGGTTCCGGATGTTCTGTGGGGGCAGCTGTATAAGTCTGAGAGGGCCATAAGGAATCTAATACTCAGCTACGACTTCAAGATAATACGTAGCCACATCTGGAGCGATGATAGGGAGAACGCTGTAATATTATACGAGCTGGACAGCCACCTCCTACCGCCGGTTAAGAGGCACGTCGGCCCACCGATTGACAAGAGGGAGGACTGCGGTAGGTTCTTAAGCAAGTATCTGGGAGCGGAGGAGACGGTATCCGGTCCATGGATCGAGGGTGACCGCTGGGTTGTAGAGGTTAGGAGGAGATACCGTGATGTCATCGAACTCTTGAGGGATAAGCTGGCGGATGGAGGGGTCGAGGTTGGTGTAGCCCGCCAGATATCGGAGGCTATAGCTGGTTCATTAGAGGTTCTACTGAATGGGGAGATAGCGGAATTCTACCGATCCAGCCATGACTTCGCAGTCTTCTTAACTGAGTATTTGAGGGGTAAGCCAAGGTGGCTTAGCCGTTCCTGACATGGTGGTCCCTGATGGGTGAGGTTGTCCCGGTAGACCGCCTTGATGAAGGGAGGTATGGAATAGTCATCTGTTATCCCAAACCGAGCCATAGGGAGTTCGTCAGGCGCCTTGATGAGATGAGGAGGTTGGGCGTTGAGGCGATAGAGTTTACCGGTCAGAAGTTGATATCGAACATTCCAGTTCTGGGTAAGGGCTGTGTGGGCATAGTTGTAATAGCCCATACGGAGGCTGGTAGAGCCGCCCTGAAGATTAGGAGGGTTGACGCCGATAGGGCTGAGATGCGTCGTGAGGCCCTCCTCCTCGAGAGGGCGAACTCGGTTGGCGTCGGTCCTAGGCTTCTATCCTTCACCGATAACCTCCTATTGATGGAGTTCATCGATGGGATGTTACTCCCGGATTGGGTCTCATCCTTGATTGGTGGGGGTGAAAACGAGAGGATTCGTATGGTCTTGAGGGATATACTCACCCAATCCTATAGGCTGGATCGGATAGGTTTGGATCATGGTGAACTCAGCCAAGCGTCGAAGCATATAATCGTTGGTCCCGGGGATAAGGCTTACATTATAGACTTCGAGTCTGCCAGTCTGGATAGGAGGGTCTCAAACCTTACATCAGTCTCTCAGTTCCTCTTCATTAGTGGTAGGGTTGCAAATATGCTCAGAAGCGAGCTTGGCGAGTTTAAGGGAGAAGAAGCCTTGATTGAGTCTCTGAAAGCCTATAAGAGGAACCCCACAGAGGAGAATTTCCTCAGGGTCTTAAGGGTTTGTGGCCTATGAGGCTTACTCCCCTTTCAGACCTCAACTATCCTGCAGTTCAGACGCTTTATTATCTCCTCAGCCTGAGATGGTGTAACCTTGATCGTGTAGAGCATTCTAGGGGTTCTGAGTTTGAGCTTCACAATATCCCTAAGCCTCTTCACCCTACAGTGGTCCGCCCTCTCGGATATCCTTATGAACTCCTCGACATCGAATATCTCACGCGGCATCCACGCACCTCCGGGTTAGAGTTGAAGCTCTCCATGCTACGTTATCTCAGATTACTCTGAAGGAGAAGCCTATAAAGGTTACCCAAAAATCCTGACCCACTATGCTGTTAAGGAAATGGCTTCTCAGCCTGTTTCTCCGTTCCTTATGGAGGTTAGACCGCTCATTTAAGCCTCAAAAAATTGTTGAGGCCTAGAAGAGGAGAAGCCCCTCTAAACCTTATCCTAACAGTATCCTGATCGACTGGGAAATCTATATCTCTCGTTAGTTATTATCTGATTTTGAGGAGTTCTATAATTTGGGAGGTGAGACCCTTGAGGACGACGCCCATTGGGATAGCTATGCTTAACGATGAGCGGAAGCATGTCTACACAAAGACGAACCGTGAGTGTATGGAGGTTGTCGAGAAGTGGGCTGAGATAATCCGTAAGGGCGTGAAGAACATCGACGGCTCATCACCGGATGTCGTGGTCGGATCAGAGATAATAACCTCAACCAGAATAGCCCAGAAGGTTGGTGAGGAACTCGCTAGGGCAAACTGCAAACAGATAATACTCTGCTACAATGTGTGGAACTTCCCCTTCCTAGTGTGGCCCTTCATAAACAGCGTTGGCAGGGACAAGCCGATCCTAAGCCTCTCCAATAACTCAGGTAAGTATCCGGGTAATGTTGGGTTATTGGCAACTGATGGAGCCCTAAGACAGGCTGGTATAAGAACCCACAGAATAATGGGCAATATGGATGACCCAGAAATCCAGGCGAAGGTCATCGACTGGGTTAGGGCAGCCCAAGCCTTAACCGTCATGCGGAATGAGGTTTACGGGATGTATGGCGGCCACTCGATGGGTATGGAGACCGGATACTTCCACCTCGTTCCGATACTTAAGGCTATAGGTACAACCGTACGCCAGATCGACCAGCTGCTATTGGTTGAGAAGATGAAGGAGGTTGATGAGGGGGAGGTTGAGAAGGGCCTCAAGTGGTTCGAGGAGCTCCTAGGCGACAGGTTAAGGTATGATGGACGCATGTTGACCCCTGAGACGCTGAAGAACCAGATACGCCTATACCTCGCCATGAGGATGGTGAACGAGGAGAAGGGCTTCGACTTCTGCGGTCTTAAGGGTCAGAGGGAGCTGACTGAGTACGTCTGCCTCGGCGACGTCGCTGAGATGTTGATGAACGACCCCTACGACTGGAATGGACCTAAGGAGCCCACTGTATGTGCAACTGAAGCCGACGCGCTCGCAGCTGTGACGATGCAGATACTGAAATACATAAGCGGCGGGTTACCTGTGCTCTTCATGGATGTGCGTCTATACCACCCGGACAAGGATATATGGGACTTCTGCAACTCCGGGAACCACTCGAGCTGGTACGCTTCAAGGAGTATGGACCCGAAGGAGAACTTCAAGAAGATAACCTTCCACCCAGCCCTCGAGTTCTACTTCAAGGCTGGCGGAGCCTCAGTAGAGTTCGATGCCGCTCCCGGCGAGTTAACCTTCGCTAGGTTAGGGCTTTGGGATGACAAGCTCTACATGGTCATCGTTCTAGGTGAGAGCCTCGATCTGCCGCCTGAGGAGCGTAGGGCCCTAAACGAACAGACGAATCCGACATGGCCTCACGTCCACGCTAGGCTACACTGCGAGTTCGAGGAGTTCCTGAGCGCGTTCCCATGTAACCATATACTTGGGGTTGCCGGTAACAGAATAAGGCCTCTAACGTACTTCTGTGAGATGGCTGGAATTGAACCCGTGATCCTTGGGCCTGAGGCTGAGAAGAGAATACCGCCGATCTGGGAGAGGGTTTCTGGTTAAGGGCTTCATCAACCCTCCTCCTCTTTTTCTGGTTAGGTTCTATTGACCAAGTATACCCCGGTTAGGGTTAGGGCTGTCCCCAACAGTGAGGTTAGCCTAACTGTTTCACCTAGGAGTATGAAGCCGAATATGAGGGCTACGATCGGAATTATGAAGCTTGAGGAGGCCAGGACTACGGCTTCCTCCTCCCTGAGTAGGAACATCCAGATAGTTAGGGCTATGGTTGTAGCTCCTATGGATGTGTAGAGGAGTGGGGGTATGTACCCCATGGAGGTTGGGAAGTTGAATAGTCCTGACTGTAGGCTGATTAGGGCCAGTAGGAGCGCTCCGACGCCGAGTTGGGCTATGTTCGCTATTATTGGGTCTACATGGTTTAGGAACCTCTTGTAATATACGATTGAGAGGGCCCAGAGGAAGGCCCCTAATATGAGGAGTAGGGTTGAGTATGTGAAGCTTTCAACGAATTGACCTCCCTTTATGGATAATATAACCACACCCGTGAATCCTACCAATACCCCTATGAGCCTTATAGCTTTGACTTCTTCTTTGAGGAATATAGCGGCTATGCAGAAGACGAAGAGGGGCTGGGTATAAGTCAGGATGGCGCTTATCCCTGACTTCTCATAGATGAGGCCTGTGTTTATTGCAACTATCCCAGCTGTGCTTATGACCCCCAATAGGAATAGTTTAGCTAGATCCCTCCTGTTGTTTGGTATTCTTGTGCGGTAGTATACTAGTAGGGGTGATAGGGCTATTGTTGAGAGTGCAAGCCTGTGAAGTACAAAGTTTAAGGCGTCTACATAGTTTAGTCCACTCTTCATCACAGGCCAGTTTGAGCCCCATATCAACACGACAACTAGGAAGAGAAGCCAGTTCCTAAGCCGCCTCAATGGATCATCCTCGACACCTATGCTGAGCGGTTACTTAAATCGAATCTTCCTTTAAAACCTTTGGGTCTAACCTCTATTGGGGAGCGGAGAACTTTCTTCGACCATGAATGAAACATTTAATCGACTGATGGAATCTGCCTACTCCATCTCTTTCAACTCGATCGTTCTCCCTTCTTGGATGGACTTTATCGCTGCTAGTCCGAGTAGTACGCTTAAGCTTCCAGCCTCCG
>CAZCOP010000043.1:0-13157 GCA_964499825.1 uncultured Candidatus Bathyarchaeia archaeon
TACTTGAAGCCCTAGCCACCTATAGGCCTGAGTACTTGAAGTCCTTCATCAGGTTTGTGAGCGTCAAGGTCAAGCCAAATCACAAAAAGTGAGAGGTGAGATTTGAAGATGAAGAAAAGTGCGGATATGTCGAGGAAGGCTCTGAGGATACTGCCGCTTCTCATCCTATCGACTATAATAACCGGAGCCAGCGCAGCCGTCTACAACCTGATGTACATGCAAGCCGTCGGCGTTGGAGTTGAATCGCCGAAGGTCTACTTCATACAAGGAAGTGACAGCGGAACAGCATGCTCAGTCACGATAGGAACAAACAACACATACGTAAAGATAACGAGCATGGCGGGCTGGCCCAATGCCACGAGGATCTATGAGAATGTTACCGCAATACACAACGCTGACTCCTCAGCAAGGACGGTAGTCCTATCCTTCGACTCATGGTCTGGAGACACAAGCCATGTAACCATATATGTAAAGGTCTTCAACTCCGCTGGCCAACAGCAGGGCAGCACAATACAGGTTGGACAAGCTGGAAGCAACACTGGGTCGATCACCATACCGGCGGGTGAGAACTACAGGGTTCAGTGGGAGATAAAGTGGGATGCCGGGTCTCTATCGTCTTACTCGGTAAGCGTGACTTTGAGCCTGCGGGTCAACGAGTGAGAGGACTGAGATCAGAGCTGCACCAGAGCTGTAATTCCCCCTTCCTTTTTTATGTTACGGGTTAGGCCATGTTAGGCTTTAAGTGTTTGATGGGTGTGAGAAGGAGATTCGAGTGGTCCGCCGTTTGGTTAGTCCTGATCCTCTCCGTCTCATTAGTGGGAGGCGTGGTCTCACCGGTATCCGGCGTCGCCTACATTGTGAACGTGATCTCAGCCAGCTCCCTCACAGCTGAGGCCCCTAAGGTTATCTTGCAGTCCGGCAATGCCGGGGAGAACGCAATCTACAAGAATGATACGAGCGGTTTAGTTGAGGTTGAAGCGTCCACTTCCACACCAACATACAACCCGAACGAATACAATACAGTAACGGGGAGCCACATATCGGGGTCAGTTCCAGATAGCGTCGAATCCTTAGATTACAGTTACTTCATTGTTCGGAGCTATGGAACGGAAACCGCTACAGCAACCTACAACCCCTCAGCCTACAACCTTCTCGGCGGTACAAGCCTAGTATCCGGTTCCATCTCCAACCTAGCGTCTAATGATGGGATCTACATGGTATTCGAGAGTTATTACACGGGAACCCAGATACAGGACTATGTAGACCTTAACCTGAACGAGAACTTTGGGAGCCATAGCAACTTCACGGCGCTACAGTATGGACCGGATGGAGAGTATGATGTGCTGACCGAGGAGAATACTTACATCTTCTCGATGGAGTGGGGCACGGTCACAGTGAACGATACCTTCACAACCGTTAACCTAGTGAACACTTACCAGAGCCCGATAATCGTCTGCGTCCCAGCGTATACATCGGGTATACCGAGGACCGTTAGGATAAAGGATGTAACGAGTACAAGCTTCAAGGTTAGGGTGCAGAACCCATCCGGCGAGGCCTGCCCGGCCACAACCGTCCATTACATTATTGTTGAGGAGGGTGTTTGGTCCCTCCCGAACGGTATAAGGCTTGAGGCTAAGAAGTACAGCACAAGCACGGTTGGCGAGAACAATAACTGGGCCTACGACACGAGGAGTTACAGCCAGACGTACTCGGGTAATATAGTGGTCCTTCATCAGGTTATGACCTACAATGACCCAGCATGGATCACCACCTACGTCTCGAAGCTGAACAGTAGGACAGACCCGCCAAGCTCGGCCGATACAGGATTCAGGATAGCTCTAAACGGAGCTGAAGCCGTAGATTCACACGGAACCGAGACCATAGGATACATAATAATCGAGGAGGGCTATGGAACCCTAAACGGCACCAAGTACGAGGTTAAGAGGACGGCGGACGCCATCCAAGGGTTTGATAACTCACCCCCATACTACACGGCCTTCAGCCAAACATTCACATCAACACCAGAGGTCGTCGTCTCATCCCAGGAGGAGATGGACGGTGGGAACGGCGGGTGGATAGTCGACCATACGGTGAACCAGACGCACTGCGGCCTCATGGTCGATGAGGATCAGGTTCAAGATGCGGAGCGTTCACATATATCCGAAACCGCTGGGTTCTGGGTCTTCGAGTCCGCTGGGAGCTACAGGGAGAGCTACATCAGGGCTATGGAGTGGGGTACAGTCGTCTGCACCAACGAGGATTACCAAACCGTGAACTTGGTAAACACTTACCAAAACCCCATAGTTGTCTGCTCACCACAATACAACTCAGGGGTTCCAACAGGTGTAATAGTCAAGAATGTGACATCGAGAAGCTTCCAGGTGAAGCTTGATAGACCGTCTGGAACCTTCTCCGGCTCTAGGGTAGTCCACTACATAGTCTGCGAATCTGGCTCCTTTACACTCCCTGATGGGAGGAGGGTTATAGCGGGCTCCATCTCCACGACGAAGTATGGTTACAGCGGCAGCAACTGGGACGATTACGTCACCGTGAACTTTGAACCAGCCTTCGAGAATCCACCCGTCGTCCTCCACACTAGGGTGAGCGAGGAGAGCTCAGACTGGTACGTAACCTTCACCCGCTCAACCAGTTCCAGGACTGAACCGCCAACAACCAACTCGATGGGTATAGCCTTCAACCGCGGGCAGCTTGGAACAGGAACGGTTAACGATACGCTTCACTACATAGCCATAGAGCCCGGATACGGAACCCTGAACGGCATCAAGTACGATGTTAAGAGGACGGCGGACGCTATTAGGGGGTTCGCAGACTCCCCACCCTACACAACAGCCTTCAGCCAAACATTCACATCAACACCAGAGGTCTGCGTCGTCGCCCAACTGGAGATGGACGGCCCAAACGGGGGCTGGGGCATACTGTACAGCATAACATCCACATCATTCGGCATGGCCATAGATGAGACCCTAGAGACCGATAGGAGACACACAACCGAGACCTGCGGCGCCGTCGCCTTCGAGACGAGCGGAAGCTGGAGCACGGCGAACTACCAACTAAACCTGGAGGTCTCATGGAACAACTTAGACTACAACGAGGAGAATGAGGAGTTATGCATCTACGCTGGCGCCATGGGGGGTGAAGACTTGAGGGTTGACTACTGGAACGGCTCGGCGTGGATAAACGTATTCACAGACCTAACACCTAACAGCTGGAACAACGCGACAGTGAACGTTTCGAGTTCAACCTTCAAGATAAGGTTCAGGGGCGGGCTTGAGTTGGACGACCCAAACCAAGATTCGTGGGAGATAGACGCGGTCTTACTCCACCTCCACACCGATGAACATACGGTTGAGGTTGAACTCTCGGGAACCAGCAACACATACAACTGGGAGAAGCTCGTCTGGTCGATAGACAGCTCATGGACGACCAGCGGGGTCTCGGTCAATATACAACTCTACAACTGGACGGCTGGGCAGTATCCGCCAGCTGGAGATGGCTGTATAAGTTACACCTCCGGAGCCGCCAACAGTGATGAAACCTATACGCAGCAGATAACAACCAACCCGGAGGACTTCAGGAACTCAACCGGGGGATGGAAGGTAAAGATTAGGGGGGTCAAGAGGACCAGCGTCCAGTTCGACTTGAAGCTCGACCAGGTTGAGTACGAGACAACCTACTACAGTGAGTATAGGGTCTCAACTGAGTTCCTCTTCACAGGTATGACCAGTGACGCACCCACATGGCTGAACTTCACCATAGTCAGTGAATACACGATCTCCGGGGTTAATGTCACGATACAGGTCTGGAACTACACATCCTCATCCTACGCAGAGAGCGGGGAGGGATACATAAACTACATATCAACCGGCGCGAACGAGACGAGGAGGCTGAATATAACAACGAACCCATCGAGCTGCGTCTCAGACGGAAACGCCAAGATAAAGATAACCGGAATCCTGTCTACAACCACACAATACGACCAGAAGGTCGATGAGGTCAAGCTCGAGTATGGATGCAACTTCCTCGGCGAGCTGACCTCGCTGTACAACCCGGAGAGCTACAACATACAGTTTGGGAGCTACCAGTCCGGCAGCGTTCCGAACAGCCTGCAGGAGGTTGACGCCGACTACTTCATAGTCAACAGCGTAGGGTCTGGAACTGTAACATCAAGTTACAACCCATCAGACTACACACTATTAGGCGGAACGACGCTTGTATCCGGAACGGTTAACGACCTAACCGGCAACGACGGCGCATACATGGTCTTCAGGAGTTACTACTCAGGAACGAACATCGAGGACTACGTAGACCTAACGGTTGGCTCCGGCGTTGGAACCCACAGCAACTTCACAGCCCAACAGTATGGACCGGATGGAGGATACGACACGCTCACTGAGGAGAGCGTGGGTTCAGGGCTCAACTTCTTCCACTCAAGCCCCTGGTATTACGATGTCACGCCGAGTGTAACTGGTTCATGGCAGGATGTGGATGTCTCAGCCTACATACCCGAGGGGAGTACGGGTGTGATCCTCGAGATAGTCAATACTGGTGACAGTAACCGTAGGGCGAGTGTGAGGAAGAACGGTGAGACCTACAACATAGTTGAGAACAATATCAGGTTGCACGGTCATATATATGCTATCTGCGCCGTGGATGAGAACAGGGTCTTCGAGGCCTACATAGCCAGCTCATCCATCAGGCTCTATCTAGTCGGCTACACCGACTCGGCGGTTGTGCTCTTCGATGACCCCACAGAGCATGACTACAGCCTAACCACAACCGGTTCGTGGGTTGATATAGACCTCTCAGCCGATGTGCCGCCGGACGCCAATGGGGTTATAATATGGGAGGTCAACACTGGCTCGTATGGGAACATCGGTGCGGTTCGCTGTAAGGGGAGCACAGACGACTACTCCGATAATGGACAGTTCATCATGAGAGGACACCGTTACAGCCTCATAGCCGTAGACTCGAACCGTCATATACAGGGCTACATAAGCAACACAGCCGTAGACTTCTACCTGGTTGGTTACGTTAAGGATCCGGTCCACCTCTTTGTTAATGGTAAAGACGTATCACTCTCAACCGCCGGAAGCTGGCAACTGATAGACGCCACGGATGAGACCTCTTCCGAGGCTGACGGTTTGATAATACAGGTTGTTAACCGTGGGACGGCGTTCTATCAATCGCAGGTCCGAGAGTACGGGAGCACCCAAGATTGGCATACCAATACCGACCTGAGGAGGAACTCCTACATGTTCTATTATGTGGGCTGTGACAGCGAGCAGAGGTTTGAGGGTTGGATAGAGAACACTCAACAGGACTTCTACATAATCGGATACTGTGAGCCTAAGTATAAACTCAACCTAGAGGAGGAATGGACGAGCCTAAACTACGAACTGGAGAATGAGGAGTTATGCATCTACGCTGGCGCCATGGGGGGTGAAGACTTGAGGGTTGACTACTGGAACGGCTCGGCGTGGATAAACGTATTCACAGACCTAACACCTAACAGCTGGAACAACGCGACAGTGAACGTTTCGAGTTCAACCTTCAAGATAAGGTTCAGGGGCGGGCTTGAGTTGGACGACCCAAACCAAGATTCGTGGGAGATAGACGCGGTCTTACTCCACCTCCACACCGATGAACATACGGTTGAGGTTGAACTCTCGGGAACCAGCAACACATACAACTGGGAGAAGCTCGTCTGGTCGATAGACAGCTCATGGACGACCAGCGGGGTCTCGGTCAATATACAACTCTACAACTGGACGGCTGGGCAGTATCCGCCAGCTGGAGATGGCTGTATAAGTTACACCTCCGGAGCCGCCAACAGTGATGAAACCTATACGCAGCAGATAACAACCAACCCGGAGGACTTCAGGAACTCAACCGGGGGATGGAAGGTAAAGATTAGGGGGGTCAAGAGTACAGCTGTGAGCTTCGACCTTAAGGTTGATCAGGTTGAGTACACCCCCTCTCACTATAACGAGTATACCGCATGCACGGAGTTCATCTTCAACGTTGCCACGAGCACCCCGACCATGCTGAACTTCACCGTGGTTAGTGAGTATAGCGTCAGCGGGGTTAACGTAACGATTCAGGTCTGGAATTACTCCTCATCCTCCTACGTGGAGAGCGGGGAGGGATACATAAACTACATATCAACCGGCACGAACGAGACAGAGACCCTTAACATAACATTGAACCCCCACTTCTACGCCCACTGCGGAGGTGTTAAGATAAGGATAACCGGAATCCTAGACACCCTGACCCCCTATGAGCAGAGGGTGAACCTTATTAGGCTCGACTACACCCACAGGCCAGCCGTCTACGATTATACGCTCAAGATAGTTAACAAGGTTAGTGACGAGTGGAAGATCCGCCTTAGAGCCTACAATGAGACCGGTATATCCCGCTTAACCAACTGCACAATAGCCCTATACGACGGGGAGAGTTCAACTCAGATCTCGATAATAGATGGTGCATATACCAAGCAGGTCGGCGACTGGTATAATCTAACCTCCTATGGCGTTGTATACCTATCCATAACCGTTAGGGCTTCCTCGGCGTCATCCAACTCGATGTTGTGGCTATACCTAGAAATATTGATACCGAACTCAACGGTCCTTACGAGGTTCATCTTGATCATTAGGATAACCTAAGAAGCCTTAAAGAAGAAAGTTTGGATTTTAGGTTTATCTCACCTTCACGAGTAGGGAGTCGAGATAAACGTTTAGAGCATGCCTCACATACCTCGGCATATCCCTAACGTCTTCCATGTCGTCAAACTTCAAGCCCAACTTATTGTAGAGGTTCTTCACTATCTCCTTGCTGAGCATCCTCGCACCCTCACCCAGCAACTCCTCCAGCTCCTTGACGAATATATCCAGCCTATCGGATAGCTCTTCACGCTTAACAGGGGTCGTCATCTCTAGGAATCTGAGTATGTTCTCCCCGAAGAGCGTACTCTCGCATATAGACTCTATAAGGAGCAGGTTGAACCTCCTCTTCCTCCTCCTTATCTGGGAGGGAAGCGTATCCCAGCTTGATCCGTTATCCTCGCCTTCAGAACCGCTATCGATTGGCGACATTTACATCAGCCTCAAACCTTCCTTCAGCATCCCTTACGGACTCCCGATTAGCGGTGGCGTCCTCTAGTCCTTTTCCACACAAAGATTCATCCCATAACATTTTTAAACAGTTGTGAACCATGGGTCTAGACTACTCTTCCATCAGATTTCTCCCCACCTAAGGTTCATATCCCAGACTGAGACGTAAAATTAACCTAGATTCTGATTAAAACCCTTAATCTTCCATAAAGGTTTTAACCATGTTCTGACTACGGTTACTTAATCTAATACATTATGAACGGTGATTCCGGCATGGTTGTCAGGAGAGTTCCAAGCGGCATAGATGGTTTAGATGCCATTATTGAAGGAGGCCTACCCAAGGCGGGTTTATTCTTACTGGCGGGTAATCCAGGCACGGGTAAGACCGTCTTCTCAGCCAAGTTTCTATACCGTGGGATAGTTGATTATGGAGAGAACGGAGTCTACGTGAGCTTCGCGGAGAATAAGAGGGTCTTCTATGAGATGATGAACCGCTTCGGCTTCAACTTTGAGAGGTTGGAGGAGGAGGGTAGATTCAAGTTCCTCGATATGGTCTCGGTGAGGGAGGAGGGTATCTCACCGATCCTAAAGATGATACTTGGGGAGGTTGATAGGTTGGGGGCTAAGCGTCTCGTAATAGACTCATTCTCAGCTATGGCCCAAACCTTCAAGGAGCCGATAGATGTTAGGATAATACTCCACACCGTCCTGAGCAGGATAACCCGTCAGACTGGATGTACAACCCTGATCATAGTTGAGGTTCCATTCGGCGAGGAGAGGATGGGTCTCGGCATAGAGGAGTTCGTCGCTGATGGAGTCTTGTACCTCGAGAGGGACGAGTTCGACGAGATGCTCCTGAGGGAACTAACGATACTGAAGCTCCGTGGAACGAGGATTCCATACCCGAAGGTAGCCTTCACCCTTGAGGGCGGATTCCAAGTCTTCCCGCCCATAATTCTGGAGGGGATAGAAGAACCGAAGAGTTACGAGATCATACCACACGGTGAGGATTGCTTCTCTACCGGAGTTAAGGACTTAGATGACATCCTAAAGGGGATGGTTAGGCGTGGGAACTACGACCTACTCGAGGTTGAGAAGGATGTAGCCTTCCCGTTGGAGAGGATGATCCGTCCAGTCATGTGCAACTTCCTAAACCAGGGTTATGGAGTGGTCATCCTCCCGCCAGCTGGGATAACCGCATTAACTATAAGGGATAGCCTACGTCCATACGTTGACGATGAAACCTTAAAGCGGAACCTCAGGGTTGTGAGCTATAGGGTTGAGGGGGAAGGTAAGCCTAGAGAGGAGTTCATAATACCCCTCACCGGCGCCTCGATCGAGAAGGACTTCACAAAGTTCTGGGAGGTATGCTCCGGCTTGAAGGAGAAGACCGGTAAGCCAGTACTCAGCATAGTTGGGTACGACACAGTCGAGTACACCTACGGAGAGATGGAAGCCCTAAAGATACTCGGTGAGGACCTAGCGAGGATACGTAACTTTGGGGATTTGAGGCTGAACCTCATCAGGCCGACGATACAGGTTGCCGACCAGCTGAGGGCCCTCGCCAACATACATATGAAGGTAAACCAGATCGATGGAGCCCTATTCTTGCATGGGATAAAGCCCAGAACCCCCCTGTTGAATGTAAGTGTTGCGACGGAGAAGGGGGTGTCGAGGGTGAAGTTGACGCCCATAACGTGAAGGGTGAAGCCGGATGAGAACTCGTCCTTCAAGGATGAATGGTAGGAGAAAGTTTAATGATATCCTAATTGAGGCCATAATTGAGAGTTTGGACTTCGGCGAACTCGTATTACGTTTCTTGGAGTTGAGGACATCCATGAAGAGGGAGGAGATAGTCGACAAACCCGGGGTCTTCGCCGATGAGCTTGAGAAGCTGTTCGGCTCCTACACGGCCGATATGTTAGAGGAGAGGATAATAAGAACCCTATGCAAAAAGCTTAGGATAGATTATGACGAGGTGAGCGATTACACCTTCTCAAGGTGTATAAGAAAAATTTATAGAGTGTATGCGAGCCAGAGTAGAGTTCACGGATGAAGGGAAGATTAATAAGCAACCCCCTATGAATAAGAGAAACCCAGAAGTGTGGTGTTCAGCTTGCCGGAGATATCTGAAAGAACTAGGAACCTCGGCACTGAGAACGCCTTTATCGTCCTGAAGGAGGTTAACGAACTCAAAGCCGAAGGTAAGGATATAATAAACTTCTGTATAGGGCAGCCAGACTTCGACACCCCAGAGTACATAAAGGAGAGCGCCATAAAGGCGATAAGGGAGGGAAGGACGGGCTATACACCATCACCTGGAATACCTGAGCTGAGGGAGGCCGTAGCGGAATACCTCTCGGAGACGAGGGGGATAGATGTAAAACCCGAATGGGTTGTTATAGCGAATGGGGCTAAGCCCTTCATAGGGTATACTATCCTATCCGTAACAGATTACGGAAGGGGGGATGAGGTTCTATACCCGAACCCGGGCTTCCCAATCTATGAGTCTCAGATACGAGCCCATGGAGCTGTCCCGGTTCCATTATCTATCCGAGAGAGGAACGACTACAAGATAGACATCGAAGAGTTGGAGAGGAAGGTGAACGAGAAGACTAGACTCCTGATATTGAACTCACCCCACAACCCAACTGGTGGAGTACTGGATAGGGAAACCCTAGAGGCGGTAGCCGACATAGTGAAGAGGTACGACAACCTATGGGTCTTCTCGGATGAAATATACTCGAGGATAATCTACGACGAAGAGTTTGTGAGCATAGCATCCATACCGGAGATGCAGGAGAGAACCATAATAGTCGACGGAGTCTCGAAGATGTATGCCATGACAGGGTGGAGGATAGGCTTCGCAGCGAACGAGAAACTGGCTGAGCATTTATCGACATGGATAACGAACACAACCTCATGCGCAGCCCACCCAAACCAATACGCAGCCCTAACAGCACTCAGGGGTCCACAGGAGGACTCTAGGAGGATGGTTGAGAGCTTCAGGAGGAGGCGGGACCTGATAGTCGAGGGGCTGAACAGTATAGAGGGGATGAGCTGCCTAAAACCTAAGGGAGCCTTCTACGCATGGCCGAACGTAACCGAGGCTTGCAGGCTTGTCGGGGCCAAGGACTCTGAGGAGTTTAGGAGGCGCCTCCTATATGAGGCTGGCGTGGCGGTCCTATCGGATATACACTTCGGTTTCAAGGTTGATGGTGAACACTTAAGGTTCTCTTATGCGACATCAGACGAGAATATAAAGGAGGGCTTGCGTAGGATTAGCGATTACATAGAGGAGAATAGGGAGGTTTAAACCCTAGGCTTCATTAAGGCCTCCATGAAACCTTGCTGGATGGATATAACCTCTCCACTATCCTCCGCTCTTGAGTAGGCCTCAAGGAACTTCTCGTTCAGTTTTATGAAGTTCGGCCCCCACTTAAATATTGAGAGGAGGCGGTTCGCTTCCTCCTTGAAGCCCAATATGTATAGGGCCGCTGAGAGGGCTTCAACCGTTGATAGCTTTGTTGGTTTCCCGTAGTTCACTGGGTTTGATGCTATCAGGTACGGGAGGCATCTCGGTGTTCCGCGTATTGAGGCCTCGAAGAATTTTTCGGCTCTATTCCAGCTGCAGTCTATGGCTACGAGGCCCCTCAACTCAGCCCTCTCACGGTCAGCTGGGGATAGAGCCCTTTCCGAGAAGGGGTTCAGCACAACCGCTCCCCTCGGCAGCCTTCTAAGCTGGTAGACCACCTTAACCATGTTGTGCCTCTTCAGTTTTAGGGCTGTGCACTTCTTAGGGTCGCATTGTCTGGCGTGGTATACGAAGAGTTTAGGGGCCTCCGGCAAGTTAGCTCCTCACCCTCGAATGGCTCATGGGGTCATCTATTACCTTAGGTATCCACTCGATGAGGTCTGTTGCAACCATGTGGTATCCCTTCTCAGCCTTGACGAAGTCTCCCGCTGCACCGTTTATGAAGGCTCCTGCCACCGAGGCCTCGAAGGGGTCTGCCCCCTGCGATAGGAAGGCTCCGACTATACCTGATAGGACATCTCCTGTTCCGCCTACAGTCATCCCTGGGTTTCCAGTCTGGTTGAACTTGATCCTCACGCCGTCTGAGATTATATCTACATGGGACTTCAGCAAGATCGTTGCATCCATGTCTTGAGCTGTCCTCCGGACCGATTCAGCCCTCCCCCTCAAGTCTCTCGGAAGCTCTTCACCCGTTAGGATCTTGTACTCCCCTGCATGGGGGGTTAGGACGAGCGGGGTCTCGACCCTCCTTTTTGACTCTGCAAAGGCTTTCAGTCCATCTGCGTCTAGGAGAGTTGGAACCCTCCTCTCCTCAGCCATCTTTATTATCTCATTTACTGCCTCCATCGTCTCCTTATGTAGCCCTAAGCCTGGGCCGACCACTAGGGCTGTTGCCCTGTTTAGGTATCTCCCTATTATTGGGAGGTCGCGTGGCGTCAGGTGGTCCCCTTCAAGTTTTAGGGTTATTAGGTTTGGGGACATGGATGATATTGCGTAGGCTGTTCTGTGGGGAGCTGCTATGTAGGTTAGGTCTACCCCAACCCTCAGGGCTGCTAGAGCTACTAAAGCCGGCGCCCCCGAGAAGACATCGCTCCCTCCGATTATGAGGAGCCTTCCGAAGTCTCCCTTATGGGACTCTGGAGGGCGCGGTTTGATCATCACAACCACGTCCCCCGGCCCTGCATACCTCTCGATCTCCCTTGGCAACCCGATATGCCTAACTATTAACTCGCCCACATACTCTCTGGCTTTCAGCAGTCCAGGTTTGGCCTTGTGGAAGGTCACCGTTATGTCAGCTTTGACGGCTTCACCTAGGACCCTCCCCGTCTCTGAGTCTATCCCAGTCGGTATGTCAACCGCCACCTTGAAGGCTTCTGACTGGTTTATCTTCCTAACCATCTGTAGTATTGGTGGGCGTAGGGTTCCCTTGAGCCCTATACCTAACAGTGCATCTATGATCACGTTCGCCTCAACGTCTGGTATGAGGGATGAGTCGTAGACCTCATGGATGGCCGTCACATCCCTTAGTTGTTCTAGAGCTTCCCAGTTCTTCTTAGCCTCTTCATTCACTATGTCCGATGACTTGCCAGCTAGGATCACGTTTACCCCATATCCCATGCATATCAGGTGGCGGGCTGCTACAAGACCGTCCCCTCCGTTTCCGCCGAGCCCGCAGAAGACAGCTATCTTCGTATCTGCCGGTTTGAAGCGGGAGGCCACCTCTACAGCTACATCCCTACCGGCGTTCTCCATCAATTGAAGCCTTGAGACTCCGAAGTATTCGGCGTTGAGTTCTAGGGCGCGCATCTCCCTTGTAGTTATAACCTCAACCTTCCCGGAATCTCCATCCAAGGGTTTTATCCCCTCTACACCGGAGAACCTTTAAGGGTTGACCCTTAAAAATATGGGTTCACCTAATTATAGGTATTCCGATATTAGCTTCTTTGAGAACCCTTTTTGAGACGCCAGTATGGTTAGGACTGGTGGTGCTCCCGGTGAGCTTGGGAGTGCGCTTGCGTCGCTGATGAAGAGGCGGCTTATCTCAGTCTCTTGGTCTTTGTTTATGATCCTGCCTATCCCGGCTGTTCCTCCTGGGTGGGCTGCTCTTACCTTTGTTGTGTAGAGGGTCTTTGGGTCTGCTCTTGCCCTCAGTATTATCTCCCTTGAGATCTCGACCCCACTGTTGAGTCTCTCCCTATCCCTCTTTGTGACTGGCTTGTGTATCGTTCCGTCGATCTCCACGCTTCCGGAGTCTTCGTCTTTGGCTACATCGTTACATTACCAAAGTCAACTTTAGAAGGACTTAATTGAATTGCTATCGTTGCACTAATATTCTTGTGTTGGATACTTTTCATTAATTGGTATTCCAAACGTAAAAGAGAATAACTCGGTCGCTCCACGATACTTAAAAGGTGAAATGTTTTAGCGTAGAACTGTGGTGATGATGCAATAAGCGAAATGTCAGTGGCTATTTACTTTGACGATATCTGATG
>CAZCOP010000044.1:0-12694 GCA_964499825.1 uncultured Candidatus Bathyarchaeia archaeon
GATTATAGGGACCCTGAAGAAGTACTCCCACTCAGACTACTTCCCCTATTATAGGAGGGCTGAGAAGCTTGGCATGCCGATACTCTTCCACACCGGATACCTGGGAGGTGAGGGACCGAGGATACAGGAGAACTACAGACCGATATACCTATGCACAATCTCCCACTTCTTCCCGAGGTTGAAGATAATAGGGGCCCACCTCGGAAATGAGTGGTTCTGGGAGGCCATAAGGGCGATGCAGGAGAGGAACATATACTTCGACATGAGTGGGGGGACAATCCGGTACTACCCGAAACAGTTCTTCATGAACCTCTTCGCCCGTGTCGAGAGGAACCAGACAGAACAGGAGCCGCACGTAGACTACGAACTGATCCGGAACGGATTGGTATTCGGCTCAGACAACCCAGACGACACATTGGAGTTCTACCAAAACTTCATGAAAGCCCTAAAGGTTCCAGAGGATGTGCAAGAAGCGGTCTACTACAAAAACATGGCTAGATTTCTCAATATAGAGGTCTAAACGCGCCAAACTTTCACTATCCTAGCTCCCGGCCCGGGCTTGGTGCAGATGGTTTGGCTCTCAACGCCGGATCTGCTGAAGGCCTTATCCATAGCTACGGCAACCCTCTCCGCGTTCCCCTCCGTTAGGTCTACGAGCGCGAGTACGGATGGTCCAGCCCCGCTTATCGCAACCCCTAGGGCTCCAGCCTCTACCGCAGCCTCCTTAACATCGGATAAACCCGGGATAAGCCTCTCCCTAGCCGGCTCAACTATGGAGTCGGACATCCCCATACCCATCAACCTCAGGTTGTTCATGGTTAGGCCGGCTATGAATGTGGCTACGCGGCCTGTGTTGTAGACAACCTTGTGGAGCTCAACGGTCTTGGGTAGGATGGATCGGGCCAATCTCGTATCGAAGGAGAACTCTGGGGTTGCTATCACGAAGCCGACGTTCTCTGGGGGTGGGAGGCTTATAACCTTAAGCGGTTTGTAGGATGAGATTACGGTGAAGAAGCCGAGTATTGCTGGTGAGACGTTATCGGCGTGGGGGAACCCTGCTGCTGCAACCTCACCCCGGGCTGCAAACCTTATCAGCTCCAGCTTCGGCAGGTTCAGATCTAACGCTCTATTGACGGCGACTGCCGTTGCGGCTGCGCTTGCGGCGCTGCTCCCAAGTCCTCTTCCCGGCTTCACCTCCTTCCTTATCTTGAGCCTCAGTCCACACCTTCTCCCAGATATCTCCAGCAGCTTCTCAGCGACTATGCCCGCGGTGTTCCTTGACGGTTCTGTCGGTATCCCTTCTGAGCCGATCCCCTCAACTGTTATCTCAACTTCGGGTTTATCAGTTACCTCAACCTCGACTGAGTCTAGGGGTCTCTCTAGAGCTACCCCCAATACGTCGAAGCCTGCGCCTAGGTTGGCGGATGTTGCTGGAGCTACGGCTTTAACCCTCAGTTTCTCAGGATCGCCGATCATCGACTGGCTCCCTTCACGGTCTCAGTTAAATTGAGTATAGACTTGGAGCTATTTTTAATTTCCCAACTTCAATCCTTGAAATGGAACAGAAAATGGAATAAGATATATAAACTTTTATGTATTAATGGTTATTTAAAACCGTCAAGATTGTTAGAATGTGATGAATCTTGTCAAGCTCGATTCGCAGGTGGATTGTGGAGAAGAAGAAGCTCTCAGCCGGCCTCGTCCTTTTAATAATAGGGCTTATCTCACTCTTCGGCTCCCTCACACTCGCATACCTAGACTACGTCGGAACCTGGACTGGAACGCCGAAGGGGGACTTCCTCAGTGTACTCCTCGAGCCCAGAAGCTCATCCGAGCCGATAAGCCTCGGCATGGAAGGGATGATGATTATCTATTACGTCGTGGGTGGACTGGTAATAGCCGTCATAGGCGGCGTGCTCTCGGCCACCGCGATGAAGATGGCGCCCATCGCCGAAGAGGTGGCGATCACCCTAATGTGCTCCTCATGTAAGAAGACTTGGGAGGAGAGTGTCTCCAAGACCACCCTCGAGTCTATGGGATACCCAAGGGTTAGGACGCTTTCGAGGAGGAGGTGTCCCAGATGCGGCCGGTTTACACGGCCGAGGATAGTAGCCGTCGGGGGTGAGCCCGTCAGGGAGCCCGTTAAAGGGGTTGTGGGGGAAGAGGCGAAGAAGCCAACGGGAAGGAGGAGAGCCAAGAAGGCTAAGAGGCAGGGGTGAACCAGGCATCAGCTCTTGCTAGAGCGGTTCTATCACCCCATCTCGGTATATTGGGACTAGGTTGAAGAGGTCCATCCGGCAGCAGAACCTGACGTCACCCTCCAGCCCCAGACTTATAAGGTGTTTTGCGTGCTCCCCACACCTAACCCTATCGAAGAGCCTACCCTTAGCCGACTGAAAGGTTAGGGTTGCCGCAGTCGCGGCGTCTGAGAGTTCTACGGCTTCACCCCTGATTTTACAGCCTATTGCCCCCGCGCAGATGAAGTCCTCAAGGGAGAACCTCCCCCTCCTTCCCGAAAGTATGATCGATATGTCTACTCCTGCCTCCTCGGCCATCTCTAGGGCCTTCTTTGCCACTGCTTCGGCGTTCAGTAGGGCTCCGATCAGGATCGTTCTGGCACCCCTAGACCTCGTTATGGCCGCTGTTCCGCTTGTGGTGGTTAGTATGATCGTTCTGCCCTCAACTATCTCACGCCTAAACTCTAGGGGTGAGTTTCCCAGCTTGAAACCTCCCGGTTTCAGTCCTCCCCTCTCACCGGCCAGTATGTAGTCTGGGTTCTCCCCCGCCAACTTGTAAGCCTCCCTCAAAGTTCTTACCGGTATTATGGCCTCAGCCCCATTCGCGAGGGCGGTTATTATAGTCGATGTACACCTCAGGACATCCACAACCACGATTAGGTCTCCACGCTTCACAGCCCTCGAGGCGTCCCTAGCCGTCAGTTCGAGGTTTAACCTCATCGGCGATCCCCTCTCCAAGGCTGGCGGCGCGTTAATTCTTAATAAGATATAGCTATAATATTATCTAGTTGCTGGATGTTTGGTCTGGGGGATTCGCATGGATGAACGGAGTAAGCTTGAGAGAGTTTTGAATAGGGAGCTCGATTTGAACGGTGGTATCCTTAGGTTAGAGCCCGCCTTCGTGGCTAGGACCTTCTATCCCGGTTTGGGGAGGCTTGGGTTGGAGGACTACTACGTCAGCCCTGAGAGGGGTTGGATATGCGAACGATGGTTAGCCTCCTCGGTTGAGGCTGAAAACCCGGTTAAGGTTCCAGGTGAGGGTTTAAGCTTCATATCATTCAGAACCGGCGGCGTGAGGCTCACCCTGAGGGATGCCTTAAATCTCTGCCCGGGGAGGTTGTTAGGTGATAAATACGCGAGGGAACATGGGAATAGATTTGGAGTTCTGACGAAGGTTCTTGACATAGGTTCACCTATCCCATGGCATATCCACGCGAGGGAGGAGGACGCTAGGAGATACTGGAACATGAACGGTAAGGAGGAGGCCTACTACTTCCTGCATGTCGAGGATAGGGGTCCCCTGCCATACTCACACCTAGCCATGCATCCAGATGTAACGAGGGATGACTTGCTACCCATCCTGAAGAGGTGGAACGACGATAAGGTTCTGGATCTATCTCCGGCTTACAGGCTGAACCCGGGTGAGGGATTCCACATATTTCCGGGTGTGCCCCATGCTCCGGGAACAGCCTTGACGTTCGAGATACAAGAGGAGTCAGATGTCTATAATATGCTGCAGGCTGTCTGTGATGGGAGGCTTATACCCAGGGATCAGATGTTGAGGGGTCTCCCAGATGAGGAGGCGGTCGTCGAGCTTATAGATTGGGAGAAGTCGACCGATCCAAGGTTCTACCGGAAGTACCATACAACCCCGACTAGGATAGATAATCCGGAACTCGAGGGGAGGGGCGTTGAGTATTGGATATTCAACCCGAACAGGAGTAGGAAGTTCAGCGGGAAGGAGGTTAGGGTCTTCCCTGGTAAAACTATCGAGACGGTTGAGAATGGAGCCTACGCCGTCTTCGTCTGGAGGGGTGAGGGTGAGGTCGGCGGGGTCAAGGTTCAAGGGGGTAAACCCGGTATGGATGAACTCTTCATATCCGCCGAAACAGCCACTGAACCACATAAGATAACGAATACCGGTAGGGAGGAGCTTATCCTATACAAGATATTCGGCCCAGACGTGAATAGGGCATCGATAATCTACGATTATATGTAATTGTTTATGGATTCTTCAGGCGTTAGGTGCGGGATGTTGAAGGTTAACGAGCTCAGGCCTGGCATGAGCAACGTCGACCTGGAGGTTAGAGTAGTCGAGGTTCATGAGCCAAAGGAGATAGTGATGGGTGGGGGTGTTAGGCGTAGGATAATGGAGTTGATGGTTGAAGATGGAACAGGCGAGATTACGCTCGTCCTGTGGAATGACAAGGTTCTTGAGGGCCTTACCATCGGGGATACACTCCGCATCAAGAACGGGTTCGTCACATCCTACAGGGGTGTATGGAGGATAAACGTGGGCAGATATGGGGAGGTGGAGAGGCTCAGCGAAGAGTAGACGCTTAAAAGTAAAGCAACCTTTTAGACGCCGTTAATCTCTTCTTTGACGCCAAAACTTCACCTCTTCCCCATCAGAAGGTCGCTGTAGGATAGTCCCTCCAGGTTCTCCTCCCCTATTCCCAGCTCAACCATGAGCCTATTCAGCTCCTCCCAGTCCCTCTCGGCATCCCTGATCCTCCTCTCAAACTCTATGAAGGTTCCGAGGCCCTCAACCGTGTCTAGATGTATCTTGGTTCCTCTATGCTGGTATATCTCCCTAACCTTCTCGACAACCACGAACTCCTCAAGTATCCTCTTGATCATCCTCTTAAGCGTCCCCCCTCCATCCAGCCGGATTATGAATACGCTGCTCCTCTTGGGCTTGGGTTTATCCTCCCTCTCGTAGTATATCAGCTCAGCCCCGCCGCCCTCAACCTCCCTCATCTTTAACCTCCCCCTTGGAACCTTGAAGTATGTATCAACCTGATGGAGGGTCTCCACGTACTGGGCGCCGATCTCAACGAGCCTATCCCGGATAACGGATAGGTCCTTAACCCTGGCCTTCAGCTCCAGCAGTTGAGCTTCCTCCTCCCTAACCAGGTTGCGAGCCAAGTCCACCCACGGTTAAATAACTATTTTAAGTGGGATTTAAGATGATCTTGTAAAGAGGGGAATCCGCGTCGATGTCTTTACTCATAGAGCCTGAGGTTAGGGGTAGGTTTCCAGACCTTAAGGTTCTGGCTGGAAGGGTTGAGGGGGTGAGGGTTGAACCCTCAAACCCGGAGCTGGAGGAATTCAAGGCTGAGGTTACCGAGAGGATCAGGGGGAGATACACGCTAGAATCGCTGAAGGACAACCCAACCTTCAGGGCTTATAGGGACTTCTTCTGGAGGATAAAGGTCGACCCGACGAAGAATAGGCCGGCCTCCGAAGCCCTGATAAGGAGGGTTCTGAGGGGTAGACCCCTCCCTCGGATAAACACCCTCGTAGACGCCTATAACCTAGCCTCCATGGAGAGCGAGATAGCGGTGGCAGCCTTCGATATGGAGAGGCTGCATGGAGGTTTGAGGATGAGGTTCGCCCGTGAGGGGGAGATCTTCCTAGGGATCGGCATGAAGGAGCCGAAGACGCTGAGGGGAGGCGAGGTTGTAATCTCCGACGGAGAGAAGCTGGTCGCCATCTACCCCTACAGGGACGCCGAGAACTCCAAGATCACCCTCAAAACACGGGATGTCCTCCTCCTAGCCTGCGGGGTTCCGGGGATACCGGAGGAGAAGCTGGGGAGATGCATAGACCTATCCATCGAGTTTATAGTTAGGTTCTGCGGTGGGAGGAGGGTTGAGCTTTAAGGATTTAATGGAGGATTCGGCGGAGAGGCGGGATTCAAATATAATCCTAGCCCTAGACCTAACCATAGAGGAACCGGATAGGCTCCTCTCACGAAGCCTAGACATACTGAGGTCCACGCACCCCTACATCTGCGCGGTGAAGATAAACCGCCACCTAACCCTCCCATTGGGGCTCCTAAACGGGGTAAGGGAGATACTTAACCTAGCCGAGAAGCTGGAACTCCCAAAGATAATGGACTGCAAGATAAACGACATCGGATACACGAACCGGGTTATAGCTGAGCAATACTTCAAGGCAGGCTTCGACGCTGTCACCGCGAACCCCCTCGTCGGCTGGGAGGAAGGACTCCAACCGGTCTTCGAGGTCGCTAGGGATATGGGTAGGGGGGTAATCCTACTCGTATACATGAGCCACAGGGCCTCTGATGAGGGCTACGGAAGGAGGGTATACGAAGAGGAGACGGGGAAGATAAGGCCTCAATACCTCATCTTCGCTGAGAAGGCCCTCTCGTGGGGCGCAGATGGAGCTGTGGTTGGAGCGACATACCCAGACAAGATAAGTGAGGTCTATGGGATACTTGGTGAGAGCGTTCCGATATACTCTCCCGGGATCGGCTTCCAAGGTGGGATGGTGGAGGATGCCGTAACCTCCGGAGCTCGCTACCTGATAGTCGGTAGGTCCATAACTAGAGCGGGGGATCCAGGGGAGGCTGCGAGGAGTATAAGGGATTTAGCGCGTAGAGCCTTGAGGCCCTAAGCTTCAAACCCTTATGTTTTTAGAGGGGGGAGCGGTCACCCTCAGCTGTCCGTCCTCCGGTCACCTATCCTCAGCAACGGGCCTCCTCATCGAGCAGCCGCTCAGAGATTTAGAATGTTAACGCGGGATAAAAGCCTTTCTAGGCTTATCTACTCCAGAGTTCCCTCTTCAATAGATCCCTAACGGCAGCCCTTATAGCCGCGCTCCTGCTAGGGTACATATTAGCCCTCACGAGTTCATCGAGCCCCTCAAGGTATGCTTCTGGTAAGAGTACGGTCACGATCTTCATAGCCTTCACCTAGACCATTATCGATGATGCCTCTGGTATATCGTATTTGACTGTTAAACTTAAAAGGTTTACAGAGTCATGGATGAGCCTGGCGGATGTAATGTGGAGTTTAGAGGAGAAAAGATTAAGAATGTGGAGGAAAACGCTTTTATGAGAGTATTCTTGGGGTTCAAGGCGTAGGGATAGCTATCCACCTAAAGAGATAAATCCCACACACTTAATATCCTCTATAATGCTGTTTGGAGTGTTGACGGATGAGGGTTAGGGTTCAGAGGATAGAGTCAATAAGGGACCCTGAGGGAAACCTCGGTAAACGTATAGAACTCGTTGAGGATAGGATTGTCCCAAGGTTCGCCATAAGGCCGCCGAGCGAGGAGGCAAGGGTTATACAGGAGGTTGTCCAGACGCTTCAGAGGCAGCTACCCATCTTCGGAATGCAGCCCCAATTCAACGTACCAAAGATGATACTCTTCCTGACGGAGGGTGAATACGAGGAGCTCGGCGTAGACTTCGACGTAAACCAAGTCTACGAAGTCAAGCTGACAAATAAAACCATAAAGTTCAGCAGGGTTATGTAAGGGTAAACCCGAGATGGTGGGATGTTATGGAACTTGGAGCCTAGGGGATATCCAGAGGTTCTACACGGCGAACGTCGGATGCTTCTTTTAAGCTTATAGAGAAAGGGGTTTCCATGCGGCTCGCTTGTATTATAGACATCTCAGATGTCACCCCTCGGGGTTATGTGAGAAGTTGGATGCATGGTGGACAGGTTGTGAATGGGCCGGAGTCAGCGATAGGCAAGAGCCTCCAATGTCCAGCCTAGCCACCTCGGCGCCTTGAAGTGTAGCCTCCAAAGGGCATCCCAAGAATAGCTTATCTCTACATCTATGAAGCCGCATTTCCTAAGAGACCTCTCAAGGCTTCTGGAGTCGAAGTAAGAGATGTGTGTCTCATCATGGAAGGGTGTGGAATACTTCACCGCCCCGCAGACCCTCCTAACAATGGGGGAACTAAACACCGAGGAGATGTTAGGTGTGGTCACGAAGAAGAGCCCGTCCCGCCTGAGTACTCTATAAACCTCATTCAGGAGGGACAAAGGCCGATTTAGGTGCTCAATAACCTCAAAGGCGGTCACCACCTCGAAGAAGCCGTCCGGGAAGGGCAGCTGATGCTCCGCGTCCAGTATGAGTAGGTGGGCGTCGGGGCAAACCCTGCGGGCCTCCTTCACCGCATACGCGCATATATCAAAACCGAACGGTTCCCATCCGTTCTGGCTGGCCAGCCTTAATAGGAAGCCTTTGGCGCATCCGATATCGAGCCAACGCCCAGACTTGAACTTGCTACGTCTCACCGCCTTCCTGAACTTGCTACGTAATAAATATCCCATGGTCTTCCATGTGTAACCATGCTTGTAGCCTGAACGGGCTCCTGAGAAGTAACCCTCGCTAAACCTCCCTGACAACCCTAAACCCCACAAGAGCGCTCCGACATCAAGCTAACACCTTAAGTTTTGAAACGGCTAGATTTATCCTTAACCCTTCTTCACCCTCGCTCGATGGTCTAGATCCTCCTGGGTTATATGCGTGTACCTCCTGAACTTGAGGTTTTAATCGAAAATTACAAGACTTTTATTTTCCTTAAGAAGGAGAGGCTATCCGGTTAAATAGAGTGGAAAAGAGTTTATAGATAATTAGGTTTGTGTCCTTTTTCCTTCTTTCTCGAGCTGGATTTTGCATCTTCCAGCTCTTCTTTCCTCCTCCATTGTTTGCAAGTTTATGAGCGTGTTGTAGATGTACGCCTTCGCCATGAGTTCTCTCGTGATTTTCTTCACAGTTTTGCCATGGTAACTCTCCGGTCCCCTCTTGAATGTTGAGTATGCCTTCTCGACTCTTCATCTTCTCCGGCAGCCCTTCAGTTGGTCATCCACTCTCTCCCAGAGGCTCATGGAGCGTCACCGCTTCCCCTAGGTTCTGGTGGGGCGTCTAATCGGCTGCTCCGCACCGGCTTGATGAGCCTACATGGCGGGACGTTGTGGAACTTGAGTCGAGAGGGGATATCCAGATTAGGCTTAAGGGGAAGGATTTTAAGAGGTTGTTCCTCAAGTATTATAATCACTGAAGGGTTCGGGTGGGAAGCTGATCCCGGATGTCAGTACGGTTGGGCAGGTCGTGAACAGGCTTGCCTGTGATGGATTGAAGATCATGGGGGTTGATTTATCCCATTGGAGATAAGGATAGCCGGGGAGGGAGGGAAGGTTGAAGGTTAGAGCCCACGTATATGTGAGCGGGCTCGTCCAAGGTGTCTTCTTCAGGTATGAGACAGCTATGAGGGCTAGGGTTAACAAGGTAACGGGTTGGGTTAGGAACCTACCGGACGGCAGGGTTGAGGCTGTCTTTGAGGGGGAGAGGGAGGCCGTTGAGAGGATGATAGCCTTCTGCAGGAGAGGTCCACCGGCCGCGGTAGTTAGGGAAGTTAAGGTTGTATGGGAGAAGCCTACGGGGGAGTTCAAGGACTTCCGCGTAATCTACTGGTAGATGAAACGGCGGATTTTCACTGGCTATATTCAAGCTGGCCCTGAGTTAGGGGGTACACCGCATAAACCTTCGCTGTTAGGGTTAGGTTCTCTATGGTTACGTACTCATCCGGCGCGTGGGCCTTCCCCCTAACCCCAGCTCCAAACCCGACGCACGGTATGCCAAGTATATTCTTTATATGTATCCCATCGGTTGTGGCGGCCATTATCTTGAGCCTAGGCCTTCTCCCGGTTACGAGCTCGACGGCCCTAACCATGCCCTCAACAACCCTCGATGTTGGAGGTTCATAGTATCCCTCACCCACCTCCGTCACCTCCATCTCCAAACCAGCCATGTCCATCTTGGATAGGGAAACCCTTATGGCCTCCTTAACGCCCTCTACATCCGCCCCAGGCGTCACCCTGATGTCGAACATGGCCTCAGCTAGATCCGGTATCACGTTCACCTTCACACCGCCCTTGATCATCGTTAGGCTTACACTTGGATGGTAGAACAGCTTGGAGGCTTCCTCCCTCTGCCCCTCATTCAAGCCGGGATCCTCTAGGAGAAACCTCGTGCTGGACTTCAATGTCTGGTTCAGCTCCCTGGGCAGTTTGAGAGGTCTCTCACCAACCTTCATAACCTCGCTTATCGCGGCGATTAGCCTCTCGATGGCGTTCTCGCCCATGAATGGTACGCTTCCATGAGCTGTCCTTCCGTGAGCCCTCAGCCTTATACGTATGTAACTCCTACAGCCGACATCGATCCAGGGCTTATCCGGGGTGCTCCCGAAGGAGTCTCCTATCACGCAGCGGTCGCCCTCGATAACCCCGCTCTCAGCCAGCCACCTTGTCCCATCGAGGGAGCCAACCTCCTCATCACAGGTGAACCAGAAATCAATCGTTGGACCATCGTATTCATCCATGTTTGATAGAACCTTTGCAGCGACCATGGCTGCCGCGCAGGAGCCCTTCATATCGGTTGAACCCCTCCCGTAAACCCTGCCGTCGGCAACCTCACCGCTGAAGGGTCCGTATGACCAGTTCTCGGGTTCCCCAGGCGGGACAACATCAAGGTGTCCAAGCCATATTATGGTTTCATCAGCCCTCCCCCTGAGCCTACCCCGCACGTTCACCTTATTCCCCCTCCTCCTGTAGGTTGACGTCTCCAGCCCAGCCTCCTCCAGGTATGACCTAACATACTCGGCGCACTCCCTGGTGTCGCTTGGAGGCGACACGGTCTCGAACCGGATGAGCCTGGACGTTAAATCGACAACCTCGGATTCCTCACCCTCAACCTCCTCAATCACCTTAGCGACCAATTCACGATCCAAGGGGTTAACCTCCAAATTCTAACGGGCCAGCTTATCCCTTATGAGCTTCATTGAGTACTCCACAGCATCCTCAAATTCTCCGAAGCCGTTGACTCCAGCCGAGGTTGCATGTCCACCTCCCATACCATGCAGATACTCACCGAGGGGCCTAGCCAGATCCTCACCGAGGTGGAGGCCCGTCTTCTCATAGAAATCCCGGCTGGACCTAAGGCTTATCTGTATCTGGTTCCCATCTTGGCCGGCGACGAAGGAGAAATGGGCGCCGAGTTCGATTAGAGCCCTCGCAGCCGAGGCTTGGTATGAACCGACATGCGTGAATGTGAGTATCCAATCCCCAATCCTCACAAGCCTAACCCTCTGGCAGGCTTTAAGGCGGGCTATCCTCTCAGATTGCTCCATCGGCATCGAGAGCTTCGTTATGGCCTTCTGGGGGTCGACCCCCACATCCACAAGCTCGGCTAGAACCTTGAAGGTTGAGGACTTCGCCAACGTGAAGTGCCTCGTGTCGAAGGCCATCCCAAGGAATAGGGCCTCAGCCTCAGCCTTGGACGGCTTAAACCCGAACTCCCTGAGGAGTCCATAAACTATCTCACAAGTTGATGAGGATTCCTCATCGAAGATGTATAGGGTGGCCAGCTTCTCAGTTTCAGGATGGCTGGCGTGGTGGTCTATTACTATCAGGGGCTTGGAGGCTTCCTTTAAGTGTTCACCCCAATCGCCCAGCTGCTGGATCGTGTTTGTGTCAAGCATCACGATCAAGTCGAACTCCTCAAACCTAGGCCTGTCCAAGGATACGTCGATCGGTATATGCTTGAGTAGAACCTTAGATAGCTTGCTGACTCCTTCAGGTGAGGCTACCGTTATCCTCAATCCAGACCTCAACCTTCTTAGGAGACCGGAGAAGGCGAAGGCTGAACAGAGAGCGTCAGGGTCGGCGTTGTGGTGGCAGAGTATGAGAATCGAGGAAGCCCTAAAACGTTCCATCAGTTCTTTAATCTTACGGGCTGACATAGACAAACCCTTTTCCATGCTCTAACAAGGTCTCAACCCTTCCGGTCTCTGAGGCTTCTCTCTATGGACTCGAACGCCGCCCTCACAGCCTCATCGGTTAGGCTCTTAACATCCACATTACGCGCTGTTGGTGACAGCGTCAACTCAACATCGACCGTTATGGTTAGGGTCTCCCCACCCTCGGCGTCAACCGTTATGTTGAGGTCGGATATCTTCCTTTGAGAGACCTCTGAGAGGATGCGTCTCCTAGCAGCCTCCTCAGCCTCCTCACATATCTCAACCAGCTGGTTGTAGGTGAGCGATGAAACCTTCAGTCCACCCAAAGCCTTCACCCTTCCCTATGGTGGGAGGGATAATGGACGGAGGTCCTTCTGAAGCTTCTCCTGCAACTCCTTTATCTGGCTCCTCAACCTCTCCTCCTGCCTGCCGAGCACGGTTATCCTCATATTCGTGAGCTCCTTCCGCTCCTTCAGGTCGCTCGTAACCTTCGACTTCTCCGACCTAACTAGGAGGGAGCCCACAGACTTGTATATCACAGCGTCATCGGAGGCCTTCTCAAGCTCACTCAAGGCCTGATCTATCTCGATCAACTCAAGCTCCAACTGCTGCTTCTGGGTTAGGATCGACTGCAAGGTCTGCTGAAGCTGCTGAAGCCTCAACAGCCGCTCCTGAACCGCTGGGGGCAACCTAACCTCCTCACTCATACCATCAACACCATCATTAAACCTTAAACTCTTCAGCATTATATACACGCGGTAATTAAAGTGTTTTTATAATGGGGGGAGATATAAAAACGTGGAGACGTACCTGGACCCGTAGCCTAGCCTGGATTAGGGCGTCGGCCTCCGGAGCCGAAGGTCCCCGGTTCAAATCCGGGCGGGTCCGCCAA
>CAZCOP010000045.1:0-2788 GCA_964499825.1 uncultured Candidatus Bathyarchaeia archaeon
ACTATAGCGGTATCCGCACCCCTCCCGGTTCCAGCTATACTTATGACATCCCTATCCGTCGATATCAAACCGGCGTCGGCAGCCATGGCAACTATCTCAACCGCAACCTTCATACCCTCACCGAAGAGCCTCAACGTCTGAGCTATGATCTCAGTCGGATAAGCCGTGCCAAACTTATTCCTTATAGCCCTCTCAACGTTCATGAAGGCATGGGTTCCAGTGTAAACCTTACCCCCATACTCCCCGATCAACCTCCTGTTCTCCTCAGTCATCTCTTGGAAGTTAGGCCTCCTGAAACCCGTATGATGAGTTACGACAACCACGTTGTAACCCTTGAAGAGCTTCGAAGCCTTAACGCCTGTTTCACCCCTCGTCGATGCGACGACTACATCCCTTATCCCAAGCTCCTCAGCCCTCCTCTTAGCAGCCTCCAAAACCCTATCCGTATTCTCATCACCTGGAGAGTCGAAGTATACGGTAACACGCTCAATCGAACCCATACAACCCACCCTTCAATTCGATCAACCTTAATGATACTGACCGATAGGTTTAAAAATTTGGTGGAGGAGTTGGTAAGATATACGTCACAACGTTAAAGACTAGAGAAAACCGGGAAGAATAGTTTCTCGGAAGCCGAAGCCTAAACCGATGAAGAGGGAGGGCGAGGAAGGGATGCTCAGACCAATAGTCTACAGGAAGAGGAGGAGAGTAAGGCTGGGGAGAGGCTTCAGCAGAGACGAATTGAGGGAGGTAGGCCTAAGCCTAAAGGAGGCGAGGAGGTACGGGATACCGGTAGACCCAAGGCGGAGAACAAAACATGAGGAGAACGTGGAGGCTCTCAGACAACACTTGAAGGAGATACTAAACAAGAGCGGAGAGGAAAAGGCGGAGGCTTAAAAGGTAAAGATTAAATAAAATTGGGGTTACCGTTTAGGTTAGAGTTTGTTAGAGAGTGTAAAGGGTTGACGAGGCTACCGATAGCCTACATAGATATAAGCTTCTTCGCCCACGCAACAGAAGACATAGACAAGGTTCTAGAGGCAGCCAGAGCGGTCATCCCGCCAAGCTTCACGGGGGAGGTATCATTCAAAAGGAACAAATTGAAGGGTGAATACGGAAACCCGATAACCTACTTCAAGACCAAGATAAGGGGAGACGAGAACCTAGAAGCCCTAATGAGGCATATATCCTTAAACCTAACAACCCTAGACAAGGAGCTCCTCTCCAGGGAGTTCCACCTTCACGTAGACAAGGGAAACCTATACCTAAGACTCGACAAGCAATCCGCATTAAAGGGGGACCTAAGGCTCTGCAGGGCAGACCCAATCCACATAAGGATAAGGTTCAAGACGAGAAAGGTTCAGGAGATGATGGATCTCTGCCGTGAGATAGGGTTGATACCATGAAGGCCTACGTAGACCTACACCTAATACCACCGGAAGGGAAGACTGAGAGGGCGAAGGAGCTCATCAAGAGGGCCGCAGAGCTCGGATACAACTACATTGGATTAACCATACCGATGGAAACCGGAAGAGAAGCCATAAACCAGCTGAGGAAGTTTTCAAGCTCTGAAGGGGTAGACATGGTCACACGGGTAGACCTAACCCCAAAGAACAGCGGGGAGCTGCTCGAACACCTAAGGAGACTCAGGAGGAGATACGAGGTCATAGCGGTAAGGTGCACCGGAAAGGCCGTAGCCAGGCAAGCGGCGAAGGACAGGAGGGTCGACATCCTCTCCTTCCCATCAATAAACCCGAAGGAGAGGTTCTTCGACAGGGCGGAGGCGGAGCTGGCATCGAAGGCCTCAGCAGCCCTAGAGATAGACCTAACACAGATACTCCTAACTAGAGGCGCCAAGAGGATACGTCTACTCTCAACCCTGAGAACAGAGGTGTCAATAGCTGAGAGGCTTAAGGTCCCGGTAGTACTATCCAGTGGAGCAACCGAGACCGGGCAGCAGAGAAGGCCGAGGGATATGGCATCCCTATCCTACCTCTTCGACATGAAACCCGAGGCAGCATTAAAAGCGATATCCGAGAACCCTCTCAGCATAATAGAGCGGAACCGTAGAAAGCTAAGCCCAGACTATGTAGCTCCAGGGGTATACATAATCAGGAGGGGGAGGGGGGACCCATAAGGCCGAAGAGGAGATACATAGCCCTAAAGGTTGAAGCGGGGAGGCGTGTTAACAAGGCCGAACTAACAGGGGCCATATGGGGCAGCCTCACCCAACTCTTCGGCGAGTACGGAGCTAGCCAAGCAGACTTGAGGTTCATCGAGTACAACCCGGAGGATGGATACGCGATACTTAGATGCTCCCACAAAGCCCTAGAAATGGTGAGGGCCTCGATAGCCGCCATAACAGATATGAGGGATGAGCCAGCCGTCATCCACATAATTAAGGTATCCGGAACCCTAAAGGCCCTAAGGAGGAAGATAACCCAACGGTAGAAGTCCACTAGGAGGCTTCTATGCAGCATAAAAAGGAGGAGGTTGCTTTAGAGCTCCTCAGTTAACCTGTGGGTCATGGCTATGGCTGTATGGGTCCTCAAGACCCCCTTCATCGACTGGAAACGATCGATTATCCTCCCTAGTTCCTCTATGTTGAGGAATTCAACATAGACTATCACATCGAACTGCCCAGTGACCGCGTGAGCCATCCTCACGCCAGGTATCTTCAGAGCCTCCTCTCTAACCCTCCATAACATGCCGGGTTCAGTATTTATCAGAATGTAGGCTTGCAGGGTAGACCCTCCACAACGGTTAGACACCAGAATAACGGTAGAAT
>CAZCOP010000045.1:2888-12666 GCA_964499825.1 uncultured Candidatus Bathyarchaeia archaeon
CTCGGAGATGAGGTAGACATGGAATTCATGGATGTTATCAGAACTAGGAGGAGCATAAGGAGGTATAAACCAGACCCAGTTCCAGATGAGGTTCTGAACCAGATACTCGAGGCGGCAAGGCTGGCCCCATCAGGCGGACACCGCCAACCATGGCACTTCATAGTCGTAAAGGAGGAGGAGACGAAGAGGAGGCTTGGGGTACCATCATGGGCCGCGGAGGCTCCAGTCATAATAGTCGGATGCACAGATCCAGAGGTCTCCCCAAGGTGGCACATAGTAGACCTGTCAATAGCCTTCGAGCACATAGTACTGGCAGCCGCAAACTTCGGCCTCGGAACATGTTGGATAGGATGCCTCGGGGCGGACGAGAACGTGAAGGAGGTCCTAGGAATCCCAAGGCACATGAAGGTTGTGGCCCTGACACCGCTGGGTTACCCAGATGAGGTTCCCGGACCGAAGGTTAGGAAGTCCCTATCTGAGATAGTCCACTACGAGAGGTTCTGAAGGTTAAACCTAAACCCTCAAGTCCAGAGTCTCTTAAGGATGGCGCCGGTGAACCTCTAACATCGCGGCAGCTCTCCTCGCGTATCTGGGCGCTATCACTAAAGTCCAAGTAAACCTCAACCTCCACGTTGAGTTCTCCAGCCAGGTCTGTTCCGAACACGAAACCGGGCGTTAACGGTTTATTTAAAAGGGTTGAGCCGGGTAATTTTATGCTGGAGCAACCCTTTACGGTTGGATGGGGGCTTTGAGCAGGGTCATAGGGCACGGCACATGGTACGACAAGGTTGCAGCCGAGATAATAGACAGGGAGAGAAAGCTCGGTAGGAGCCTAGACCTGATAAGGGTTGAGAGCGGAGTCGCCGCCTCCGGCATACCACACATAGGAAGCCTAGCTGAGGTTGCGAGGAACTACGCCGTCTCACTCGCCATAGAGGAGCAAGGATACAAATCGGAGTTTATAGTCTTCTCAGACAACAAGGATGGTTTGAGGAGCGTCCCTAAAGGACTTCCAGAGTCCCTAGAGCGTTACATAGGCTATCCGGTTATGGATATCCCAGACCCATTCAAATGTCACGGAAGCTATGGGGAGCACATGGTCTCCCTACTCCTCGAAGCCCTAGATAAGTGCGGGATAGAGTACAAATTCATGTCGGCGGTGGAGGTTTATAGGAGCGGCCTCCTAAACGAGGAGATAAGGACTCTAATCGAGAACGCCGAGACCGTAGGCCGCATCGTGAAGGAGGAGACCGGACAGGAGAAGTACATGACCACCCTACCATACTTCCCTGTGTGCTCATCGTGTGGGAGGATATACACCACGAGAGCCTACAAGTTCATACCTGAGGAGGGTAAGATACTCTACGTATGCGATGGAATGGAGATTAAGGGTAAGTGGCTCAACGGTTGCGGTTACGAAGGTGAGGTTGACTATAGGAAGGGTGAGGGTAAGCTGAGCTGGAAGGCCGGCGAGTTCGCAGCTAGGTGGAGGGCCCTAAGCATAAGGTTTGAGGCCTACGGGAAGGATATAGCAGACTCAGTCAGGGTTAACGATAGGATAAGCCGTGAGGTTCTGAAGTATGAACCTCCCATGCACGCCCAATACGAGATGTTCCTAGATAAGAGTGGGAGGAAGATCTCGAAGTCTATAGGCAACGTCTTCACACCTCAAGTCTGGTTCAGGTATGGCTCACCTCAATCCCTACTCCTACTAACCCTGAAGCGCTTCGTGGGGACTAGGAACATCTCGGTCACCGACATCCCAAACTACATGAACGAGCTGGATGAGCTTGAGGACATATACTTCGGGAGGAAGAGGGTAGACGACGAGAAGGAGAGGGCGAAGCTCACCGGCCTATACAAGTACTGCTGGTTGATGAAGCCCCCCGAGAAGCCCAGCATACATATACCATACAACCTCCTAACATACCTAGTCAAGATAGCCCCAAAGGGCTCCGAGCTGCCCTTCATCATCGAGAAGCTTAGGGTTTACGGGTACTTAAAGGCCGGGAGGCCGAGTGGAGACGTTATTGAGAGGATAAAGTACGCTGTGAACTGGGTTAGAGACTTCAGGGAGATAAGGGAGACCGTGATAGAACTGAAGTCCGAGGAGAGGAGGGCCATAGAGGAGTTGATAGAAGCCCTCAAGGTTGAGAGGGACCCGGAGAGGATACAGAGCCTAATATTCAACATAGCCAGAAGGAACGGCGTAAAGCCTAGGAGGTTCTTCAGGGTTCTATACCTAATACTGCTCGGCATGCCGTCCGGGCCTAGGATGGGACCCTACATAGTGGCCATGGGTAGGGAGAACGTGATCGAGGCCCTCAAGAGAAGCCTAAAAGGGAGAGTTGAGCAACCAACGGATTAGAAGCCGAACAACCGTCATCGATCTGGCTGATTTAAGCGGTGCATACAACGTGGTGGATCGATGGTAACAGACTGGTAAGGGTTGCCAGATCCTAACCGCCCCACCACCTATAATATACTGTGGATATAAAGATGAATAAACCGGATGTATAGGAGCCATTAGATAATTATCTTTATAAAATCCGAGCCTATACCCTTATAGATTTAACTTGGATTGGGAGCTGAGGGTGAATGGACCTATTTATGGCCTTCAGGGAGCTCATGTACTTGGCGTTGGGTATACCAGCCCTCTTCTACGGGGTTAAGGTAGTAACGAAACTCGGGAATGTGGAGGTTTCGTCGTCAAGGGTCTTCCTGAGGAGTGGGAGGTTCCTGGGGTTTCTGAAGGGCATACTCCTCTTCACGCTCCTAGGGGTTGTAACAGCTATACTCCTATACCTGTGGTGGATAACAAACCTAGAGGAGTTCAGAGTCTCGGGTGGACTGGCTAGCATAGGAGCCTTAGGCTTCCTCCTATTCTCTATAAGGGAGCTCAACATCTTACTGGAGGCATGAGGGAGTGGAGTACTTGAACCCCGTCCTGGTCGGAGTCTTCGCCTCGCTCATAGTGTTATACTCAGCCTTCAAGGTGTACTTCTACGCCTCATCAAGGGTTAAGTACTCGGCTGCCAAGCTCTTCCTGATGAGAGATAGGACGATAAGCTCCCTGAAGGCCCTCGTGGTGAGCGTCATCGTATTTATAACCGGCAGGGTTGTGAGCATGCTGATACTGCTGAACTTACTCGGCGAGTCTGTTATATACTCTGTTAGGGTTCCGATAGATTTGGCCGCCACCATACTACTAACCTACGCACTCCTAAGCCTACATGAGGTGATAAAACCTAGGAGAGTGGAGGTTAAGGCGTCGGGGGGGTTCAAGTTAACTTAAGGTGCATCAGTAAACGTAGTCGGTTTTCCTCAAGGCCCTTCCGGGAAGGACCCCGGTGTGCTCATTCTTCCGGACCACAACTTCCCCTCCAACTATGACGTAGTGTATGCCCCTCGGAAACCTATGAGGGTCTGTGAAGGTTGCCTCGTCGATTATCTCATCAGAGTCGAAGATCACGATGTCGGCCACCATACCCTCACGTAGGAGGCCCCTATCCCTCAACCCAAGCTTCTGAGCAGGCATGGAGGTCATCTTACGCACCGCCTCCTGCAGGGTTAGGACCCCTTTCTCTCTAACATACCGGCCTAGTATCCTCGGGAAGGTTCCATAAAACCTTGGGTGAGGCTTCCCCCTACCGAGTATCCCCTTCGGTGATATGGCGCTCCCGTCGGTTCCAACCATCATGTAGGGGCTTTTCATAACCCTCCTCACATCCTCCTCGCACATCGCGAAGGCCACTATGCTCACGGTAGCCTCCTCCTCGATGAGGAGGTCGAAGACGAAGTCCAGGGTCTCCTTTCCAGACTCCTTAGCCAGCTCATCTATCGATCTACCCGAGAAGTCGGGGTGCTTCTCAGCGTAGACTAGGAGGATGCGATCCCACTCCCTCCCCAGAACCTCGGGGTCCATTTTTATTCTTCTCCTAACTTCGGGGTTCTGTAGTCGCCTCAGCATCTCATCGTTACCACCCTCACGGACCCATGCTGGTAGTAACGCAGCCAAGCCTGTGCTCGATGCCGTGTATGGGTACTGGTCGAATGTTACGTCTACGCCGTCCTCCCTAGCCTTCTCAACAAGTCTGAGCGACTCCCTAGTCTTGCCCCAATTCTTTCTCCCATGAGCCTTGAAGTGTGATATCTCAACTGGTATTTCAGCCCTCCTCCCGATCTCTATCGCCTCTCTAACAGCGTCCAGCAGGGTCTCACCCTCACCCCTTATGTGGGAGGAGTATATCCCGTGATACCTGGCTGCAACCTTGGCTAGGGCAACTATCTCATCTGTATCGGCGAAGCAGCCGGGCGTGTAGATGAGGCCTGTTGAGAGGCCCCAGGCTCCATCCTCCATTGACTCGGCGACGAGCCTGCACATCTCCCTCAATTCATCCTCGGCTGGCTTCCTATCCTCGAAGCCCACAACTATCGAGCGTATGGTTCCATGTCCAACGAGCGGAACGATGTTCAGGGAGGAGCCCTTCTCGTTCACCCTATCTATGTAGTCTCCCATAGTCGTCCAGTTGAACTCAAACTCTGGTCCAAGGAGTTTACGCATATACCTCTCCCTGTACGCTTTGAGCTTCTCATCCATCGGCGCGGCTGAACTGCCGCAGTTTCCCACAACCTCCGTCGTGACGCCTTGGAAGATCTTGCTCTCCCCGTAGGGGTTTAGGAGTATGTAGAAGTCTGAGTGGCCGTGCATATCGATGAAGCCCGGTGTGACCGTTAACCCCTTGGCGTCTATCTTCTCCGATGCCCCATACCTACCTAGGTCGCCTATAGCCTCTATTCTGCCCTCCAGAACGCCGATGTCGCCCCTAAACCATGGGTTTCCGGCGCCGTCGATTATATATCCCCCTCTTATCAAGAGGTCGAACTTCAACGGTTTCACCCTTCAGATCTGCTCCCCTTGTAGGGTATTAGACATAGAAACCTCAATTTACCTCCGCTGTTGTTCTTGAACTGGTGTCTCTCGTTCGGTGGGATGAACACGACGTAACCCCCCTCGATGGGCCTCTCCCCATCCTCACCTATGACGACACCCTTCCCATCGAGTATGAAGACCTCGTGCTCCCATGGGTGGGAGTGGTGGGGTGTGTAGCCGCCGGGCTCGATCTCGAAGAGCCTCATGGCGAAGTTTTCAGCGCCAACTCTCTCGTCTATGAGCCACCTGACAGTTACCCCGGATGCTCCATCCTCAGCGCTCTCGGCCTCCACGTCTACATACCTAAAAACCTTCAACTTTCTCACCTCAAGAGAGTTCTGGTTATGGGTAGAAATAGGTTTCCATACCTGAGCGGTGAAGCAGGCTAGACCATGTATGTCGGCCCCTTCTCTAAGCCGCGGCTCCCCCTCATCTTCTCGATTAACCTATGAAGCTCCGGTTGCTCCGCTGCTCTCCTCTCGAACTGTGCCTCGAAGGATTCAGCCTTCTTCCTGATGTCCCCGAGGTTTATATCCAACCCTACCATCATCTTGATCTTCCGGAGCATGTGGTAGGCAGCCTTAGGGTAGAAACCGCCCACGTAGATCGGGACTGCGCACCAAAGGCTGACAACGTCTAGGTTCTCAGCCTTGGCCTGCCAGAGTATCTCGCTATAGACGCTTGTCGGCCCCCTGTAGTTTGTGAGTTCAACCCTAGCCTCCTTAAGCTCCCCTATAAGTTCCTCATTATTCGTTGACGCGGTTATCGGGGTTTCATCCCCGTGGTGGACGTCAGCCAAGTAACCACCTATCGTGTAGATACGCTTGACATCCATCTCCTTAGCTAGCTTCAGTATGGCCTTTGCGTAGCATGGCCAGTTTAGGTGGGGCTCCGAGCCTAGGAGTAGGAGCAAGTCCACCCTACCCCTCTTATCCTTCCAGTAGAATATCTCATTCCTCGGCGGGTTGTAGGACTCTATCACCCCTCTCCTTATGGATACCATCGGCCTCTCGATCTGGTAGTTATGGAACATCTCAGGAGGGATCTCCCCAAGCTTTCTCGCACCCAACTTATCGGTAAGATACCTAACCGTGAATGTTGAGACCCTACCAGCGTTACCCCAACCATCGAGACCTATAATCATAACCGTATTATGGAGTTTAACCTTCCTCTCCAGTCTGAGTATCTCATCCATAACCTCCTACACCTCAAATAGCTGGCGATAGGGGTAATATCTAATTAACACGCTCTTTAAAATAGTTTCATCACATCGGACTGTCACTTGATCGGTTCATATCTCCTAGGCTTACGTAGAAGCTCCAACAGGTCATCCGACTTAACACGGGCTATCATACCCGGCGCCCCCGGCTTCTCAGGTCTCAATGTGCAGACAAGCTCGTAAGGCGGCTCAATCCAGAAGAGTCTAATCTCATCGAGCCTCTCAAGCCCCCTCCTAGCCTTCTCCCTTATCAGTTCACGAGCCTTCTCCGGGTGGAGGTGGATGGCGGCTCCATTAAAGAGCTTATTCTGTTCAGCTGTAAGCCCGGACGCTGAACCCCTCTTAACACCCTCCTTAACCGGTGCAACCTCTATATTCGGAACCAGCGATAGAGCCTCCTCACACGCAGCCTTATCACCGCTAACCATCACCGTTGGCACACCGAAATAAGCGGCGAATAACATGTTACATCCAAGCTCGCCTAGGGACGTTCCGTTTATATGCAAGTCCTCGACTGCGAAGGAGCCCGTGTGGCATAGGTGGCCCCCATCCGTATTCGACTTGGCGTGTTGACCGATTATCAAAGCTGCATCGAAGCTTCCATCGCACCCGAAGGGGTAGGTTAACGGCTTACCCGCTAGGAGCTTTGCCTCCGGATGGAGGAGTAGGGGGTTTATCGCTCCATGTCCATGCCCGTCGACAACGAGTATCTCATCTGCACCCGCCTCAAGCACCCCCTCTATGGCTGCGTTGACCTCCATAGTTGTGAGTTCACGGGCAACCTCATAGTACCTACCATCAGGGGTTGCATAGTCATCGAAGTTTATAACACCAGCCACCCCCTCAAGGTCGGTCATGATGTAAACCTTCAAGTCTGATCCCCTCCAACCACCTATGGAGTGGGGAGTTTATAATGTTTCTTACGCATCCCCAGTTTTCAGGTGGTTGAGTATCCTCCTCAAGTCGGCCAGTGCAACTCGGTCTTTACGGGTTTCCCTCGCCTCTTGCCCCCAACATGCTTGACCAACACCCCGGCTGGGGTACGCCCATCACGGTCGGCAGCAGCACATCCATCGGAGTCGACTATGTAGACTTTTGAGCCGTTCGGATCCTTGACGTGAGTATGGCGAGAGCTGTCTTGCAACCACCCTCACTGCAAACCATAACCTTCATCTAACGTCAACCTGCCTTTGGGGATTCTCTAACCACTTAAATCTACATCCTCGCTTAACACCAACTACTGCGATCACCGAATCCGGAGATGTTGATGGAAAAATTTTAATTACTAGATGGTTTCTCATATCGCTTGAGCGTGGGCGGGGATGTCTGAGCTAGGGATAAGGTCACGGATGCTCGTCAAGGATGTCATGAGCAGCCCAGCCATAACTATACGTGAGAATGAGAGGATTGACAGGGCGGCGCAGCTGATGGATAAACATAACATAGGCTGCCTCATAGTAACGACCGCTGGGGGGAAGCCGATTGGGATAATAACTGAGAGAGATGTAGTGACGAGGGTTGTGGCGAAGAATATCAAACCGAGCGAGATAACGGCGGAGGAGATAATGACGGCTCCCCTCATAACCATAAGCCCGGATGAGACGTTGAGTGAGGCTGCCAGGAGGATGAGCAACTTAAACATAAGGAGGCTGGGCGTGATATATAAAGGCGAGCTTGTAGGGATAATCTCGAGTAAGGATATACTCGCGGTCACACCGGAGCTGATAGAGATAATGCAGGAGAAGGCTAGGATAGAGGAGAGCGGACTGGAGGAGGTTGAGAGCCCGCCCTCAGCCGGATACTGCGACAACTGCGGTAGTTGGTCGGATAACCTCGTAGAGGTTGAGGGGAACTTCCTCTGCGAGGACTGCAGGATAGAACTTGAAGAGGCCAAGAGGGAGCGTCAACTATAAAACAGCCGATGCTGGCTGAACCCCTTCTTAAACCCCCTAAAAGATCAAACTTTATCACCCCAAATCCCTAACATTATATGGGCGAATCCACACTTGACCGTAGATACGGTATTGGAGAACGCCAAGCTATACTTAAGGGGGAGGATAGTCGAGGCAGGCTTGGCGATCGATGGGGGAAGGATCACCAAGATAGCGAAGACCCCAAACCTCCCGAAGGGTTCGGAGAGGATAAACATAGAAGGCAGGCTCATCCTACCGGGCTTGATAGACGCCCATGTCCACCTGAGAGACCAGGGGCTATCCTATAAGGAGGACTTCTACACGGGGACAGCTGCGGCGGCCAACGGTGGCATAACCCTAGTAATGGACATGCCGAATAACGAACCGACCACGATGAGCCTAAACAGACTTAAGGAGAGGATGAGGATAGCTGAGGGGCGCATACTGGTGAATACGGCCTTCTACTCAGCCTTCCCGAAGGATTTGGGAGAGATAGGGGATATAATAACCGAGGGCGGAGCTGTGGCCTTCAAACTCTACATGGTGAGGCGGATAGGCGGGGTGGACCCAACGGACAAGGAGGCGCTGAGCGAAGCCTTCAAAGAGACGGCGAAGCTCGGAGTTCCAGTGGCAATCCACGCCGAAGATATGAAAATGATAGAGGCTGGCGTTGAGGCTGCGAAGAATATGGGAAGAAACGATCCAGAGGCATACCTGGAGGTCCACACGCCAGAAGCCGAAGTTAAAGCCATAAGAGAGGCCGCGAGGTTGATGGAAAAGACGAAAGCGAAGGTTCATATATGCCACTTGAGTTCCTCAGCCGGCGTAGAGGCTGTATCCGAGATGAAGGGTATGGGGCTACCGGTTACGTGTGAAGTTACACCGCACCACCTACTTCTAACATCGGAATACACCAAACGGTTGGGCGGTCTGGCTTTGATGGATCCACCTCTTAGGTCTGAGAGTGACGTGAAGGGGTTATGGAGAGCCCTCCATAGGGGTGTAATCGATATTGTGGCCTCAGACCACGCGCCCCACACACTTGAGGAGAAGAGCGGAAGCTCGATCTGGGATGTAAAGACGGGCATACCCGGCCTTGAGACTACTCTTCCACTCCTACTAACAGAGGTTTATAGGGGCCGACTAACCCTCCAATCCCTGGTTCGGTTAACCTCAGAGAGGCCAGCCGAGGTATTCGGGATAACCGGTAGAGGCGGGATCTCAGAGGGGGGATACGCAGATCTAGTTGTGGTTGATATGAAGCGGAGGTTCAAGATAGATCCCTCAAGCTTCCTCTCGAAGGCTAAGTTCTCACCCTTCGGTGGCTGGGAGGTTAGGGGTAAACCAGTCAAGACCTTTGTTAATGGGCATCTTGTAATGGATGATGGCGAGATAGTGGCGAAGCCTGGGGTTGGAGCTGTAATAAGGCGGACGGGTGGAGTGAGTTGAGGTTTCTGGTAGACGGTATGCTTGGTAAGTTGACGAGGTGGCTTAGGATGCTGGGGTACGACGTCGAATATTACAACGCATTGAACGATGAGGAGTTGATAGCCATCGCCGGGAGGGAGGGGAGGATACTATTAACCAGAGACATAGACCTTTACCAAAAGGCGAAGAACCGAGGTTTAAACGCGCTCTTAATTAAGGGGAGGAACGAGGCTGAGAAGCTGGCTGAGCTGGCTAAAACCCTGAAGATAAGGCTCGAGATAGATA